>JBEILM010000024.1:0-45670 GCA_040379205.1 Gemmatimonas sp.
AGGCAGAGATGCTGCGCAGCCTCGTTGGCCAGTTCGTGCTCGACAGCGCAGCGCCGCCGCTTGCGCAGTCACAGCGCCCGCAGCCCCAGCGGGTGACGGCGCATGGCGGACCACGGCACCGGAACGGGCCGTCTGCCGCGAGGGCGCTCATCCCGTTCGAAGGCGACGACGAGGAAGTACTCGCGGTGTTCTGACCGCGCGTGCGGCAGGCTCGGGCGGATTACATTTCACGGGTGGTGCCCTCCTTTCTCCAGGACCCGCCCATGACTCGCCGCCCGAGCCTGCTGCTTCTCCTGTTCGCCGGCGCCTGCACCCTGCAGCGCGCCACCCCCGGCACGCCTGCCGTGCTGACGTCCCGTGCCGTGTCGGCCGTGTCGGGACCGATGGCCGCCGACGAGCACATGGCGCACATGAGCGCCGCCGATCTGGCTGCACCGTCGGCGATCATGCCGATCTCCTCGCCGCAGCATCCCACGTTGCCGGCGAGCAACAGCGGCGCGGCCGAGCGGGTTCGCAGCAGTCCGCGACACGGCGAGTGGGTCAAGATCGCCTACGAACCCGGTTCGGCCGATTCGCTGATGGCGTGGGTGGTCTACCCCTTCAGCAAGAGTGCCAGCCAGAAGGCGCCGGTGGTGGTCGTGGTGCACGAGATCTTCGGGCTCTCCACCTGGGTGCGCGGCGTGGCCGATCAGGCGGCCGCTGATGGATTCATCGCCATCGCGCCCGACTTCCTGTCGCGGGTGCGGGGCGGTCCGAGCAGCGTCGAACTCCCGGCCGACACGGCGCGCCGCCTCATCGCCGGTGTCAGCACCGCCGAACGCAACCGCATCATCAGCGCGTCGGCCAACTACGGCATGATGCTGCCCAGCGCGCAGCAGAAGTACGCCGTGATCGGCTACTGCTGGGGCGGCACCACGGTGTGGGCGCATGCCGTGAACGGCGGTGTGAAGGGCTACGCGGGCGGCGTGGCGTTTTACGGCGCGCCGTATACCAAGGCCGGCACCCCGGCCACGGCCACGACGGCGGCCGTGCCGGCCACGGTCGATGCCGACTCGCTGGCGAAGATCACGCAGCCGGTCATGCTGCTCAACGGCTCGAAGGACGCGCGCATTGCGGCCCTCATGCCGGCGCTCGACTCCACGATGAAATCGCTCAAGAAGAGCTACACGGGCGTGAACTACGACGGCGCCATTCACGGCTTCCTGCGGGCGCAGAACGACCCGCGGCCGACGGCGAGCGACAGCGCCGCCGCCATCGCCCGGGCCGAAGCGGACGCCAACCTCGCGGCGACGAAAGATGCCTGGCCGCGCACCATCGCCTTCCTGCGGACACAGCTCGGCGTGAAGTAGACGCCCCGCGCAGTGCAGCACACACGAACGCCCCCCCCCGATCGATCGGGCGGGGCGTTCGTGTATCGTGTGGATTGGACTACAACTTGTGCGTGGAGAGCAGCAGGCTCGTCTCGCTGTTGGCCACGCCGCGCACTTTCCCTATCTGGCGCAGCACCTCATCGAACTGCGGTAACGTGTCGGTGGCCAGTTCGGCCACGATATCCCAGCGGCCGTTGGTGGTGTGCAACGCCCGCACCTCGGGATAGCCGCGCAGCGCCTTCAGCACGGCGTCGGCGTCGCCCTCGGTGCGGATCATGGTGACGGCGCGGACACGGTGCGAGGCCGCCTCCGGCGTGGTACGGACGGTGAAGCCGAGCAGTACCCGCGTGGCCAGCAGCTTGTCAATGCGGTTCTGCACGGTGCCCCGGGAGACGCGCAACTGCTTGGCCAGCGACGCCACGCTTTCGCGGGCGTTCTCGCGGAGCAGGCCGATGAGGCGGGTGTCGAGGGCGTCCATGCAGGATCAGGCGAGAGACACGATGCCCCGGCCGGTGCCGGGGCGTCGTGTGAGCCGGCTTATCGGTTGAGCGTGTTGTCAAGGAACGGCCGGTTGACGGCCGTGCCGGTGGAGGGGAGGGTCATGTCGCCACGCAGCGTAATGGTGTACACCCGCCCCGCAATAAACGAGACGCCCGTGCGTGTCACGGCTGGCGCCGTGGTACCGGCCGCCCGCAGGTTGAGCGTGTACGAGCCGGTGGGTACCGCGACGAACGCCCCGCCGGCCCGGTAATCGATCGCGGCCCCGATCGTCGTCTCCGTGGTGGCCGTCGAGCTGAGCACCGAGAGCTGCATCGGCGTCGCGTTGGGGCTGGCGTTCACGAACCGCACCAGCGCCCCGCTGAAGTCGAACGTGTCCGTAAACGCGTCCTCGACCACGAAGCCTTCCACCTGCTTGGTGGCGGTGCTGTAGAACCCGCTCAGGTACACCGAGTAGGCTTTGCCGTCAGCAATGGTACCGGTGACGGACGCGATGGGCAGGTCCTTGTCCACCGTGGCCGAGATACGCCCCTGGAAGGTGGCCGGCCCCGGCGGGATGGCCATGTAGAAGCCGCCAGCTGCGGCGGCGCCGTACGCCACCCCCACCGTCGATTCCACTCCCGTGGTGGAGGAGATCGCGGTGACCTTGTTGTTATTGGCGTAGAAGTTCACCTGCGGCGCGTTGATGCCGAAGTTGAAGAACTTCACGCGGGCGCCGGTGACCGGCGCCGTGATGGAACTGATCTGCACCGCATCCTTGTCGCAGGCCGAAATCGCGACGACGCCGAGCAGGATCGCAAGGGATCGAAAGGGCTTCATCACTGGTTACGGTTGAGTGATCCAGAGCGGCTTGGTATGGAAGTCGAGCGCCAGCCCACCAATCACATCGAGGGCGGCTCGATTCCAGACGTACTCCGAGTTGAAACGGGCGCGGATGCGATGGGCGATCTTGCCGTTGTTGTCCGGGAAGAGCACCGCCGGCGTGGAGAAGCCCGGGTAGATCTGCGTACCCGTGACCGGATCGAGCCCCGTGTAGTTGTAGCGGCGCATGTCCATCCACGTTTCCACGTGTCCCCACGCCCATTGCGCGATGTACTTCTGCGACATGATCTGGGAAAGCGTGAGATTCGACGCATTCGGGATGATGGCCGGATTGGCGAGGAACGTGTTCCGCTCTGCCGGCGTGATCTGGGCGACAGCCTGCGCGTCATCGAGGTTGCGCGCGTTCACGAAGTCGAGGTGCGACGCGACACCGTTCGTGTACGCCGCCAGCGCCACCGCCCGGTTCCCCGACCGGTACGCGGCCTCCGCCTTGATGAACTGCAGCTGGGCGTACGTCATGATCGGGAACCGGCTCTTGTCGGCGAACAGATAGCGCGAGGGCAAGCCCGCGCCGGCCGTGCCCACGTAGCCGAAGAAGTTCTGCGGCAGCTGCGCCGCCGGTGCACCGTTGATCCCCGAATTCGGATCCCACGCCCGGTACTGCCCATCGGGCGACGGCGAGAGCATGCGGCTGAGCCGCGGGTCCACCGCGCCCCCGAACACCGTGCCATTCATCAGGTTCAGCACGAAGTTCGTCTGCCGGTAGCCGTTGATGTTGCCGCGACGCGGGCCCCAGAAATTGCCGTCGGCGTTGTCGGCGCTGGTGCCCGTGTACGGCAGCAGCGCATCATCGGCATTGCTGGTGAACGACAGGTCGACCGCCGCGATCACATCCTGCGGCTTGTACGACGACTTGTTGGAATAGTGATTGAGCGCCATGGCCTTGAGGCCATACGCGAACTTGAGCCACCTGGTCCGGTCGCCGCTGTACACGCGGTCGAAGCGCGCCAGATAGGCCGCACTCACCGCCCCGTCGGTCCGCGACAAGTTCTTGATGGATTCGTCGAGCAGGCGGAGGATTTCCGTGTAGGCATACTCCTGCGAGTCGTAGTCGAAGGTGAACCGCGTCTGGTCGAAGGCCTGTTTGATGATCAGTTCCCCGTGCACGTCGGTGACCTTGAGCCACCCCCACGCCTTCATGGCATAGCCGATCCCGAGCAGGTCCCAGCGCTGCTCTGCCTCGGCCTTGGTCATCATGTCGACCAGGTTCTGGCCGATGCTCCAGTACACATCACGCCAGAGCTGTCCGCCGTTGTCGCTGGTGGGGTCGTAACCCATGCGGTCCCACGTGGACGGCGTCGCGCTCCCCGACGGCAGCGTCCAGTTCTGCGTGTACCGGCCGATGAAACGGCCGTCGAACTGCTCCGACGTGGCCACCCAGTGCAGGATGCCGGGCAGGTACAGGTTCGGCGAGACGGTTTGCGGGGCGTTCGGGTTCTCGTTGACGTCGAGGAAGTTCTGGCAGCCCGCCGCGAGCGTGAGCGCGCCCACGGCGAGAGCGCCACGGAGGATCTTCATGGTCTGGCGGGGCATGGTGGAGCGCGTCGCAGGCGACGTCGAGTGAAGGAGTCGGCGCATGATCAGTACCCCAGCGTGATGCCGAACGAATAACCGCGCGGCATCGGGAAGTTGCCGAAGTCGATGCCCACGGCGCCCGAGCCGCCGACGGCGGCGGTGTTGCCGTTCACGATCGGGTCGAGGCCGGAGTAGTTCGTGAAGAGCAGCAGGTCCGTGCCGCGGAAGAAGGCGCTGGCCCGGCGCGCCTGCAGGTACTTGCCGGGGAGCGTCACGCGCAAGGTGACATCACGCAGGCGCACCCAGTTGACGTTCTTCTCGATGAACAGCTCTTCGCTCATGCCGGTGTAGAAGCCCGGCTGCACCTGCGGAATGACGACGATGCTGTTCGGCGTGGGGGTGGCGGAGTTCTCCCGGCCATCGCGCAGCACGCCCGGAATGACGCGCGGCGTCTCGCGGTCGAGCGTCTGAGGTGTGAGGCCGCGGGTGGTCAGGAAGTGCTGCGTGGCGTTGAACACATCACCACCGCGGCGGAAATCCCACAGCATCGAGAGCATCGCGCGCTTGAAGGTGATGTTGTTGGTGACGCCCATGGTCCACAGCGGCTGGCGATCGTAGCCGGCATCGATAAAGGTGGTGCTGCGCACCGGCAACCCCGTGGTGGGGTCGATGATGAGCTGCCCGGTGGCGTTGCGCAGGTAGAACGTGCCGGTCATGGAGCGCGTGGAGAGCCCCGGTGCCACGCCGTTGCGGATGTTGCCGTAGAGCCACGTATCCGAGACGTACGACTCGGGAAGCGCGTTGGGCAGCGCAATGACCCGCGCCGTGGCCTGTTCGTAGTTGGCGATGACTTCCCAGGAGAAGTCGTCCTTGCGCACCGGGAAGGCGCTGGCCACCACCTCGACACCGGTGTTGCGGGTCTGGGCGCCGTTCAGGTTGAACAGGATGAAGCCCGTGCCGTAGCTGCCGCGGATGTCGTTGACGATCTGGTCGTCCGTCTGCTTGCGATAGTAGGTCGCATCGAGGTTCACGCGGCCATCCGCAAAGCTCAGGTCGAAACCGCCTTCATACGATTTGGCGAACTCCGGCTTGAGGCCGAGGTTCGGGCCGGTGAACCCATAGCCGTAGCCCCCACCCGTGGTGGTCTTGGACTCGAGTGCCGGCCGGTACGCGTAAGGGCGGGCATCCCGACCCACCTCGGCGTACGACGCCCGCAGCTTGGCCGTCATCAGCTTGCCGATCGCCGGCACCGCGTCGGACAGGATCAAGGCGCTTTCAATCGAGGGGTAGAAGAATGAATTGCGCTCGATCGGGATCGTGGAGGTCCAGTCGTTGCGCCCGCGCACCGTCACGAACAGGTAGTCCTTGAGTCCGAGTTGGGCTTGGCCGAAGACGCCCACCAGGCGGCGCTGGGCAATGGTGGTACGGGCAAAGCGGGTCAAAACGTCGGTGTTGTTGATCGACGAGAAATTCGGATCGAGAAAGTTGCGGCCGCTCTCGGCGTTCACTGTGGACTTGGAATCGGAGAGCGCATGTCCGACGAAGCCCGTGAGCGTGAAGCCCCGGCCGAGGTCGAACTTGTTGAGATTGAGGATCGTCTGGGTGTTGATGTTGCGCGTGACGTCCACGGCATTGTCGAGGATGCCGTTGTTGGTGAAGCCCACGGCGCTCTCGGGGTGCCGCTGGATGATGTTGCTGTTGGTGTAGTTGTCGACGCCGATGTTGGTCCGCAAGTATCCGAACGAGAACGGCGTGATGGTCAGCCCGAAGTTCGGAAAAATGCGATTGGTCTGCGACTTGATGTTGTTCCGGCTGATGCTGAAGTACGGATTGTCCGTCTCGGAGTTCTGCGCCAGCGCGGTGATGCGGCGGCGGGTGCCCGCGGGAGACAGGAAGTCCGACGCGTTGTCCGTCTGCGGCCAGAGCAGCAGGCCAAGCAGCGGCCCGTTGTTGCCCTTCTCCGGCTGGTTGTTCGCCGACTGCGAGTAGATGACGGACAGGTCGGCGTTGATGTACTTGTTGACCTGGGCGATCGACCGGCCCGTCAGGTTGATGCGGGTGAGGTCGGAGTTGGGCACCACGCCCAGATTCCGGTTCACGTTGCCGGAGATGCGGTAGTTGAACTTGCTGTCGGACGTCGCGCCGTTGAAGGTCAGGGTGTGCTGCTGCGACACCGCCTGGCGGAAGAAGCCGTTGACGTTGTTGAAGAACTCCGTGCCCGGCGCGTACGGCGCGCCGAAGTACTGGAATGAGCCGAGCGTCTCGCCGGTCTGTGACGTGGGGCCGTACACCCGCTGCACCTCGGGCTGCGACCGCGTGGCGTCCAAGCGCACCCAGTTGCTGTACTCGAACCCGCCGGTGCCGGCTTTCCCGCGCTTGGTGGTGATGACGATGGCGCCGTTGGCGGCGTCAATACCGTACAGCGCGGCGGCTTCCGGGCCCTTCAGCACCACGAGGCTCTCGATGTCCTCGGGGTTGATGTCGGCGGCGCGGTTGGTGAAGTCCACGCCGCGGTTGCTGAACGCCGTTGCCGAACCGGGCGCGTCGGAGGCCAGTACCCCGGTGTTGAGCGTCTTGTTGTCGAGCGGCAGGCCGTCGACGATCATGAGCGGCTGGTTGCTGCCGCTGATCGAGCTGACGCCGCGAATGGTGATGCTCGACGACGAGCCGGGCACGCCCGAGGAACTGGTCACATCGACACCGGCCACGCGGCCGGCGAGGGCGTTGATGAAATTCTCACGCCCGGTCTGCGCGATCTCGGCACCCGAGACGGTCTGCTGGGCGCTGCCGAGGCTGCGCTTGACCGCCGTCTGACCAAGGGCCGTCACCACCATGGCATCGAGGCTGGTGGGCGACTTCTCGAGCACCACACTGATGGTGTTCGCCGCGCCGACGGTGCGCTCCTGCGGCAGGTAGCCGATCAGGCGGTACTGCAGCACCTGACCAACGGTCGCCCGGATGGAGTAATCGCCGTTGAGGTTGGTCTGGGTGCTCTGGCTGGTTCCCTTGACGATCACCGAGACCCCGGAGAGGGGGACAGTGACGTCACGGGTGACCTTGCCGGTCACGATCTTCTCCTGGGCCACGGCCGGCGCCGCCCAGAGGAAGGTACCAAGCAGCACCGTGAGTATTCGGTTGGACATCATGCGGAGGGGCCGGTGGTGGTGGGACTTCGGTCGCCTACCTTAGCCCGCGCCAGAAGGGCTGTCAAACTGCACAGCGTATTGACACAATGACGAGTAACGCACTCTGGAATGCGATGACCGCTCGGCGTGCGATTGCCATTTCGGTAGATGGTGGTGCCTAACTGATCG
This sequence comes from Gemmatimonas sp., assembly GCA_040379205.1. GTDB lineage: Bacteria > Gemmatimonadota > Gemmatimonadetes > Gemmatimonadales > Gemmatimonadaceae > Gemmatimonas. The sequence goes on from JBEILM010000024.1 coordinate 7,580, forward strand.
AAATTGCAATCTTTTTGGTAGGGTTTTCCGCTTGTTGCTGCCATCCCTCCCGGCGCATCGTAGGGGCATGCCTCCAATGTCCTTGCCGCGCGCGACGCCGGCCACGGTCGAACTGATCGGCGTCCCCATCGATCTGGGCGCCAGCCGCCGCGGCGTCGACATGGGCCCGTCGGCCATGCGGCTTTCCCATCTCGTCACACGCCTCGAGGCGCTCGGACTGATAGTCCACGACACCGGCAACGTCGAAGTGCCCGACCGCGCCCGGCTGGGAACGGACGCGGCGGCGCTTCTGGCTGCCATCACGGCGGTATGCCGCGACATAGCCCAGCGCACGGCCGATGCGGTCCATCGCGGCGTCTGTCCCCTGGTGCTCGGCGGCGACCATTCGCTGGCCGCCGGCTCTGTGGCCGGTACCGCGACCGCCCTCGCCGAACGCGGCGAGCGAGTGGGGGTGCTCTGGCTCGACGCCCACGCCGACCTCAACACGCCAGCCACCAGCCTCAGTGGCAACGTGCACGGCATGCCGGTGGCGCATCTGCTTGGCCTGGGCGATCCCCGGCTTGCCGGCCTGGCGTCAGTGACGCCGGCGGTACGTCCCGAACATCTGGTGTATGTCGGCCTGCGCGATCTCGACGACGCCGAGAAGGCGGCCATCCGCGCGTTGGGCATTCGCGCCTTCACCATGCGCGACATCGACGAGCGGGGCCTGCGCGCGGTGATGGACGACGCCGTCGCCATCGCCACGGCGGGCACCGGGGGACTGCATGTCTCCTGCGACGCGGACTGGATCGACCCCGCCGAGGCGCCCGGGGTCGGGACGCCGGTGCGCGGCGGTGCCACGGTACGCGAGGCGCACCTGGCCATGGAGATCATCCACGACACCGGTGCCCTGCTGGCCATGGATCTCGTTGAGATCAATCCGATTCTCGACCACCGCAATGCCACCGCCGAACTGGCGGCCGACCTGCTCGCCAGCGCCTTCGGGCGCCGTATCCTCTGACCACACCACGCCGGAGTTCGGCATGATCACCACCGCCAGCCTGTCTCCGACGCAGGAGTGCATCGACCGCGAAGAGGCGTGGGGTGCCCACAACTATCACCCGCTCGATCTCGTCATCGCCGAGGCCCATGGCGCCTGGGTGACCGACGTGGAGGGACGCCGGTATCTCGACTGCCTGAGCGCCTATTCGGCGGTGAACCAGGGGCACGGGCATCCGCGGCTGCTGCGCGCGCTCATGGAGCAGGCGTCACGCGTGACGCTCACGTCGCGGGCGTTTCGCAACGACCAGCTGGGGACGTTCTGCGAGGAGCTCGCGCAGCGCTGCGACATGGAGATGGTGCTGCCCATGAACACCGGCGCCGAGGCGGTGGAGACGGCCATCAAGGCGGCGCGCCGGTGGGGCTATCGGCGCAAGGGCATTCCCGATGGGCAGGCCACCATCATCGCCTTCGAGAACAACTTCCACGGCCGCACCACGACGATCGTGGGGTTCTCGAGTGAACCGGCCTATCGCGCCGACTTCGGCCCATTTGCGCCCGGTTTCGTGCTGGTGCCGTTCGGCGACCTCGCGGCGGTGCGCGCGGCCATGACGACCAACACCTGCGCGGTGCTCGTCGAGCCCATCCAGTGCGAGGCGGGCGTGATCATTCCGCCCGACGGGTTCCTGCGCGACCTCGCCGCGCTCTGTCGTGAGCAGGACGTGCTGCTCATTGCCGACGAGATCCAGACGGGGCTCGGACGAACGGGCCGGATGTTCGCCTGCGATCACGAAGCGGTCGTGCCGGACATGTATGTGCTGGGCAAGGCGCTGTCGGGCGGCTTCTATCCCGTATCGGCGGTGGTCTCGCGACGCGACGTGCTCGGCGTGTTCGAGCCGGGATCGCATGGCAGCACGTATGGCGGCAATCCGCTCGGTTGCGCGGTGGCGCGCGAAGCCCTGGCGGTACTGGACGACGAGCAGTTGGTCGATCGTTCGGCGACGCTCGGCGCGTGGCTGCTGGCGCAACTGCAGACGTTGCGGCATCCGGCCATCAAGGCCGTGCGAGGCCGCGGCCTGATGTGCGCCATCGAACTGCAAGAGGCCGCGCGCCCATACTGTGAGGCGCTGCAGGCGCGCGGTGTGCTGTGCAAGGAGACGCACGGCACGGTCATCCGCCTGTCGCCGCCGCTTGTGGTGTCCGAAGAAGACCTGGCGTGGGCCGTGGAGCAGCTGCGGGGCGTGTTCGCGGCCTGATCGCACCGCCGCACCGTCGGGCGGGGCCGTGTATCTTGCGGCGGTCGGCTGCTTCAGGCTTCCCCGTTTCGTGATCTCGTCATGTCCGAACCTGTTTCCCACCCGCTGGCACTCCCTGCGATCCCCACGCGCCTCCCGTCCCGGGTGCTCGTCACGGGCGGCGCCGGCTTCATCGGCAGCGCCCTCGTCTGGGCCCTCAACGGGCTCGGGGTCGAACGCATCGTGGTCACCGACCGCCTCGGTCGCGACGAGAAGTGGCGCAACCTGGTGCCGCTGCGTTTCGAGGACTACCTCGATGCCGACGACCTGCTGCCGCGCCTCGAGTCGGGGGCGCTCGGCACGTTCGATCTGGTGCTGCACCTTGGTGCCTGCTCGGCCACCACGGAGCTCGACGCGACGTATCTCGGGAAGAACAACTTCGAGTACACCAAGCTGCTCGCCCACTGGGCCCTGGGGCGGCACATACGCTTTGTCTACGCGTCGAGCGCGGCCACGTATGGGGCCGGCGCCGCGGGCATGGACGACACCGACGACTCGAACGGGGCGCTGACGCGGCTGCGGCCGCTCAACGCCTACGGCTACTCCAAGCACCTGTTCGACCAGTATGCGGCGCGCGCCGGTGTGCTGTCCCGAGTCGTGGGGCTCAAGTACTTCAACGTGTATGGCCCCAACGAGGCGCACAAGGCCGACATGCGGTCGCTGGTGCACAAGGCGTACGGACAGATTCTGGAGACGGGGGCGGTGAAGCTGTTCAAGTCGCATCGCCCCGAGTACCGCGACGGTGAGCAGCAGCGCGACTTCCTGTACGTGAAGGACGCCGTGGCGATGACGCTGCATCTGGCCATGGCTCCCGCTACCGGCGGCCTGTTCAACATCGGCAGCGGCACGGCGCACACCTGGCTTGCGCTCACCGGTGCGCTGTTCGCCGCACTCGACAGGCCCCCGGTGATCGACTTCATCGACATGCCCGAGTCCATCCGCGCCAAGTACCAGTACCACACGCAGGCGGCCATCGGAAAGCTGCGGGCGACGGGCTACGACGCCCCGGTGACTCCGCTCCAGGACGCGGTGCGGGACTACGTGCAGGGGTACCTGGTGGGGGATCGGCGGCTGGGCGATTGAACCTGGCCCACGGGGCCGACCGGCACGCGCATGTGGCGCTACATTCTCGTCCGTGCGTGCCCTGCTGATCGTCCTGCTTGCCGTGCTCACGGCCTGCGGCTCCCCCACCAGCACCGGGGGGACGGCGGTGCTGCGCTGGGGCGGTGATGCCGAGGGGGGCGCGCCATTCGTGGAGGCCGATCCCGCCGACCCCACGGTCGTACGCGGCTTCGACGTGGAGATTGCCGGCATGCTGGCCGCGGGTCTCGGACGCACGCCGCAGTTCACGCAGGTGGCGTGGGCATCGATCGAGCAGTCGGTGGCGCGTGGTGATTTCGATGTCGGAATGTCCGGCCTGGAAGACCGCCCCGAGTTGCGATCGCGTTTCGCGGTGAGCCTGCCGTACTTCGAGTTCCGCGAGGTGCTGGCGGTGCGCCCGGCCGACAGCGCCCGGTTCCGCACCCTCGATGATCTCGCGGGCCGGCGGGTGGGAACGCTGGGCTCCACGCAGGCATACCGTCTGTTGCTCGAGGCGCGGGCGACGCACGGCGTGGTGCCGGTGTCGTACGACGACGACGTACATCCGTATACCGATCTCGTGGATGGCCGCCTCGACGCGGTGCTGCTCGACCATGTGATTGCCGAGCGGGCGCTGGGGCGCGCGCCGGGGTTCGTCATCCAACCGAGCGCGGTGGCGCGGGGCCATTACGTGGCGGTGTTCGCGCAGGGCAAGGAAGCGCTGCGTGATTCGGCCGATGCGATCCTGCGGGCGCGCATCGCCGACGGTTCACTCGAGCGCACCTTCCGCCGGTGGGGCGTGTGGGACAAGGAGCAGGAGCGATACGTGGCCCGGGTGCTGGCCGACCGCACCGCATCCGACGGGGCACGCCCGGCGGCGGCCTCACGCACGGTGCGCGCCTATCTACCCGCCCTGGCGCGGGCGGCCACGGCCACCCTCGCCATTTCGGTCCTTGCCATGGTGCTGGCGGTGGCGCTGGGAGCGCTCGTGGCCGCCGGGCGCCTCTACGGCGGACCGCTGCTGCGGGGCCTCCTGCTGACCTACGTGGAAGTGGTGCGCGGGACACCCGTGCTGCTGCAGCTGTTCGTGTTGTACTACGGGCTGAGCGGCGTGGTCCGCTTGCCGGCATTCGTGGCCGCCGTGCTCGGCCTCGGCCTCAACTACGCCGCGTACGAGTCCGAGGTGTATCGCGCCGCGCTGCAAGCCATCCCGCGCGTACAGCTCGAAGCAGCGCGCACGCTCGGCCTGTCGGAGTGGCAGGTGTTCCGGCTGGTGCGCGGTCCGCAGGCGTTGCGGATTGCCCTGGCGCCCATGACCAACGATTTCGTGGCCCTGCTCAAGGATTCGTCGCTGGTGTCGGTGATCACCGTGGTGGAACTGACCAAGCAGACGGCGATCTACGCCACGAACGTCGGCAGCTGGGTGGTGCCGGGGCTGCTGTGCGGTGCGATCTATCTCGCCATGTCGCTGCCATTGTCGCGACTGGCGCGCCGGCTCGAAGCGCGGTGGCACATGGCATGAGCCGCTCCGTCGCGCTGCAGATCGAGGGGCTGCGCCTGTCCCGGGCGCGGCGGGAGGTGCTGCGCGGGGTCGACCTGGTCGTGCCCGCTGGTGACGTGTGGGCGCTGATGGGCGTGTCGGGGGCTGGCAAGTCCACGGTCCTGCGGGCGGCGGTGGCGCTCGACGCCTTCGATGCCGGCCGCATCGTGGTGGATGGTGAGGTGCTGCTTCCCGGGCGTCTGCCTGCCGAGTCGCGCCTGCGCGCGCTGCGCCGCCGGATCGGCATGGTGTTCCAGCAGCATGCGCTGTTCCCGCACTTCACGGCGCGGGAGAACGTCATGCTGGCCCCGATCCACGCCGCTGGCGTCGACCCGACGCAGGCACAGGCGCGGGCCGACACCCTGCTGGCGTCCCTCGGCGTCGCGCACCGCAGCGAGGCCTATCCCGGGCAACTCTCCGGCGGCGAAGCGCAGCGCGTGGCGATTGCGCGGGCGCTCGCGCTCGACCCGCACGTGCTGCTGATGGACGAACCCACCGCGGCGCTCGACCCTGCGCGGCGTGGCGCCCTCGCCGACACACTGCGCCGTCTGGCCGGCGAGGGGCGCGCCCTGCTGATCACGACCCATGACATCGAGTTCGCCAGGACGGTCGCCGATCGCGTGGCGGTACTGGCCGAGGGCGTCGTCGTGGAGTGTGGGCCGGCGCGTGAGGTGCTCGAGTCGCCGACGCACCGCGCCACGCGGGAGTTGCTGCGCCACTCGCTCGACGAGCCCCCGGTGGTCTGACGTTGTTGGCGATCACACCGTATCCGCGATCTCCGCGCAATCGGCCCCCGGGTCACCCCGTCCGCATCCGATCAGTGTCCGATCAGTCGGCGTGCCCACTGGTACACGGCGGCGTACTGTACCGCGGCCGACGCCCACGAGTGGTCTTCCCGCATGCCACGGTCTCGCACAGCGGCCCAGCCGATGGGATCCCGATAGCAGGCCAGTGCGCGGCCGATGGCCTCCGCGAAGTGGCGCGCATCATGCGGATGAAACACGAAGCCGTTGCCGTCGAGCCCTTCACGCACGGTGTCCGCCAGGCCACCGGTGGCCCGCACGATGGGCACAGTGCCGTAGCGCAGCGCGATGAGCTGCCCAAGGCCGCAGGGCTCGAATCGTGAGGGCATGAGAAACGCATCGCTGCCGGCGTAGATCTGCTGGGCCAGCGCGGCATCGAACCCGATCTTCACCGAGACGCGGTCACCGTGTGCGTCGCCGTGTCGCAGGAAGGCCTCCTGCAGGTACGGCTGCCCCGACCCCAGCAGCACCACCTGGGCATCGGTCTCACGCAGGAGCGACGGCAGCACGGCGTGCAGCAGGTCGAGCCCCTTCTGCTCCACGAGGCGCGACACGACGCCGAGCAGTGGCCGCGCCGGATCGACCGCGAGGCCACACCGCTGCTGGAGCGCCGCCTTGCAGGCGGCCTTCCCGGCCATGTCCTCCACCGTGTAGGGTGCGGCGAGATGCCGGTCGGTGGCCGGATCGAAGACCGTGGTATCGATGCCGTTGAGAATGCCGCGCACGCGGTCGGCCCGGTGGCGCAGCAGCCCGTCGAGGCGCTCGCCGTACGCCATGGTCATGATCTCGCGGGCGTACGTCGGGCTCACCGTGGTGACCACATCGGCGTACAGAATGCCGCGCGCCATGCAGTTGAAGGTGTTGGCCAGCCCGTAGCCCATGCCATTCTCCACCAGCCCACCTTCCGACAACCCGGCGAGCGCCAGCGTATCCGGATGCACCTGCCCCTGGTACGCGAGATTGTGGATGGTGTACACCGTGGCCATATGGCCGAAGGTGTAGCGATAGCACGTCTTGATGTAGTTGACGACCAGCGCCGCGTGCCAGTCGTGTGCGTGCACGACATCCGGCGACCATCCTTCCACCTCGCGCAGGTGCTGGATGGTGTCCATGACGCCACGGCAGAACAGGATGAACCGCCGGTGATCGTCCGGTTCTCCGTAAATGGCCTGGCGTTCGAAGGCCGCCGGAATGTCGAGGAAAAGCACCGGGACGTCGATCTCGAGACTCCGCCATACCCGCTGCTCCTCGGCCCGCTCGCCGATGGGGAGGAACGAGGCGGCGACGGGCCCGGACATGGGGACGCCGCGTTCCCGGAGCTCGCGATACCTCGGCATCACGACGCGGACCTCATGGCCGGCGTGCTGGAGCGCCTGCGGCAGGGCAGCGGCCACATCGGCGAGACCGCCGGTCTTGACGTACGGGGCCACCTCGGCCGCCACGAAGAGCACGTTCATGGCCGTACCTTACGCGATCCGCACCCGTGACGCAAAATGGCCGTAGTCTCCATTCCCGCCGCATCAGGAGCCCGACGATGGCCCAACACCGCCCCGGTACCATTGCCCGCAACGCCATGGCCTACGTTCTCGCCGGCGGACGTGGGTCCCGGCTCTACGAAATGACCGATCGCCGGGCCAAGCCGGCCGTGTATTTCGGCGGCAAGACCCGCATCATCGACTTCGCGCTGTCGAACGCCATCAACTCGGGCATCCGTCGCATCGGGGTGGCCACGCAGTACAAGGCGCACAGCCTCATCCGGCACCTGCAGCGCGGCTGGAACTTCCTGCGCCCCGAGCGCAACGAAAGCTTCGACATCCTGCCCGCCAGCCAGCGCGTGAGCGAGACCCAGTGGTACGACGGCACCGCCGATGCCGTCTACCAGAACATCGACATCATCGACGCCTATCATCCGGAGTACATGGTCATCCTCGCGGGCGACCATGTGTACAAGATGGACTACGAGCTGATGCTCGAGCAGCACGTGGCGCAGGGAGCCGACGTGACCGTCGGGGTGCTGGAGGTGCCGCGCGTGGAGGCCACGGGCTTCGGGGTCATGCACGTGGATGCCGACGACCGCATCGTGCATTTCCTCGAGAAGCCAGCCGATCCGCCGGGGCTTCCGGGCAACCCGGATCTGGCGCTCGCCAGCATGGGCATCTACGTCTTCCGGACGTCGTTCCTGTTCGACCTGCTGCGCCGTGACGCGGCCGACCCCAACTCGAGCCGTGATTTCGGCAAGGACATCATTCCGTACGTGGTGGCCAACGGCAAGGCCGTCGCCCACCGCTTCAGTCAGTCGTGCGTGAAGGCGGACCGCGAGGCCGAGGCGTACTGGCGCGACGCGGGCACGGTGGACGCGTACTGGGAGGCGAACGTCGATCTCACCACAGTGGTGCCGGCTCTCGACCTGTACGATCAGGAGTGGCCGATCTGGACGTATGCCGAGATCACGGCGCCGGCCAAGTTCGTGCACAACGAAGAGGGCCGTCGCGGACAGGCGCTCAACTCGCTGGTGTCGGGTGGCTGCATCATTTCGGGATCCTATCTGCACAAGTCGCTGTTGTTCACCGGCGTCCGGGTCCATTCGTATTCGCACCTCGAGGGGGCGGTGGTGCAGCCCTACGTGGAGGTCGGTCGTGGCGCCCGCCTCACGAACGTCGTGGTGGATCGCGGGGTACGGATACCAGCAGGTCTCGTGGTGGGTGAAGATCCCGAACTCGATGCCCAGCGCTTCCGGCGCAGCGAGAAGGGCACCGTGCTCATCACGCAGCCGATGATCGATCGCCTGTAGCACGCGGCCCGCGGGGCCGCGGTCGCGCCTTCTTCTCCGTGAGCGTCTGCATGTCCATGGTCACCAAGAGCCGCTGGTCGCGCCGGCTGGCCCCGTTGCTCCTGCTGGTGGCCGGCACCCTGCTCGGGTCCGGCTGCTACAAGGGTGGCGTGAGCCCCAACAGCAACGCGGTCATTCTCGTCGTCACCAATCGCGGTTTCTTCGACGTGAATGTCTTCGCGGTGCGCTCCTCGGGGGGCAGCAGCCGCCGACTGGGGCTCGTGACGGGCAACAGCACCCGCACCATCCAGGTCCCCGAGAACGAACTGCAGCCGGGCGGGTTGCTGGTCGTGGCGGTCCGCGCCGTGGCCGGCCGGATGGCGTGGACGAGCCAGGCGGTCCAGACCGGCTCGGGCGTCGTGGCCCGGCTCGATGTCGTCTCCACCGGCAGCGGCGATCTCAGCCAGAGCCAGTTCTACGCGCAGTACGCACGACCGCCGGAGCCCATCGACACCCTCGCGCGACCGTGAGACGACGTCACGCCGCCGGGTGGGATGGCTAGGGCCGTCTGCCCCACGCCGCCGTGATGGCTTCGCCGATGCGGGCGATGACCGTGTTGCCTTCGCTGTCGCTCCAGTAGCGGGTGTCGGCGTTGTTCTTCGTCATCACGCACGCCACCACGCGTGCCGGCAGGTAGAGCACGCCGCAGTCGGTGCGCGCGGCATCCACGTCGCCCGTCTTGTGCGCGGCCCGGACGCCGTAGTTGAAGCGCAGCAGCTTGGAGCTGTCCTCGTTGCGCTCCAGCATCGCGAGCATGGTGGAGTCGGCGCGTGGACTCACGGCCTGACCGCGCACCAGCCGCACGAAGAGCTGCGCCATCTCATTGGGTGTCGTCACCCCGAGCCCGTACTTGGCCGAGCTGTCGGGCGACACGCTGGCAAGGCGCGTCATGGACCCCGAATGCACCTTCGTATGCGGCAGGCCGAGCGCCTCCATCTTCTGCCAGACGCGCCGGATCTTGATGCGGTCGAGCACGAGATTGGTGGCCGTGTTGTCGCTGAGCGTACTCATGAGCCACGCCACATCCCAGAGCCTCAGCGTGAGCGGTGTGCGCAGGTACTGGAGCTGGCCGGCGCCGCCCACCTTGTCGATCTCCGTGAGCACTACCGGGTCGTCGAGCGACAGCAGTCGCTGCTCGGCGAGGTCGAAGAGCGTCACCAGCACCGGCACCTTGATGAGCGATGCGGTGGGGAACGTCTCGTCGCCGCGGCGCTGGAGCGACTCGCCCGTCTCGAGATTGGCGATGTGGTAGCCCACGACACCGCGATGGGCATCGCTCAGGCTGTCGAGCGTCCGGCGTAGCGCCGCCGTACCGGCGGCGGGCTGGGCGGCGGCCGGCACTGGCAGGCCCATGGCGACGAGCGCGGCGCTCGCGCCGGCGAGGAGGGAAGGAAGGCGCATGGCGGGAAGATACGCGGACGCCGCGCGCCTGCCCGACTCGGTCGGCGATGCGCCACGTCGCCGCTTCCCCTACAGCGGCGTCCGGCCTTTCACGAATTACGTGCCGCTCGTCCCGCCCGGCACATTGCAGCGCGTGCCGCGCCCCGCCCCTCGGCGGGCCGGCGCGACCTTTCTCCAGCCGGATCACCGCGTGACGAGCCTGCTCCCCGATTCTGCCTCGACCTCCTCCCTGCCCCGCATCATCCAGGGTGGCATGGGGATCGGCGTGTCCAACTGGCGCCTCGCCAATGCCGTGTCGCGCCTGGGGCAGTTGGGCGTGATCTCCGGAACGGTCATCGACACCGTGTTCGTGCGTCGCCTGCAGGACGGCGATCCCGGGGGCCATGTGCGCCGCGCCCTCGCACACCTGCCAATTCCCGGTGTGGCCGACGAGCTGCTGCAGCGTTACTTCCGCCCCGAGGGGCGCCTGCCCGGCGAGCCGTATCACCTGCTCCCCATGTACAAGCAGGTGGTGAGCGCCGCCCGGCAGCGGGTGACCGTGGCCGCCGCCTTCGTGGAAACGTGGCTGGCACGCGACGGGCACCCGCATCCCGTGGGGCTCAACCTGCTCACCAAGGTGCAGCGGCCCAACCTGCCCACGCTGTACGGCGCGATGCTCGCCGGTGTCTCGAACGTCATCATGGGCGCCGGGATTCCGCGCGAGATCCCCGGTGCCCTCGACGCGCTGGCCACGCACGCGCCGGCCACGCTCAAGTTCGACGTCGAAGGGCTTGCCCGTGACGAAAGTCTGTGGCTCACCTTCGACCCGGCCGATGTCTGGCCCGAACGTCAGGTGCCCGCCGACGCCCTGCACCGCCCGGCGTTCTATCCGGTGGTCTCGGCGGTGTCGCTGGCGGCGACGCTGGCGCGCAAGTCGAACGGCCGGGTGGATGGCTTCGTGGTCGAAGGACCGACGGCCGGCGGCCACAACGCCCCACCACGCGGCGCCATGCAGCTCGATGCGCTGGGGCAGCCCGTCTACGGCGAACGCGACGCCGTGGATCTCGCCAGGATCCGTGAGCTCGGCCTGCCCTTCTGGGTGGCGGGCGGCGTGGGCACACCGGAGGGGCTACTCGCCGCCTGCGAGGCAGGAGCGGCGGGCATCCAGGTGGGAACGCTGTTCGCCTACTGCGAGGAATCGGGGCTGACCCCATCGATCAAGCACGAGGTCCTGCGCGGTGTCCGGGACGGGACCGCGATCGTGCACACCGACCCCCTCGCCTCGCCCACCGGGTACCCGTTCAAGGTGGTGCAGCTCCCCGCGCACGCGCACGACGCCGCCTCGCGAGTGCGCGTCTGCGACCTCGGCTACCTGCGCGAGGCGGTCCAGCGCGAGGACGGGCGGATCGTGTACCGCTGCGCCGCCGAGCCGGTGGACACCTTCGTGGCCAAGAGCGGCACGGCGGAGGCCACGGTGGGGCGCCGCTGTCTGTGCAATGGGCTGCTGAGCGACATCGGGCTTGGGCAGGTGCGTGGCGCCGACGTGGAGCCGCCGCTGGTGACCAGCGGTGACGACCTGGCGTCGCTGGCGCGCTTCGGCGGGCAATACGCGGCGGAAGAGGTGGTGGAGTGGCTGATGGGGGGGACGGCACGAGCGGAACGGCGCGAGCGGAACGGCGCGAGCGGAACAGCGCGAGCGGAACAGCGCGAGCGGAACAGCGCGAGCGGAACAGCGCGAGCGGAACAGCGCGAGCGGAACAGCGCGAGCTAACGGGCGCGAGCTAACGGGCGCGAGCTAACGGGCGCGAGCTAACGGGCGCGAGCCAAACCGCGCGAGCTATCGGGCGCGCCGCCTAGCTCGCGCCCCCTGGCTCGCGCCGTCTAGCTCGCGCCGTTTGGCTCGCGCCGTCTAGCTCGCGCCGTTTGGCTCGCGCCGTTTGGCTCGCGCCGTTTGGCTCGCGCCGTTCCGCCGTTCGCCGTCCCCCACTCCAGCCCCTGCCCATTGCCGTCGATACTCCCCTGACGACCCGGCTTCGGGTTGCCTTGTGTGCCATCTCGGGAGGATGTCGATGTTCTTCAGGCGGTCGAGTTCCGTTTCCACGTCGTCGCAGGTCGAGGGCCCGCCGGCCGACACGGGCGGGGAGGCGGATGATGCCGTGACACCGGTGCTCGATGCGCTCGGGCAGTTGCTGGCGGCGTATGCCCATGGACTGTTCGACCTGCCGGACCGTCCGGAGGGGGAGGCGAGGGGCACGTTCGACGCCTGGCGCCGTCATGCCATGATCGGCAGCCGGGCGCCGGACGCCGACGAGCACACGGCCACCGGTGGCGCGATCGCGGAGCGGAACTGGACGGGCGTCACCCGGACCTTCGGTGAGCATCGCCGCGCCGAGAAGCAATTCGTGGAAACCGCCCTGCGGGACCTGCGCGAGGCGCTCTGGGTGTGCGTGGAGCGGACCTATCAGTCGCTGCAGACGGAACACGAAACCGATGCCGCAGCGTCGGTGCAGATGGACCGCGTGCGGTCGGCGCTCGAGAATCTCGAGACGGGCGTTGTGAAGACCGAGATCTCGCAAGCCATGCGCTCACTCGAGGCGCTGTCGGAGCAGCGCCGCCTCTCGCAGCGCACGACCTTCGGCCAGCTGGCGGCTCGCATCGAGCAGCTCGGGTCGCAGCTCAGCGAAGCCCAGCGCGCCAGCGAGACCGATGCCCTCACCGGCCTCGGCAACCGTCTCTGCTTCGACCGTACGCTGGCGCGGCAGCTGCACCTGCATGCGCTCGGGGGCAATCCGGTGTCGCTGGTGGTGGTGGACCTCGACAACCTCAAGCCCATCAACGATCGGCTGGGACATCAGGAGGGCGATGCGGCACTGCTGAGCGTGGCCAAGGCGCTGCATCGCGTGTTCTTGCGCGAATCCGATGTGGTGTGCCGCATCGGGGGCGATGAGTTCGCGGTGGTGCTGCCCAACACGTCGGCAGCCATGGCCACCCGCCTGGTGGAGCGGTTCAGCGAGGTCCTCGCCCGCGAGCCGTGGCCGCACAGCGACCATGGGCTGTCGCTAGCGGCGAGCGCTGGGTGCGCCGAGTGGCAGCGCGGCGAAACGGCGGAGGCGTGGGTGAAGCGCACCGACGAAGCAATGTACGCCGCCAAGCAGGCGAGGCGTCAGGCAGCGGCCTGACCACGCGGGGGCGGGCGGGTAACTTGGAGGGGTGCCGCCCTGCGGTACGCGTGGACCGTGACCCTCCTGCCCCACCCGCCATGCGCGTCGTCGCCCGCGCCCTCGCGACCCTGCTGTCCGTGTCCGCGCTCCCGGCCCCCTCGGGAGCGCAAGCCGACCCCGCCATCTCGCTGGCCGAAACCGCCGCCCGGCGCACCGCCGTGGCGGCCCGACTCGAGAACGGCGTCCTGCTCGCCTTCGGTGGGCGGGCGCTCGTGCACGACTTCACCACGTTCTACCAGCTGCCGGGGTTCCGGTATCTCACCGAGCTCAACGAGCCCGATCAGGCGCTGGTGATGGTGGTCCGGGACCGGGTGCCTCAGAGCACGCTGTTCCTCACGCCGCTCGATGCGCGCACGGCGTTCTACTACGGGCAACGCCTCGATTCCGCCAGCAGCGTCGCCCGCACGGGCATGCCGGCGCGCTCCTTCAGCGCGCTCGCCGGGGTGCTCGACTCGCTGGCCGCCACGGGGCTGCCGTTCTTTCATCTGCCCGACGTCGAAACCACCGACTTCTCGCGGCTCGACACGCTCACGCGCGGGCAGGAGGCCGTGAAGTCGCTGGCCCGGCGGTATCCGTCGCTTCGCATCAGCAACGCCATGCTGCATGTGCTGGCGGTGCGGGCCAAGAAGTCCGACGCCGAGCTGGCGCTCATTCGCAAGGCGGTGGAGATCAGCGCCGAGGGGCACCGTGCCGCCATGCTCACCGCCAACCCGCAGCACGAGTATGAACTGCGGGCCGCGCTCGAGTACGAGTTCACACGGCGCGGCGCCGAACGGCCGGCCTACGGTTCCATCGTGGGTGGCGGATACAACGGCACCACGTTGCACTACATGAAGGACAGCGATCCGGTGAAGCCGGGCGATCTGGTGGTGATGGACGCTGGTGCCGAGTATCGCGGCTACGCTGCGGACATCACGCGCACCATTCCGGTGAGCGGCACGTACACGAAGGAGCAGCGGCAGCTGTATCAGCTGGTGCGCGATGCGCAGGCGGTCGCCGAGCGTATGTCGCAACCGGGCATGAGCATCCGCGCGGCGGCCGACTCGTCGGTGGCGGTGCGTACGCGTGGACTGGCCGCGCTCGGGCTCATCGAGAGCGACACGGCGTCGTACGATCCGCCCTGGCGTGTGGACTGTGCCGCCACGCCGGCGTCGTGTCGGCAGGCCAACCTGTGGATGATCCATGGCATCACGCACGGCATCGGGCTGGCGGTGCACGACCCGCTGCAGGGCGACGCCCGGCGCGACGGCGTTTTTCACGTCGGCGACGCGTTCACGATCGAACCGGGTATCTACGTGAGCACCCGCGCCCTCGATGTGCTTCCCGACACGCCGCGCAACCGGCGCTTCAAGGCCGCCGTGCTGCAAACGGTGAAGAGGTACCAAAACACGGGCGTGCGTATCGAGGACGATTACCTCATCACTGACAAGGGGCTCGAGTGGATCTCGCGCGTACCGCGCGAGGTCGACGAGATCGAGGCGCTGATCAAGCGGCGACGGGTGATCCAGCCCTGAGCGGCGGGAGCCGGCGCACCGCCGCGTTCGAACGCCCGCGCCCAAAACGCCTCGCGACCGGTTCAGCGCAACTCGCTGCGCCGTTTGGAGCCCATCGCGCTCGCGGCGAGCAGCGGGAACGGGCTCACGGTGACGATGAACACCGACGCGATGAACACCGACGTCCGGGCGGGAATGGTGTCGGGGGATGCATCGGGTTCGCCACGCACGAGCGTGATGGCGAGCATGTACAGCGGCTGCACCGCCAGCAGGATGGCGGCCCAGCGCCACGGCCGTTCGGGCATGAGATAGCCACACACGCCGGCGGCGCCGGTCACGTACAGCAGCCAGACGAACTGTACGGCGCCCTGCGGGATGCCCTGGCCACGCAGCCACGGGATGGCATCGATGAGGGCGTAGGCGACCAGCCCCAGCGCTGCGGCCAGCGCCGCCGTCTGGCTGGCGCGCAGGCGCCCGGCGGGCGCGTTTTCCTGGAACTCGTTCATGGGGACGACCTCGGGTCTCACGACAGCTCTCCGGACAAGACGAAAGCCCCGGCCGGTCACCGGGGGAGAAAGGCGTGCCCGAAGTGTAGTCGAGCGCGCCGCCGATGTCGCCGCGTCAGGATGGCACCGAGGAGAGGGCCACGTCGGGAGGGGGCAGGACGGCGACCGCCGCCTCCGGCCGCGCTCGTGCCGTCACACGCCGGCGAGCGGCACCCGCCGCGTCCCGAGCACCAGCAACAGGCTTGCCACGATCAACGTGCCCATGGCCCACGTCAGTGAGGTGGCGTGGGCGATGCCGCCCACCAGCGGGGGGCCCAACAGGAACCCCACGTACCCGATGGACGACGCCGACGCGAGGGCCGCGGCCCGACTCACCCCGGGGATGCGCGTCGCCGCGTTGTACAGAATAGGCACGATGGTCGCCAGCCCAACCCCTACGACCGCGAAGCCGATCATGGCCAAGCCGGGGCGGCCAACCAGCAGCACCCCCGCCATGGCCGCGCTGGCGAGGAGCGCCCCGGCCACGAGGATGCGCCGCTCAGCGACACGGGCCCGCACGGCGTCGCCGGCGAAACGCATGAGCGCCGTGGCACCCGCGAAGCTCACGTAGGCAAGAGCAGCGCGCTGCGGCGGCGCCCCGAGTTCCTGCTGCACATACAGCACGCTCCAGTGGTACATCACGCCTTCGGCCATCATGCCGAGCAGGATGAGCAGCCCGATGACCAGCAGCGCCCCGCGCGGCCAGGTGAAGTGCGCCTCCGCGTGCTCCGGCGATGGGTGCACGGGCAGCATCGCGCGTGAGGCCACGCTCAGCGACACGGAGACCAGCGCGGCCACCAACAGCAGCTGCATGGCCGGTGCGACCCCGAGCCGGAACAGCATCGCACCGGAGCCGGCGCCGACCATGGCGCCTACGCTGAACATGGCGTGAAAGCCGCTCATCACGGCCTGGCCGCCGAGCAGTTCCAGCATGGTGCCCTCGGCGTTGATCGCGATGTCGTAGAGACTTTCACCGGCCCCGAGCAGCGTCATCACCGGCAACACCAGCCACCACGCTGGCAGCCGCAGCAGCAGGAGCAGGGCGAGACAGAACGCCCACCCCGCAAGCATGGCCGTGCTGCGCGCGCCGACGAGCGCAATGGTACGGCCGGCCAGGAGAAGCATGATCAGCGAGCCGATCGTCGAGGCAAACAGCGCCGCCGCCAGCGCCCGTTCATCGAGCGCATACGTCGACGCGATGGATGGCACGTGCACGCCGAACAGCCCGGCGATTAGGCCGAGGTGCAGGAACTGGGCGCGGGTGGCCCAGCGGGCGCATCGCAGGCGGATCGGGTCGATCATGACCGGACAAGCTAGCGTTGGGACAACACGACCGGGCGAACGGACGGCGCGGCACAGGCAGCTCCCGAGCGCGGCCCGCATGCCGACCGCGTGGACTTCGTGGCCACCGATCAGTACGAGGCGTTCGCGGCGGCGCGGCGGGGGTTGGGTCAGTGATTTCTCACTCTCGGGCGTCGTCGCAAACGGTCACCAAGTACGGTCGCCCAATTGTCCGGCTGCAAGGACCCTTGGGAAAGCGTAGAAATGATGGGGTGTCCAAGGAAAGAGGTCTCCCCGAACAAACGTCGAAGAAGTATACTTGAGATCATGTCCGGCACTCCGCCTCTATCTTCCGTCGAACTATTTAGCGGTGCCGGTGGCCTCGCCCTTGGCGTCGCTGCCGCTGGCTTCGAGCATCGACTCCTGCTCGAGTACAACAAGCACGCCTGCGACACGCTCAGGGAGAATCGGTCGGCATTCGGCGGAGGGTGCGAAATCCACGAGGGAGACGTCAAGACATTTGATTTCTCACCATTTGCTGGAGTCGACCTACTCGCAGCCGGCGCGCCCTGTCAACCGTTCTCGATCGGCGGAAGACACAAGGCCCACACCGACGAGCGAAACCTATTCCCGCAGGTATTCCGCGCGCAGCGCGAGATCCGTCCCAAAGCGGTGATCATCGAGAACGTGAAGGGCCTTCTGCGCGCCTCACTTTCGACATTTGTGGAGTTCATTGAACTTCAGCTGGCGCACCCGACAATCCTTCCAGATGACCCACTTGCTCCCGATGGATGGGAAGCGCACCTGCCAGCGCTCCGCACGGCACATAATGGCGGCGATGAGTCATCTTTTCGCTACGTCGTGCATACGATGTTGCTAAACTCCGCAAACTTCGGTGTTCCGCAACGGCGTGAGCGCGTCTTCTTCGTCGCTCTCCGCACCGACCTAGACGCCGACTGGATTCCACCGGTTCCGACACACAGCCAAGCGGCTTTGCGCTTGGCAATGGACGTAACTGCTGACTACTGGGGAAAGCACGGTATTGTGCGGAAGCCGCAACCGAACCATCCTCATCTCGGAAAATGGCTGCGTGAGGCCGGCCGGACGCTCCCGTGGACAACCGTTCGCGACGTCATTTCAGATTTGCCAACGCCTGTTGCCGGAAAGCAAGCACCCGGCGTGTTCAATCATGTTGGTCAACCTGGAGCAAAGTCGTATCCGGGGCATACGGGATCACCAATGGACGCGCCAGGGAAGACTCTCAAAGCAGGCGTCCATGGCGTGCCGGGCGGCGAGAACATGCTCCGAAACACCAATGGCACGGTGCGTTACTTCACGGTTCGTGAAGCTGCGCGCATTCAGACCTTTCCAGACACGTATGTGCTCAAGGGGGCGTGGGGCGAAGCGATGAGGCAAATCGGGAACGCCGTGCCCGTCGCGTTGGCTAGAGCCGTGGCGTCGTCGGTACGGGAAAGCTTGGAACGAGCGATGATGGCAAACTCAACCCAAGTCGTACTGCCGCAGACGACACGCGCTCGACGGCTGCGACGTGCGTCTGTTCAACAAGAGCTTCTTCCGACAGGTCATTTTCGGGCAACCGCGTAGCGAACGGACGCCCTGCGTGCAGCTGGTCCCACTGGGAACGGCGCTGTTCCTTGCGGCCCTTGCCTGGGGCATGAATTCCGAAGCCGGAGAGCGCCGAGTTCCATAACGGCCGGTCCAGCCTAAGAGCCATTGCCTCGGCAAGGGGAACCCAGAGCGGAAGGCACACCAGTGCCCGCACCCTGAAGTCATCCAGCCTGAGCAAAATGTGCGCTGAGCCCGCGCTCTCAACCGCCTTGATCGACCGTTTGTGTTCTTGAACACGCGAGAACAACAGTGGCTCAGTCACTGGCTCGAAAGGGCTGATCCCTTGTCGCGCACCTGGGTCTTTCGCGCGACCTACGTAGATCGGCAGTCGGCACTCGTGTGTCCGATTGAACTCGCCTAGCTCGGCGTAGGGATGCTCGCGCCCAACGTAGTACAGTGCATAAACGCCAGAACCGAGAAAGTGACCAATCGAGCGAAGTGGTTCGGGGGAGCGGCTCTCCAAGGCCCGAATGAGTGAGCCCCCGAGTGCTTCGAGGTCTAGTGGATTATAGGGGTCAATTCGCGTCATGAATCAAAGGTGTCGGCCTATGCGTGTCTCAGGCAACTCCCTGCCGTTGTCCCCGATCACCGCCTGCGAGCCAGTATGGCGCTTCTCTCTTGGTTCACAAGGGGCTATGTACAGAATCCGGTACACTTCACATACAGGCTTTTCGCCGACCGCCGTCGACACGGAACCTCAGCGCTCAGCCAGGACGCTAGCTGCGAAGAAGCCAGCCCCAGAAGAGCGCACTCACGCACGCCAGCACCAGCACCACGCTCCCCCATCCCAGCACCGATTCCGCCCGGCTCGCGCGCAGCTCCCCCATGAGCTGCCCGTCACCGGCCAGCAGCAGCAGCGCCACGAGGTGCAGCGGCAGTACGACGGCGTTTACCACCTGGCTCGCGTAGATGAGCGGGATGAGCGGGAGCCCCGGCAGCACCACGATGCTCACCGCCGCCACGGTGAGGCCCACGAACGCGGCGTAGAACCACTGGAAGTGCCGCGCGTCCAGGTCGAGCGACGCGGGCTCGCCGGCGCCCTCCGCAATCGAGTACGCCGTAGCCATCGGTACGATGGCCGCCGCCAGCAGCGAAGCCCCCAGCAGTCCGGCGCCGAAGAGCACGGTGGCAAAGCGGCCGGCCAGCGGGCGCAGCGCGGCCGCGGCATCGGCAGCCGTTTCGATGCGCACGCCCGACGCATGCAGCGTGGCGGCACAGGCCACGGCAATGGCCAGCCCGATCACACCGGTGAGTACGGACCCGATGATGACATCCCATCGCGCCCACCGCATCGTGTCGGGCGTGATGTGCTTGTCCACGGCGTACGACTGGATGAAGGCCAGCCCCCACGGCGCCAGTGTGGTGCCCACCGACGCCGTGATCGCCACCCAACCCGCCTCGGTCTCGGGCAGGCGCGGAACGAACGCCCCGCTGACGACCTCCGACCACACCGGCCGCGCCAGAATGCCGTCCACGATGTACAGCGCCAGCGTGGACGAGATGAGCAGCAGCACGTGTTCGACGCGATGGAACGACCCGAGCAGCACGACCAGCGTGATGAGGACTCCGGCGACGGGTGCGCTCAGCCACGATGGCACCCCCACCAGCGACCCGGCAGCTGCCACGCCCGCGTACTCCGCGCAGATGGTGCCGAAGTTCGCGAACAGCAGAACCGCCACGCTCAGGTAGCCCCACCCACGCCCCCAGCGTACGCGGATGACTCCCACGAACCCGTTGCCCGACGCCGCGCCGAGGCGCACGGCGAGCAGGTGGAACTGCACCAGCAGCGCGGTCGACAGCGGAATGATCCACAGCAGCCGATAGCCATGGTCGGTGCCCAGCACGGAGTACGTCGTGATGCCGGCGGGATCATCGTCAGACAGGCCGGCCAGCAATCCCGGACCGAGTACGGCCAGAAACGCCGCGAGCGCCGAGGCCCCCGCCGCCCGTAACGTCGCGAAGCGCGCGCTGAACCGTCGGCGCACATGCGCCACGCCATGTGGCGTGACGCCGTGACGCGGGTTGCCCGCCGTTCGCCGTCGGGGCCTATGGCGCACTTCGGCGCGTGGTGCGGATCGGCATCGTGATCATGGCCCACCAGCATGCGTCGGCAACGCAGCCGGAGCAAGGGTATACCCTGAACGAGGCGCTGGCGATCAGGACGGAAAGAGGCCGGTGCTGAGGTAGCGATCGCCGCGGTCGCACACGATGAACACGACCGTGGCGTTCTCGACCTCGGCGGCGACACGCAGCGCGATCACGCACGCACCGGCTGCTGACGGACCGCAGAAGATGCCCTCCTCGGCCGCCAGCCGGCGCGCCATCGTCTCGGCCTCGGCCTGCGACACCAGCTCCAGCCGGTCGACGGCAGCCGGCTCGTAGATGGTTGGCTGATAGGCCGGCGACCATTTGCGGATGCCGGCGATCTGCGAGCCCTCGCTGGGCTGCGCGCCCACGATCGTGATGGCCGGGTTGCACTCGCGGAGGTAGCGTCCGGTGCCCATGATGGTGCCCGTGGTGCCCATGGCACTCACGAAGTGCGTGATGCAGCCATTCGTGTCATGCCAGATCTCGGGGCCCGTGGTTTCGTAGTGGGCCTGCGGATTGTCGGGATTGCCGAACTGGTCGAGCACACGCCCCTCGCCACGGGCCTGCATCTGCATGGCGAGATCACGCGCGTACTCCATGCCCCCCGCTGCCGCCGGCGTGAGAATCAGCTCGGCGCCATACGCCCGCATCGAGGCCCGGCGCTCGGCGCTGAGGTTGTCGGGCATGATGAGCGTCATGCGGTACCCCGTCATGGCGGCGATCATCGCCATCGCGATGCCGGTGTTGCCGCTCGTAGCTTCGATGAGCCGATCGCCGGGGCGAATCTCCCCGCGCGCTTCGGCGCCGCGAATCATGGACAGGACGGGCCGGTCCTTCACCGAGCCGCCGGGGTTGTTCCCCTCCAGCTTGCCCAGGATGACGGTGCCTCGCTCGACGATCCCGGCGCCGGGGATCCGCTGCAGGCGCACCAGCGGCGTCCGGCCGATGGTGCCGTCGATAGTCGTGAAGTCACTCATGGCCAGATGGCAGTCGGGGGACGAAATGATGAGGCGCACGGCCGTACGGACACGACCGGTGGACCTCTCTCAACTTAGCCCGCGCACCGTTCCGCCCGATGGGGCACCGCAGCGGTGGTCATGGCCGTATCATTGACGACATCATGCCGCCGGGGATCCCCCGGACGGCCTCGCCATGTGGAGAGACCCATGCGCCCCACCCGGATCATTGCGCTCGTCGCGCTCATATTGAGCGGCACCCATGGGGTCATCGTGACCCCGACGCTCGCCGCCCAGTTGCCGAAGCCGGCACCCAACACCGCCGCCATGCTCACGTCGCTCGACGAGGCCAGTGCCCGGTATGCCGGCATCGCCCGGCAGATCTGGGAATTTGCCGAGGTGGGCTACATGGAGGAGAAGAGCTCGGCGCTGCTGCAGCACGAGCTCAAGGCCGCCGGGTTCACGGTCAAGGCCGGCATTGCCGGGGAGCCGACCGCCTTCGTGGCGGAGTTCGGCAGCGGCAAGCCGGTGATCGCGATTCTCGGCGAGTTCGATGCCCTGCCCGGCCTGTCGCAGGACGCCGTGCCCGAGCGCAAGCCCCTGCGCGCGGGCGCCCCAGGCCATGGCTGCGGGCATCATCTCTTCGGCACGGCGAGCACCGCATCGGCGATCGCTCTCAAGCAGTGGATGCAGGCCAACAACGTACAGGGCACGCTGCGCATGATCGGGACGCCGGCCGAGGAAGGCGGCTCGGGGAAGGTGTACATGGTGCGCGACGGCGTCTTCAACGATGTCGACGCCGTCATTGCGTGGCACCCCGGCGACGAGCACGCCGCGATGGGTGAGCGCACGATGGCGAACATCACCGGCAAGTTCCGCTTTCATGGCATCTCGTCGCATGCCGCCGGCGCCCCGGAGCGCGGACGTTCGGCGCTCGATGGCGTGGAGATCATGAACATCATGACCAACTACCTGCGCGAACACGTGCCCGATGGCACGCGCATTCACTACGTGGTCACGAATGGCGGCAAGGCGCCCAACGTCGTCCCCGATGAAGCCGAGGTGTACTACTACGTCCGCCACGTCGACATGACCGTGGTGAAGAACGTCTGGAACCGGGTCATCGATGCCGCCAAGGGGGCGGCGATCGGTACGGGGACCACGTACGACCTCCAACTCATCGGGTCGGTATACTCGCTGCTTCCGAACGAGACGCTACTCAAGGTCGAGCAGCGGGCCCTCGAGCGCGTGGGCGGCTATACGTACACCCCCGAAGAGCGCGTGTTCGCCGAAATGCTGCAGAAGAGCGAAGCCTTTGTGCCGGTCACGCTGGATGCCATCCAGAAGGTCAAGCCGCTGGAGGTCGGGCAGCCTGGTGCCGGCTCCACCGATGTAGGCGATGTGAGCTGGATGGTGCCCACGGTGCAACTCAGCGCGGCCACGTGGGTACCGGGCACGGCGGCCCACTCGTGGCAGGCCGTGGCAGCCGGTGGCATGAGCATCGGCGCGAAGGGCATGATGGTGGCCGCCAAGACCATGGCCCTCACGGCCGCCGATCTGTTCACCTCGCCGGCCATGCTCGCCGAGGCGAAGAAGGAACTCGACGCCCGGCGTGGCCCGAACTTCAGGTACGAGACCGTGCTCGGCAACCAGAAGCCGCAGCTCGACTATCGCAAGGGAACGACCAACTGATGATGCACACTCGCCGGATCATGGCCGCAGGCAGCGTCCTGCTTGCCCTCGTTGCCGCGGCGTCGGACACGGCTGCCGCCCAGGACGCCCGTCCGCGGACTCCGGTGCGCAGCGCTACGGCGCGCCCGACGCGCGTCCCGGAAGCCGATGCCCTGCTCCCCTGGTCCCAGCAGATTGCCGTGCGCGAACAATGGCTCGTGCAGCGCCATGCCATGCTGCTGCCCATGATGCGCCGCCACGGCATCGGCATGTGGATCGTGGTGAACGAGGAGTTCCACGATGATCCGCTCGTACATGCCATCGCGCCGCCACGTCCGTACACGGGCAATCGCGACTTCTTCGTGTTCATCGATGCCGGCGATCAGGGCCTGAAGAAGTTCGCCATCACCGGCTACACCGAGGAGAACCTGGCGCGCTTCTTCGACGCGCCCTTCACCGAACCGCGCCCGCCGGCCGCCACGTTGCGTGACCTGTATCAGCAGTACAAGCCGGCCACCGTCGGCCTCGGTATCCGCGGCACGCGCGGGCAAACGCGTACGCTCGGCTACGACAGCTACCGGTTCCTGGCGGAAACGCTCGGCCCCGAAGCGGAAAAGACCTTCATGAGCGCCGGCGAGCTGGTGCAGGAGTATCTCGACACCCGCCTCCCCGAGGAGATGGAGCACTACCGCACGGCGGTGACCGTCACCGAGGCCATCGTGCGGCGCGCGCTGTCCAACGCCGTGATCACGCCCGGTGTCACCACCGTCGGTGACGTGCGGCGCGCGCTGTTCGACATGCTCTGGGCGGCCGGCGTGCGCACCTGGTTCCAACCCGACCTGCGCGTGCAGCGCGCCACCGGCGACATCGCCACCTCACGCGGGTTCCTCGCCGTCGCGCCGGAGGGCACCGTCATTCAGCGCGGCGACGTGGTCCACATCGATTTCGGCATCAGCTACATGGGCTTCGACACCGACTGGCAGAAGATGGCCTACGTGCTCAAGCCGGGTGAGCGCGACGTGCCGGCGGGGCTCAAGCAGGCGATGGCCAACTCGAATACGCTGCAGGACGCGCTCATGCAGCGCCACGCGCGGCCAGGCATGACCGGCGGGGCGGTGTTCAATGCGACCATGG
Organism: Gemmatimonas sp.; assembly: GCA_040379205.1. Taxonomy (GTDB): domain Bacteria; phylum Gemmatimonadota; class Gemmatimonadetes; order Gemmatimonadales; family Gemmatimonadaceae; genus Gemmatimonas. Next base: position 31,504 of record JBEILM010000024.1, read on the forward strand.
CCGAGATGCGCGAACGGGGCATCGAAGCGATGATCTACTCGCACCCGATCGGCAACCAGGGGCACGGCCTCGGGACGTCCATTGATTTCCGCAGCGGGCTGCGCAGCGACACGACCGCGCAGAACTCGCGGCTGCGCCTCGGGTCGTACATCTCCATCGAACTCAACACCGCGACACCGATCCCCGAGTGGAACGGCAAGAAGGTGTTCGTGATGTTCGAGGACGACGCCTACCTCACCGAGCAGGGATACCGCTTCTTCCGGCCGCGGCAGGAGCAGTTCTACCTCATTCGCTGATGCTGACCGTCCTGGCAGCGTTCGCCTTCGGCCTGGCGATCCTGCTCGTCGCCGCCCACTTCTTCACGGCTGCCGCCGAGCGGGTGGGGCTGGCGCTCGGCATGTCGGCGTTCGTGGTGGGCGTGTTCATCGTGTCCATCGGCACGTCGTTGCCCGAGCTGGTCGCTTCGCTGCTGAGCGTGCAGGCCGGCACATCGGAGATCGTGGCCGGCAACGTGCTCGGCGCCAACGCGGCGAACCTGCTGCTCATTCTCGGCGCCACCAGCATCGCGGTGCCGGCGGGGCGCATCCTGTTGGGCGAGGAGTACCTGTTCATCGATCTGCACTTTCTGCTGGGCGCGATGGTGCTGCTGGGAGCCGTGATGATGGACGGCCGCATCTCGCCGGTGGAGGGCTGGCTGCTGCTGATCGGGTACGCGGTGTACGTCGCCTATCTCCTCGCCGAGGGCCGTTCCGCGACCGCCGACGCCGCGCAGGCCGCCCAACTGCCGGAGCGGAGCCGGCGGTTGGTCGTGGATACCGGCATCCTGGTGGTGAGCGGCGTGGCGATCTATGTGGGGGGAGACCGCACGGTGGCCGCGCTCGGTGAGCTGGCCACGGCCCTGGACATCGCACCGGCCATCGCGTCCATCACCATCCTCGCCATCGGCACCACGCTGCCCGAGCTGGTGATCAGCACCACGGCCGCCCGCCGCGGGCTCGCCTCACTGGCCGTCGGCAACATCCTCGGGTCGTGCATCTTCAACGCCCTTGCCGTGAGTGGCGCGGCGGCGGCGAGTGGAGGCGTGACCGTGCCGTCGTCACTGATCGATTTCGCCCTGCCCTTCGTGGCGGCCGCCTCGCTGCTCTTCTATCTGCTCACGCAGGACAAGCGGATCTCGCGGTGGGAGGGCATGCTCTTTCTCGTGCTGTTCCTGCTCTTCATGAGCAAGATGGCAGGCGTCGCCTGAGGCCGTCGCGTCACGGCACGACCGGCCTGGCGAAGAAGCTGGTGGCCCGCCAGGCCGGCCGCACGGGGCGGTTGGCCACCCGGAGCGCGAGGTCGGCGTACAGCGCATTGAAGCCGGCGGCGGTGGCGAAGTCCACCGGCTGCGTGACGTCGTCGCTGAGCTTGTGGTAGTGATCACGCACCCACGCCTGCCAGGTCTTTTCTTCCGGGGTCCCAGGGCGGTACCCGACCTTGAAGGCGAGGGCCGGAATGCCCTGTCGGATGAAGCTGTACTGGTCGCTGCGCACGAAGCGATTCTGCTCGGGCTCAGGGTCGGGGAGTACGGCGAGCCCGCGCGCCCGGACCACCGCGTCGAGATCGTCGGCCAGGTCCGACTCCTCGTAGCCGTAGGCGAACACGCCCGTGAGCGGAACGAGCGGCAGGAACATGTCGGTGTTGAGATTGGCCACGATGGTGCCGCGCGCAAACGACGGATGGGCCGCGAAATAGCGTGATCCCAGCAGCCCCTTCTCCTCGGCGGTCACGGCCACGAAGGCCAGCGTGCGCTTGTTGCCGCCGCGCGCCGCCGCCAGTCGCGCCGTCTCGATGAGCGTGGCCGTGCCTGAGGCATTGTCCATCGCCCCGTTGAAGATGCTGTCGCCGGTGAGCACCGGCCCCTTGAAGGTGCCCACGTGATCGCTGTGCGCGGAGTACACCACGATCTCGTCGCGGAGTGCCGGGTCGGTGCCGGGAATGATCCCCACCACATTCGGTGACGTGAGCGTGCGCCGCACGGTGGGCAGTGTGGCCCGCAGCGACACGGCAAGGGCGCCGCCGGGCACCGGTGCCCCGCGCCGCGCCCGCGCCACCACGGTATCCCACACGATGCCGCTGCCCGCCAGCAGCCGTGCGGCGAGGGCCGGATTGGCCGTCCCGCCGAGGCGCTGTCCACGGCTATCGTCGAGGGTGCTGTCGGTGAGCGAGACGGTGCTGCCGGCGGCGCCCGGCGCCACCTCGTTCCACGCGCCACCGGCACCGATGGCGATGATCCCGACGGCACCGGCCCGCTGCATGGCCTGCCACCGCGACCGCGTGCCGTGCGCCTGAAGCGGCGCCGACAGCCCGGTGGGCACGCCGTTCACATGCACCACGATCCTGCCGCGGAGGTCGAGGCCGGCGAGATCGTCGACGCCCGCTTCCGGCAGCGACAGGCCGTAGCCGGCAAAGACCAGCGGAGCCTCAACATCGCCGGTGGACGGGCGTGCCGTCAGCCGCAGATCGCGCCCCAGGGCCAGCGGAGTCCAGGCGCCATCCTGCCCGAGGGCGAGCTGCACGCGCCCGGCATCGAGTCCCACCTCCACGAAGCCCACCCGCTGGAACCAGCCATCGGTGCCGGCCGGTTGCAGGCCGGCGGCGCGCAGCTGCTCGGCGATGTAGCGCGTCGCACTCTCGTGGCCGGGGCTGCCGGTGTCGCGCCCCTTGAGCGAGTCGTGCGACAACACCTGCACGTGACGCCACCACGCCTCGGCGGGGTTCTGCGCCGCCGCGCGGGATGCGGGAGACAACGACACGGCCAGCAGGCCGGCGACGAGCACGAGAGCACGACGGGACACGGGACGTCCTCGATGACAGAAGGAAGAACTAGGCGGTGGCCGCCGCCGCAAGATGGGCCTGCATGCGCTTGCGGAAGCGTTCCGCGATCATGCGCCCCATCTCCGACTCGGTGGCCACCCACTCGGCGTTGCGGAACCCGATCGGATTGACCTGCGCGCGGTACTCCGCCAGCCACGGTTCGATGCGCGAAAAGAGCAGCAGCCCCTCACCGTTGCTTTCCATCATGAAGTCGGCGTGCACCACGCCGTGGCGCGCCATCGCATACGTCATCTCCCAGAAGGACGAGCACTGGCGGAACGCCGCGTTGAGCGGGTGCTCGGGCTTCGTAATGGCCAGCACGTCGGCGAAGCTGGTGGGAAGGAACGTGCTGAGCAGCCGGGTTCGCGACTCGCGCATCACGCTCTCGCGACGCAGATCGTAGAGCTTGAGCACCAGGTCGGCGTCGTGATGATCGGGGAAATCCTTGAGGGGCATGGCGAAGTCGGGTCAGAAGTGAAACAGCGCACGCATGCGGGTCACGGCCGCAGCAGATTGATGAAGGTGGTGATGATCACCGCATTCGTGAAGTCGATGAAGAACGCCCCCACCATGGGGAGCACGAGGAAGGCGCGTGGCGCCGGCCCGTAGCGCTCCACCAGCGACGTCATGTTGGCCACGGCGTTCGGCGTGGCGCCCAACCCGAAGCCGCAGTGACCGCCAGCCATCACCGCAGCATCGTAGTCGCGCCCCATGAAGCGGAAGGTGATGAAGTACGCGAACAGCCCCATCATCGTCACCTGTCCGAAGAGGATCACGAGCATCGGCCCGGCCAACCCCAGCAGCTCCCACAGCTTGAGCGACATCAGCGCCATGGTCAGGAACAGCGCCAGTGCGATCGTGCCCAGGTCGTCCACCACGCGCTGCTCGATGCGCACCAGCCCGGTGACCTCCGCCACATTGCGCAGCAGCGCCGCCACCAGCATGGCTCCGATGTAGCCGGGCAATGTCACGAACTGCCCCAGCCACTTCGACAGCAGGCCACCCAGCGCCATGCAGACGAGGATGATGGTGAGCGTCTGGAGCAGCCGGAATGCCGTGGGTGCTTCGCCGACGGGTTCGGTGTCGATCTCGGCATCGAGGCTCGCATGTTCGGCGACCGCCGCCAGTGGCGAGGGCGTACCGCCACTCGGCCGCAGTCCGAAGCGGGTCATCAGTCGCGTACCGATGGGGCCGCCCAGCAGCCCGCCGCTCACGAGGCCGAATGTCGCGGCCGCCATCGCCGCCGTGACAGCGCCCGTCATGCCGTACTGGTCTTCCAGCAGCTTGCCGAAGGCCGCCCCGGTGCCATGACCGCCGGTCATGGTGATGGACCCGGAAATCAGCCCGAGCAGCGGGTCCACGCCGAGCAGCGTGGCGATGCCCACCCCGAGACCGTTCTGCAGCACGGCCAGCAGGCTGGCGAGGGCGGCCAGCACCAGCACCTGCGGCCCACCCTTCTTGAGCAGGCCGAGACTCGCCCCGAGGCCGATGGTGGTGAAGAAGGCCACCATGAGCGGCGACTGCAGCGTACTGTCGAACTCGAGCGCGAGGACGTCGGTCTGCCGAAGCGCGAGGGCAACCACCGCGAAGAGGAAACCGCCCACCACCGGCGCCGGAATGTTGAAGCGGTCGAGCACACCGATCCGCCGACGCACCCCGTATCCCAGGAACAGCACCGCAGCAGCGAGCGCCACGGTCTGAATCATGTCGACCTTGAGCGTCATGCGCGGATCCACCGGTCGGCGCGCCAGCCGGTCAGCACCGGGACCGGCACGTGCCATGCGCTCGCCCGCGCCTGCGCCCACGGCAGCAGGGCGCGTGCGGCATCGGTGCAGAGCCGCTCCGGTAGCGGCGTGATGCCCACGCGCCCGAGGTCCAGACGATCGGCGTCCCAGCAGGCCTGCAGCGTGGGATCGCCGTCGACGTGCCCGTCGGTGTGCAACCGGCACGCTTCGTAGAGCAGGTCGAAGCGCGCGTCATCGAGGTGCACCAGCGTGCCGCGCAGCGCATACGCGAAGTCGCCACCGCGCGTGCCGTGCCCATGGTCGATATGTTCGTTCACGCGGCGGGCGTCATGAAAGAGCGCGAACAGCATCACCACCTCGTGGTCGGCGCCATTGGCGTCGGCCACCCGCTGTCCGTTCTCCAGCACGCGCGCCCAGTGCACCACTCCATGGGCGCCGTCGGGCGGGAGGGCGTATTCGCGAAGCACGGCGTCGAGGATCGCCGCCTGGTCGTGCACGAGCGTCATGAGACAGATCGGATGGCGGGTGAGGCGGTTACCGCGTCCCGAGCAGGTGGCGGTCGAAGTGCTGCAGCATCTTGCCCAGCAGATAGCGCGCATGCTGCGGGCGCGCCGTCCACCCATGCGTCGCCGATGGCGCGATGACGAGATCGAAGTCCTTGCCCTGCCGCATCAACTCCTCGGCGAGGTCGGCGGTGGTCTTGAAGGGCACCACGTCGTCCATGAGCCCATGGATGAGCATGAGGTGGTCGCGCAGCCCCCCGGCGTGCTGCAGCGCCCCGCGCCGGAACGCGTCGGGGTGCGTGCCGGGCCGCCGCGTGATGGCCACGTCGTCACTGCCGAAGAACCGCGGGTCGGTGGCCGATGCGCCGGCGACGCCGGCCTTGAAGAGCCCCGGGCGCTTGAACAGCGCGTACACGGTGATGAGGCCGCCGTACGACGAGCCGAAGATGCCGGTCCGCGCCGTGTCGGCCCACGCTTCGCCGCCGAGCCAGCGCTTGGTGGCGGCCAGATCATCGAGGTCACGGCCGCCCCACTCGAACAGGAATGCCTCACGGAAGGCGCGTCCGTAGCCGGTCGAGCCGCGCACATCCACCTGCACCACAGCATACCCGCGTTGCACGAGCAACTGCTGCAGCAGCCCGTAGGTACCGCCCCACCGATTGCGTACCGTGTTGGAATACACGGGCCCGAAGAGCACCGGCACCCGTGCGCCCCGCGATGCGGCAGCGGGCAGCCACACCTTGGCGTGCAGCGTATCGCCCGCGTCCGCCCCGGCGAACCGCACATACCGCGGCGCCACCAGCCCCGCCGCGGCCAGCGCGCGGCCGCCCGGTGGCGTCACCACCACCTCGGCGCCGCCGCGCATGGGCACCAGCAGCAGATGCGGTGGCGTGACGTCGTCGCTCACGATGCTGGCGGCCGTTCGCCCGTCGGGCGCCACCAGCGCGCGGTGCGTGCCGGCGGTACGCGTGACCTGCATGGGCGCCTGCCCCGGGCGCGCCCGCCAGAGGTGACGCTCGGCCACCACGGGCGCCGACGACAGCCACGCGATGCCGCCATCGGGCAGCGCCTGCGCGGCGCCCTGCACATCGGCCGTGGCCGGCGTGAGGGCCACCGGCACCGTGTCGCCGGGCGTGACGGCGAACACCCGATAGCGATCGTCGCGATCGGTGGTGAGCAGCACACGGCGCCCGTCGTGCGACCACGCCGACGCGATCTCGGTGTAGATGCGGGTCGCCCGTGCATCGCGATACACCAGCGCCGGCGCCTGACCTGGGCGCACCACGTGCACCCAGCGCTGCGTGGCATCGTCCGACTCGCGGTCCACCAGCAGGGCGCCCTGGGGCGACCACGCGAGGTTCACGATCTGCACGGCCGTCGGATCGTCGAATGGCAGGGTGGTCATGGCGCCGGTGGCCACGTCCACGAGCGCCACCTGACGCGACTCGTTCGCATCGCCCGGATACGACCGGCGCAGCAGATTCACCTGCGTCTCGGCACCGAGGTAGTACGGAAACGGCACCGTGCGCACGGCGCGCCGGTCCACCACGTGCACGGCCAGCGAACGGCCGTCGGGTGCCCAGGTGAACGACGGCGCTGCGGTGCCCCAGGTGCCGGGGCCGATCTCACGATCGAGCCGGGCGTAGGTGCCGAGAGGCACGCTGGCGATGGACGGCACACCGACGCGGGTGAGCTGGCGCGGCGTGACCGAGGGTGCGACGCCGTCGAGCGGCACCAGCCACACGTCGCCTTCGCGGAGGTACGCCGCCTGATTGCCCGACGGCGACAGCGCCAGCTCGCGGGCGTCGCGCCCCACGGTGGCGATGGTGTCCAGGGCAGCACCGGCCACCGTCACGCGGATCAACGCCTCACCGCGCAGCAGATAGACGGCGCGCCCATCGGCCCGCCAGACGATCTCGCGCACGCCGTCGCGCGTCCCGGCAAATCGCGTCAGCGCGCGCCGTTCGCGGCCGTCGTGCGCCACCAGCCAGAGATCGCGCACCGAAGCGCCCCCGCTGTCCCATGCGAAGGCGAGTGTGCGACCATCGGAGGCCCACGCCAGCGCCGACGGAGTGGCGCCGACAATGGGCGCGGACTGCACGACCTGGTCGAGCGTGAGCGGCTGGGCCATGGCGGCCCGGCTGGCGACGGCCAACGCTGCCGTCGCCAGCAACGCGGCACGGCTCAAGGGAAGATGCCCATGTCCACGTACGACTGGGCCACCTTGTCGATGGCGCTCACCATGGCGGCCGTACGGAGGGTGACGTTCGGATCACCGATCCGCCGATGCACCTCGGCCAGCTGGCGATACGCCACGATCATCGACTCGGCAAGGCCCGAGGCCACCAGATCCTCCTCGTCGGCGCCATCGGCGATCGCCTGCGATTCCGCCTCGGTGAAGCGCTGTCCTGTCTTGTCCTCGATGGCCCGCAGCAGCTTGCGCAGCGTTTCCTCTTCGTGCCGCTTCTGCATGCGCCCGAAGCGCACGTGCGACAGGTTCTTGAGCCATTCGAAGTACGACACGATCACGCCACCGGCGTTGAGCCACACGTCGGGCAGCACGAGGATCCCCTTTTGCGCGAACACCGCCTCCGCCTCCGGCGTCGTGGGTCCATTCGCGGCCTCAGCGATGATCTTCGCCTGGATGCGCGGCGCGTTCTCTGCGGTGAGCTGATGCTCCAGCGCGGCGGGAATGAGGATGTCGCACGGCAACTCCAGCGCCGTCATCGCCGCGGGCATGTCCGTGGCGCCCGGGAAGCCGAGCAGCGTACCGTTGGCCTTCCGCCACGCGTCGAGGGCCACGATGTCGAGCCCCTTATCGTTGTGCACGGCGCCGTTGTACTCGGCCACCGCGACCACCAGCGCCCCCGCTTCCATCAGGAAGCGCGCGGCCCAGTAGCCCACGTTGCCGAGGCCCTGCACGATCACCCGCTTTCCCTCGAGGCCGCGCGTGAGGCCGAGGCGCTGCATCGCCTCCCCGTCGTCGCAGCCCTCGCGCAGGCCGTAGTAGACACCGCGTCCGGTGGCCTCGGTGCGGCCGCGGATGCCGCCCTGCGCCAGCGGCTTGGCCGTCACACAGGCGATCGCGTCGAGCTCCCCGTTGGCCAGCGAGGCGTAGGTGTCGGCGATCCAGGCCATCTCCTTGGAGGAGGTGCCGTAGTCGGGCGCCGGCACGTCGATGCCGGGGCCGATGAAGCGCTTGCGCACCAGCTCGTAGGTGTAGCGGCGGGTGATGCGCTCGAGTTCCCCTTCCGAGTATTGGCGCCGGTCGATCTTCACGCCACCCTTGGCGCCGCCGAACGGCACGTCGACGATGGCGCACTTGTACGTCATGAGCGCGGCGAGCGCCTGCACTTCGTCGTCGGTGACGTTCGGGGCGTAGCGGATGCCGCCCTTGGTGGGCGACTTGTGCTGGGAGTGTTCGGCGCGCCACGCCTGAATCACTTCGATGCTGCCGTTGTCGCGCCGGATGGGGAAGCTGATGAAGTAGACCGCGTTGCAGGCGCGGATCTGGTCGAGCAGCGTGGGATCGTGCTTCGTATAGGCGGCGGCGCGATTGAAGGCCGAGTTGACCTGCGCCAGAAAGCTCGTGGACATGAGTCGAGAGCGGGAGGGTGAAGGCACCGCCTCGCCCCGCGGCCGGTGTCGGCCGCCGGCACCGGCGGTGAAGGGAGTCAATGGAAGGTAGGGCCCGCTCCGGCTTCCCGAAATCAGGGGCCACGCTGGGGTGCGCCGGGCGGGCGGGGCGACGACGCCGGAGAGGATGCGGGCGTCAACGCGCAGCAGGCAGACGGAGCCCGACCTGGAGCCCTCGGCCACGCGGCGCCGGCGCCACGGTGATCTGCGAGGGCAGCGTCGCACGCTCCCACTGCTCCGAGCCGACCAGCGCCCCGATCAGGACGCCCCAGATGGCCCCCCCGAGCGCGCCCAGCGCCACCGACTCCCCGACCGACAGGGACTCACAGGCGGGGCCCGTCTCTCCCGCCGGGCAGTCGTCGGCAGGGATGAGCGCGAACAACACGCTCGCCGACCCCGCGCCCCACAGGGCACCCTTACCTGCTCCGCGCAGCCGGTTCTTGCCGCGGGAAATCTCGAGCGACGTCAGCGCCGCGAGTGGAATCGCGACCGGGGTGGCATTATCGCGCGTCACCGTGATCGAATCGTTGGTGCGGGCGATGACGAGGCCCTTCAACTGCCCCGCCACCGCCGTCGGGGCCCGCAGCCGCACTTTGGTGCCCGGGGTCAGTTCCGCGAGTTGCGCGTCGATCGATGCCAGGGGAAGCGCCAGCAGCGCCAGCGTCAGCAGCCAACGTGAGGTGAGCATACCGATTCTCTCCGTCGATGAGATACCGGAATCTTACGGCCGCCGGACGCCACTTGCATGTTCCCGCCACACAGTCCGCGATGTCCCACGCTGTCCTCTGCCTGCCATGTCCTCATTCACATCGCCTGCTGCCCACACGCCATCACTCGACGCGCTGTGGATGCCCTTCACCGCCAACCGCGCTTTCAAGCAGGCGCCACGCCTGCTGGCCCGTGCCGAGGGCATGCACTACTGGGACGTGGACGGGCATCGCATTCTCGACGGCACCTCGGGGCTCTGGTGCGTGAACGCCGGCCATGCCCGTCCCCCGATCGTGGCGGCCATCCAGCAGGCCGCGTCCACGCTCGACTACGCGCCCGGCTTCAACATGGGGCACCCGGCGCAGTTCGAACTGGCCGAGCGGCTCACCAGCATCGCCCCGCCGGGACTCGACCGCGTATTCTTCACCAACTCGGGGTCGGAGTCGGTGGACACGGCGCTCAAGATGGTGATCGCCTTCCACGCCGTGCGCGGCGACACGCGGCGGCGACGCTTCGTAGGTCGTGTGCGCGGCTATCATGGCGTGGGCTTCGGCGGCATCTCGGTGGGCGGCATCGAGAACAATCGCAAGGCATTCGCGGAGTACCTGCTCCCCCATACCGATGTCCATCTACCGACCACGCACGGGGTGGAAGGCAACCTGTTCAGCCGAGGCCAGCCGGCACACGGCGCCGATCTCGCCGACGCCCTCGAGCAGCTGGCGGCCATACACGGTGGCGAAACCATCGCGGCGGTGATCGTCGAGCCGATGGCCGGCTCGGCGGGAGTTCTCGTGCCGCCCGTCGGCTACCTCGAGCGCCTGCGGGCCATTTGCGACCGCCACGGCATCCTGCTCATCTTCGACGAGGTCATCACCGGGTTCGGCCGACTTGGCACCCCGTTTGGGGCGCAGTACTTCGGCGTCACCCCCGACCTCATGACGGTGGCCAAGGGGATCACCAACGGCGCGGTCCCCATGGGGGCCGTCTTCGCGCGGCGCGACCTGTACGACACCGTGGTGGAGGGCGCCGCGAGCGGCATCGAGTTCTTCCACGGCTACACCTATTCCGGGCACCCGCTGGCCTGCGCCGCGGGGCTCGCCACGCTCGACGTGTACCGCGACGAGGGGTTGCTGACCCGCGCCGCCGAGCTGGCGCCCTACTGGGAGACGGCGCTGCACTCGCTGCGCAACGAGCCGCACGTGATCGACATCCGCAACCTCGGCCTCGTGGCGGGCATCGAGCTCGCGCCGCGCGAGGGCACACCTGGCGCGCGCGCGATGGCGGTGCACGTGGACTGCTTCCGCCACGGCCTGCTGGTGCGCGTGACCGGCGACATCATTGCGCTGTCGCCGCCGCTGATCGTCGAGCATGCGCATATCGACGAAGTCGTCGATGGCGTACGGCGCGCGTTACGGAGGGTGGCGTAGGGGCGACCGTGGGTGGCGCGCGGTGAACGGAAACCCCTAGGCAACAGGGGGAAGGGTATCAGGGAGGAGGAACAGCGAACTGCAGTGCCCTGCCCCCTCCTCCCTGATACCCTTCCCCCTGTTGCCTAGGGGTTCACTGCCCCTACGCACTCCAGCGCGCCGGCGCGTCAGTAATTGAACTGAAAGTGCAACCGCAGCAGATCGCCCGTCTGGGTGTTGCGCGGCCGCTGCTTGTCCTCGAAGCGCCGATCACCGCGGTACCACGCCGCGACGAGCTCGAAGTTCGGGTTGGGCTGCCACTCGACCCCCACTTCCACATCGTTGACCGAGTGGCTCCGGGCGTCGCGCTCATGCTTCTTGCCGCCCTCGTACACCTGATAGCGTGTGAACGGGAACAGGACGTGCGCCCCGCGCTTCAGCTGGTACGTTGCAGTCACGAAGCCGCCGCGCAAGGACCGGGTCTCGATACTGTCGCGCGCCGGGTTGTACTCCGGCCCCCGCCCCACGTTGTACTCGGCCAGCACGCCGAACGGCCGTGGCGCGAGGTTGATCGAGGCGAGCACGCGCTCGTCGGCGTAGTTCCAGTCGGCGTGTCCCTTCACGCCCGCCGTGCGCTGATCGGCCGTGACCACGTACTGCCCCGAGTACGCCGCGATCGACGGCTCGATGATCTGGTTGCGCAGCGCGAAGGGGTAGGTCACGCGCGCCACCACATGCTGGTTGTCGTTGGACTCGACGCGGTTGGCGGTCTGGCCGTTGAACACGCCGACCGTGACCACGCCGTAGTCACCGCTCCCCTTCAGTCCGTCGTTCACGAGCGAGGCGAAGCGCGCGCGGATCTGCTTCGGCGCCCACATGACGTACGCGCCCAGGTCGCGCTCGTTCGCGTGGGCGCTGTTGGTGGCGTCGGCGCGATCGAGCGGCAGGCGATTCTGGCTGCTCTGCATGTTCTCGAAGCTGTACGGCACCTTGCTCTGGCCGAGTCGGACCCGAAACTCGTTTTCGGCATCGAGCCCCACGTCCACGTACCAGTCGCGCAGCTGCGCCACGTTCCCACTGGTGCCCACCGCCGTCGCGAAGTCCGGCTGCAGGTAGAGAAAGACATTCTTGTGGACTTGCCCCTGGAAAATGATGCGGGCGCGGCGGATGAACACACCACCGTTCCGTCCCCAGCTGCGGTCGCACTGCTCGCACTGCAACTCGGGGTTCGATTCCAGCAGGCGGTTGTAGCGGACCTGCCCGTAGCCGCGTATCCGGAGCTTGTCGTACCAGGGGGTAGCGGGTGCCCTGGGCGGCGCCGCCGGCGCCGTCTGGGCGCCCAGGACACCGGCGGAGGCCGGAGCGAGAAAGGTCAGGGCGCCAAGCACCCGGGATGCACGGAACATGAACAGGGCCGAAGTCGCAACGTGGTGATCGTTCTGCGACCGGATTGTAACGGACCTTTACCAGTCATCACCTTGCGTTACATGGTTTTTACACAACCGTGCTCTGTTCGTGGCTTTTGACACCAAACAAACTCCTCAGACAACAACGGTCCGGTCATTGCGACCGAGCCATCGTGAAGGCGTCGTTACAATCCCGGCACATCCTGCGCACCGCCGTCGGGGAGACAGGAAGCGGTCCCCGCTCCGGTGCGCCCGTCTCAGTAGCGCCAGCTCAGGGTGTCGGCCCCTCGGGGCGCGCGGGCCCGCATGCGCTCGTAGATGCGCGGGATGTACATCTGGTGGTAGCGCAACCGCGAGTACGCGTTGCTGCGCGTGGGGTCGCCGTTCCAGCAGTGTTCGGCGCGGTCACCGTAGGTGATCTCGCCGGTCCACTTCGGATTGCTGGTGCTGCGCAGGAACTCCTCGGTGAGGTAGACGGCGTTGTTGAGGTAGTAGTTGTCCATGTCGCCGACGTAGATGTTGATCTTGTCGTGCACCTTGGGGCCGAGCGTAGCCCAGTCGCGCCGCAGGATGAACGAGAGGTCGTAATGATCGCGCCAATAGCGGGCGACGTCCTTGTCGATGACGCCGGTCTTCTTGTCCCAGATGGGCTTGGGATAGCCGTCGGGCCCCATCGGCGAATACGTGGCCTGCCAGATGTCCCACTGGTCGCCGCTGCGTCCCTTGCTGCCCAGGGCGGCCTCGCGGCGGTTGGCCTCCTCCATGGTCGTCTGCACCTGCCCCAGGTAGTTGCGATGCGCGGGCCGCGGGGTTCGCTTCCACCGGCTCGGCAGATAGTACGCGTTCGCCTCCTCGTAGAGGTTGAACACGGTATTGGCGCGGAAATCGATGGGGTCGGGGCAGGCGATGTAGGCGCCGTTGAACTCGTCGGGGTAGAACAGCTGCACCGCCATGGCTTCCCAGCCGCCGGTGGAGCCGCCGTACGTGATGCGCGCCCACCCGTGTCCGATGCCGCGGAAGCGCCGCTCCACCTCGGGAATGAGCTCGTACATGATGGCATCGCCCCAGGGCCCCTGCGCCGCCGAGTTCACGGCGTAGGAGTCATCGTAGTAGGGCGTGGGATGCCGCACTTCCATGAGCAGGACACGCGGGAAGTTCGGGCCGGTCCAGTCCTTGTAGAACTGGTGGTGCAACTCCTGTTGGATGCGGTTGTAGCCGGCGAGGTTGAAGCGCGCCGAGAAATCGGGCGCGAGATTCGGATCGGGCGGCGTCTCGCGAAAGCCTTCGAAGGTGGCCGGGAAGTGTCCGTGGTACACCACCAGCGGATAGCGGGCCTCGGGGTGCTCGTCGAACCCCATGGGGAGCAGCACGTTGGCGCCGATGAACATGTCGCGCCCCCAGAACTTCGACAGGCGTTCGCTGCGGATGGTCACGTGTTTGATCCACTTCGTGTCCTGCGGCGGCGCGATGGCGGGGATCTCGCGATCGAGCGCGATGCCGAGGCGGATGCGCTGTCGCGGGTCGATGGTGATCCAGCGCGGGGTGCTGAGCAGATTGCCCGGCTTGCGCGCCCACTGCTGCCCTTCCCCCTTGTCGGGCGGCAGCTTGACGGTGTGCCCGGTGCTCAAGCGGAAAGTCTCGTAGCGGTTGAGCAGCGCCTGCACCCAATATCGACCGGGCGGCAGCTCGCGCAGCGACGCCAGCGGATAGCCGTCGGCCTGCACACCAACGACACGGTCGGTTCCCGGCGCCCACGCGTCGACATCCATGCCGAAGACGAGCTGCGACTCGGGCCCGTCGGAGACCTGGAAGCGCGGCTCGCGTGTGCTGTCGGTGGAGATCAGCAGCAGGAGGCGGCCGTCGAGCGGTATGTTGGCGCGCTCGCGCGGGAGCGTCACGGCGACCTG
>JBEILM010000025.1:0-45570 GCA_040379205.1 Gemmatimonas sp.
CCGAGCGGCGCTACTTCATCGATGGGCGCGCCGTGAATGAGGCCGACGCCAAAGCGCTCCCCGCCGAGCGCCTGGCCGCGATCGAGATCGTGAAGGAACTGCGGGGCGTGCAGGCCATCCGCCTACGCACACGCACGGCCACGAACGAGAGTGCGGCAGCCCCTGCCGGCAGCACCCCGGTGGTCTCGATGGAAATCCGGAGCATCAACAGCACCGCGACCGCGCTGCGGGTGGCCACGACGGCGGCGGGGCTGGCTGCGCGTGCGGACAGCACTGGCGGTCAGGTGATCGTGCGCGACATGGTCATGCTGCGCAGGGATGGCACCGGCGACAGCACCCGCGTGCTGGAGCGCGGCGGCGACAGCGTACGCTGGGAGCCGGCCAAGCAGAAGTTCGAGGGGATCGTGATGCTCGACGGCGTGCCCGCCGACGAAAGCGTCATGCGCACGCTGCCGCCCGACCGCATCGAGCGCATCGAGGTCATCAAGGGCGCCGCCGCCGAGAAGCGCTACGGCCCGAAGGGGGCCCACGGCGCCATCGTCATCACGACCAAGAAGTGAGTCGTGACCCGCTCCGTCAGTAGGCCACCCGTTCGATATCGGTGTGCGTGAACGGGTCACCGACTGCGAGCAGCGGCTCGCCCATCTCGCTCGCCAGCGCATAGGCGAAGCAGTCGCCCATCGTCAGCGCCGCCACATGCCGCCCGCGCCCGTAGGTGCGGGCGGCTTCGCGTGCCCGGTGCGCCTGCGACTCCGCGAACGGCACCACCAGCACCTCGAGCTCGCGCAGCAGCGCATCCAGCTCGAGGTCGCTCCCGCCCTGTCGTTCGGCCAGCAGCACCATGGCCGCCTCCACCACCGTGGCCGCCGAGATGGCTCGCACCGGATCGCGCACGATGGCGGCGTGCAGCAACGGCGCGTCGGCCGTGTTCCGCCAGAGCGCCGCCAACGCCGAGGTGGTGAGGATCATCGCGGCACTCCCCGCTCGTCGTAGCCGAGCAGGTCGTCCATGGTGCGCCCCTCTGCGAGCGGGGTAGCCCGGATGCGCTCCTGAATGCGCTCGATGCGCCCCCACGACCGCTCCACGGCGCCCATGCGCCGCAGCCGCTCCCGCGTGAGCCGCTCGCGCACGGCGTGGTGGATGGCGTCGGTGATGCTCTCGTTGGTCAGTTCGGCGAGTTCGCGAACCAGCCGTTCGGCTTCGGCACTCTTGATGTTGATGGCCATGGAAGAAGTATCCAGTCGGTTCTTCCAGTCCACAAGACAGAGTTTCGAAATTCGCGCTTGATTCTTGGGCGGGACCAGCCGATGCTCTCATCTATGACCGCGATGCATCTGGCCTCGGCGCGACTTATTGGCCTGCGTCCTCTCGGCGTGACGCTTCTTGTTACGGCGATTCTTGTCGTGCTTAGCATCCGGGAGCAGGGCCGCACCGTCGTCAGCATGTGACGCACACCGCCGCCCCTCCCGACACCACACGGGAGGCGGCGACCTGGTCGATACGACACGGGCCCCTCCCACGGAGGGGCCTTCTTCGTACCAGGAGGTTCCGATGTTCATGCCCCACTATTGCCGTCAGGCCCCGACCCGTTCGTCGCACGTCACGCCCATGGCCGACGCCACCGGCTCGCCGTTCACCGTCCGCACCGGTAGCGACGGTGCCCGGCCGGCCACGACCGACCCGCGCGACTATCGCGAGCAGGCCGACGGAGCCCCCTGAGGTGGCCGTCGACCCCGACCTCCGCATTTGGCATGAGCGGAGGCCCCAGCCCCCCGTACGCTACCGGCGCCCGCTGCTGTCCGTGAGCGTGGCCCGGTTCGTACGGTACGGCAGGTAGCCGCGTCCCCAGTCCACGCCGACCACCTCGAGCCACAAGCGAGGGCCGTCGACGTGCACGACCACATAGTGATAGGCGTTGTCGCCCGGCTCCATGCCCGGCTTCACGAGATGCTCTACCCGCACCGAGTCCGTACCGGCGGCCCGCACATAGTCGCGAAGATCCGGTTCGCCCTGGTAGCTGTACAGCGGCGCCCCGCCTCCGCCACTCACGATCTGGTCCATGCGCTGCGGCTTCCCCGCCGAATCGCGCCAGCGCTCCACCCAATGTTCGTAGAAGTGTTCGTGCCCCGTGAAGAGCACCTCGACGCGGTGTTTGCGAAAGAGGGGCATGTAGCGCGCCCGCACTGCGGCCGTGGGCCGTTCGATGATGGCCCCGCCGTGCGGCCCCGACGAATACGCCGGATGGTGAAAGAACACCACCACATGCTGGTAGCGCTTGCGATCGAGCCCCTCGAGCTGCGATGAGACCCACGCGTACTGCGTGGAATCCTCGGCGATGTTCGAGTCGAAGCCCAGTACGAAGGTGTTACCGTAGCCGAAGGCGAACGTGGGGTAGCCGGTGAGGCGCCGCGTGGCGCCATCGGGCGGAATGAGTTGATTGACCGCCTGCAGATAGTTGCGCAGCCCTTCGGCGCGCCCCGGCGACGCCAGGTCGCCTGACGACGTGACATCGTGGTTGCCGGGCGCGAGGAAGTACGGCACACCGCCGGTGGTGGTGAGGCGATTGATCAGCCCCACGTAGCTCACGTTCCACTGCTTCGGGTCGCGCCCGTTCACCACCGCGTCGCCGCTTTGGAGAATGAAGCGTACCGGGTCCGGCCCTTTCTCGAGGGCCGCAATCGTGCGCAGCATCCCGTCGACAACGAGCGAGTGCTCGTACTGCCCCTGCACCCCGTCGCGCCGGCCGCGGGTGTCGCCGTACACAATGAACGAGAAGCGGGACACCCCGGCACTGGCCGCCTCGGTCGGGAGCGGCTGGCGGGGCGGCGCGATGGCGATGACGGGGTCGGGGCGCGGGGGGGTGTCCTGCCCGCCGGCCGGGGCCGGCACAATGAGCGTGGCACCGAGTACGAGGCTCAGGGGCGTCGCGCGAGCCAGCAGGCGCACGGCAAGAACGCTGGTTGCGGAGAGCATGGGGGAGGTCATGCCCCAAAGCGGCAGGTCGTGCGCAGATTGTGCAAGCACGATTCGGTCACGGTCAGGCGGCGTCTGGCAACGAAAACGGCGGCCTCGCGAAGGAGACCGCCGTTGGCGTTCAAGTCAGAGCGGGCGACCGGACTCGAACCGGCGACGTCCAGCTTGGGAAGCTGGCATTCTACCAACTGAATTACGCCCGCGAGATGGCCAGTGACACCGACCACACCGACGAAGGTAGCGACTCGCCCACTGCGCGGTAAAGGGCTCTCCCCGCACCGGCCGCACGTGAGGCCGCCCGCTTCGCCGAAAAGGAAACGCCGGCTCATCTGACGAAAAGCCGGCGAATCCGAGAGCCACAGATCGGGATTGAACCGATGACCGCCCGATTACGAATCGGGTGCTCTACCACTGAGCTACTGTGGCAATGCGCGGTGACAAACACACCATCACCGTCCTGCGTTTCCATGCTCTGGCGCGGACTCGAACCGCGACGCCTTGCGGCACCGCCCCCTCAAGACGGCGTGTCTACCAATTTCACCACCAGAGCGAGGGGCCCGGCCTTCCGACCAGGATACTGCACCCACACCTGCACCTGCTGAGCCCGAACTACTGACGGGAGCGACGGGGCTCGAACCCGCGACCTCTCGAGTGACAGTCGAGTGCTCTAACCAAACTGAGCTACGCCCCCCTACTACACCTGCACCTGCGCGGTTCGTGCGAACCGATAGCTCCAACGGGAATCGAACCCGTCTCTCGACCTTGAAAGGGTCGCGTCCTAACCGATAGACGATGGAGCCGCGTTCCGTCCATCACCATCTGTACTGCAGTAGCGGTAACGGGATTCGAACCCGTGTTCCAGCCTTGAGAGGGCTGTGTCCTAGTCCCCTAGACGATACCGCCGTCGGCATGCCGCCTACGGCGGCTGCCGACGGCGGTGATGCTGTTTCCTGTCGTGATCGCTTTCGCGATCACTCCCTGCACCGAGTGCCACGTGACGCTCGGCCCAGCAAACTGCTTTCTGACAGGCCCGGAGGGAATCGAACCCCCAACCGCCGGTTTTGGAGACCGGTGCTCTACCAATTGAGCTACGGACCTCCGGAGAGCGGCGAAGTAACGCTGCTCGCCAGTGTGACTCAGGGTGACCGACGGGAATCGAACCCGCAACCCCCGGAACCACAATCCGGTGCTCTAACCGATTGAGCTACGGCCACCATGGGCAAACGAGAGAATCACCGCCCCACTCGCCTGCGACTCCCTGGCGCGTCGCGGCGTCACCACCACTCGACTTCCACGGGAGACGCCAAGAGTAACCGGTCGGCAAACTGATTTCAAGCGGGGGGCGGGCTCAGCCTTCAGGATTTCTGCAAGAATCCGTCGAGCCGCCCCCGGCCGTCCTCAATCCTTGGCGCGATCGAGATATTCACCCGTGCTCGGGTTCACGCGCACGCGCGTGCCCTGCTCGATGAACTCGGGCACGTTCACCGTCACCCCGTTCTCCAGCTTCGCCGGCTTCGAGGAGGCCGTCTTGGTCGCCCCACGCACCACCGGCGCCGTCTCCACGATCTCGAACACCAGCGAGTTCGGCAGCTGGATGCCGATCGGCCGGCCGTTGTAGTACTCGGCCAGGATCTTGAGGCCGGGCTGCATCCACGGCGCCGAATCACCCAGCGCCTCCTCGTCGAGCTCGATCTGGTCGTAGTTCTCGGCGTTCATGAAGTGGTACGTATCCCCACCCTGGTACATGAACTCGAGCTCGTGCGTCTCCATGTCCGCCTTGATGATCGTGTCGGCGGCACGGAACCGGTGCTCGAAGCTCGAACCGGTGCGCAGGTTCTTGAGCTTGGCCTGCACCATCGCTCGCAGGTTGCCCGGCGTGTGATGACGGAATTCGATGACCCGGCACGGGTCACCCTCGAACACGAGGACCATGCCCCGGCGAATCTGCGTAGCGGAGAAAGCCATATGCGATAGACCTGCGAGCAGGTGGACGTCCAGAACCACATCGGCCCGCCACAGCGGGTCCGGCACAGCCTCGAAAAATAGGCGGACCAGCCCTCGGCTGGAAGGGACCACCCAGGAGGGCTCCCCGACAGAACCGCCCGGCTCAGCGCGGCAGCGCCGCCAGCGCCGGGGCCAGATCGGTCCACACCGTGGTCGCCACCCGCACCGACCCGTCTTCGTTCGGGTGGATGCCGTCGGCCTGATTCAGCCGCGCCACCCCGGCCACGCCGTCCAGCAGAAAGTGCCAGAGCGGGACCCCGGCCGCCTTCGCCGCCCGCCCGTACACGTCGTGGAAGCGCCGTGTGTAGTCGCCCCCCAGGTTCGTCGGCGCTTCCATCTGCATCAGCGCGACCTGCGCCTCCGGACGCTGGCTCTTCACCGCCGCCACCAGCTTCACGAGGTTGGCGTACGTCGAATCGGGGTCCACCCCGCGCAGCCCGTCGTTGGCCCCCACCTCCAGCACCACCAGCGCCGCCGGCTGGTCCAGCACCCACGACGCCCGGCGCAGCGCGCCGGCCGATGTCTCCCCACTCAGCCCCGCATTCACGATCCGCACCCGGTAGCCGGCCGAGTCCGCCTTGTGCTGCAGCAGCGCCGGGTAGGCCTTGTCGGGGTCCAGTCCAAGTCCCGCCGTGAGGCTGGTGCCAAGCAGCACCACGCGCGGCACGGCCCCCGAAGCCGGCTCGGGTGTATTCTCCCCGGAGCCGGTGCCCGCCGCAGCCGTCACGGCGGAATCCCCGGACGTCCCACCGCCGTTGGTTCCCGGGGCGCCGCCGCCGCACGCGGCCAGCAGCCACATCGCGGTCGGGGCCATCCGACGCATCCAGCCGTTCCCTTCTTCTCTCGTCTGCACTCGCATGCTCGTTGCCCGTGGGTTGACCAAGGAATACCAGTCCGGTGACCATCGCCTCACCGTCCTGCGCGACGTCACCTTCGACGTCCCGGCCGGCGCCTTCGTCTCGATCGTCGGCCCCTCCGGCAGCGGCAAGACGACGCTGCTGGGGTTGCTCGCCGGACTGGATACCCCGAGCCAGGGCACGGTGTCCCTCGACGGGGTCGACTTCGGCAGCCTCGATGAGGATAAGCGCGCCCGACTGCGCGGGGAGAAAGTTGGGTTCGTGTTCCAGAGCTTTCAATTGATCCCCACCCTCACGGCGCTGGAGAACGTGCAGGTGCCGCTCGAGCTCTCGGGCACCGTGTCGGTCCGCGAGGCCGCCACCCGCGCCCGCGACCTCCTGACCCGCGTCGGACTCGGCGACCGCACCCATCACTTCCCGCAGCAGCTTTCCGGCGGCGAACAGCAGCGCGTGGCGCTGGCCCGCGCCTTCGTCAACGACCCCAGGATCCTCTTCGCCGACGAACCCACCGGCAACCTCGATGGCGCCACCGGCGAACGCATCGTGGAGCTGCTCCAACAGCTGAACCGCGAACGGGGGTGCACCATCGTACTCGTCACCCACGACGTGACGCTGGCGGCCCGCACCCAGCGCACCATCCGCCTGCGCGATGGCGTGATCGTGGAGGACATCCGCCACGAGCATCCGTCGACCGCTCAGGCCGCGTCGGCGGTCGCCGCCTCCGCATGACCACCCAGGCCCTGCTGCACCTGGCGTGGCGCGAAAGCCGCACCGCGCGCCGCCGCCTCGCGCTGTACATGTCGTCGATCGCGTTCGGCGTGGCGGCGCTCGTCGCCATCGACTCCTTCGCCGGCAACGTCACCCGCTCCATCCGCGACCAGTCGCGCACCCTGCTCGGCGGCGACATGGCGCTGCAGGCGCGGGCGGCGTTTCCCGCGGTCGTGGACACACTGGTCGATTCGCTGCGCGCCGCCAATGTGCGCACGTCCCGCGTCACGACGTTTGCGTCCATGGCCCTCGCCGAGCCCTCCGGCGGCACCCGGCTGGTGCAGGTGCGCGCCGTGTCGCCCGGCTATCCGTTCTACGGCGCCATCGAGACCAATCCCGCCGCAGCATGGTCGCGCGTGCACGACGACGCGGTGGTGTTCGTCGACGCGTCGCTGCTCATTTCGCTCGACGCAGCTGTGGGTGATACGCTCAAGCTGGGGCAGCAGCGTTTCACCATCGGTGGTACCCTCGGCAACGTGCCCGGCGATGCCGGCATCACCGCCGTGATCGGGCCGCGCGTGTACGTGTCCGACCGGTGGCTGGAGAGCATGGGCCTGCTCAAGTTCGGCAGCCGCGCCGAATACGACGTGGTGCTGCAACTGCCCGCTGCCCTGCAGGCGCCGCGTCCGGCTGCGCGCCTGGCGCGCGACCTCCGACGCCGCATCGATCCGGTGGCCGCAGCCATTCAGGAGCGCCGTGACGCGGCCGGCGAAAGCCGGCGTGGACCGGGTGGAGAACCCGACGAGGTCGCGGCCGCCGATACGGCCGCCACATTGCCGGTCACCGCCGCCGTCGACACCGGCAGCGCGCCCGAGGCCGCGGGACTCACCGGGACGGCCCCGCGCACCCGCGTCCGCGTGCGCACGGTGGCCGACACCGAGGAGGACTTCACCGAAGCGGTGGCCCGCCTCGCCGATTTCCTCAGCATCATCGGACTCATCGCGCTGCTGCTGGGTGGCATCGGCGTGGCCAGCGGCGTGAATGCTTTCGTGTCCGCCAAGATCGACACCGTGGCTGTGCTGCGCTGCCTGGGCGCCACCAGTCGGCAGGTACTGGCGCTGTACGTGGTGCAGGCCGGCGCGATGGGGCTCGTGGGGGCATCGGCCGGTGCCGCCCTTGGCGTGGCCGTGCAGTTTCTGCTCCCCCGCGTGGTGGGCGACCTGCTCCCCCTCGACGTGACCATCGCCCTCGAGCCGTGGCCGCTTCTGCTGGGGCTCGCCACCGGCGTGTGGGTGGCGCTGGTGTTCGCGCTGCGTCCGCTGCTGGCGCTGCGCCGCGTCTCGCCGCTGCAGGCCATCCGCCGCAACGCCGACCCGGCCGCCCTGCCGAGCGAATGGAAGGATCCGGCGCGCCTGCTGGTGGATGCGCTGCTTGTGGGCAGCATCGTGGCGATCGTCGTCACGCGGGTGGGCTCGTGGCGCGAGGGGCTCGCCATCACCGCCGGTATCGTGAGCGTGGTGGCCATTCTCTGGGTGGCGGCCACGCTGCTCATCGCGGCCGCCCGTCGCAGTGCCCGCCCGTCGTGGCCTTTCGAGCTGCGGCAGGGAGTGGCCAACCTGCACCGCCCCGCCAACCAAACCCGGGCCGTCACGCTGGCGCTGGGCTTCGGCGCCTTTCTGCTCAGCACCGTGTACCTGGTGCAGGCCAACCTGCTGGGCACGGTGCAGACCAGTGCCGATGCGTCGGCCGGCAATCTGCTGTTCTTCGATGTGCAGGACGACCAGGCGCCGCCGCTGGACTCGCTGCTGCGTGCACGGCGACACGAGATCGTGCAGCAGACGCCCATCGTGACCATGCGCGTGGACGCGATCAACGGCCGGAGCGTGGTGGCCCTGCAGAGTGACACCACCGTGCGCCGCGCCGGCTGGGCGCTGCGCCGCGAGTACCGGTCCACCTATCGCGACTCCATCGCGCCGTCGGAGTCGATGGTGAGCGGACGCTGGTTCACGGCGTCGACCGAGCGTGCCGCGGCGCGCGCTGCCAACCCCGATCTGCCCTTTGAACTGTCACTCGAACAGGACGTGGCCAGGGACATGGGGGTGCAGCTTGGCGACACAATCACATGGAACGTGCAGGGGGTGCCAGTGCGCACGGTGCTGGTGAACACACGGCAGGTGAACTGGGGACGATTCGAAGCCAACTTCTTCGCCGTCTTCGAACCGACCGCGCTGCGCCGCGCGCCCCAGCAGTTCGTGATCGTGGCCAACGTGCCGGCGGGCGAACCGCTGGCGGCCATTCAGCGCGACGTGGTGCGCCGGTTCCCCAACGTGTCGAGCCTCGACCTCACGCTCGTGCGCCAGACGATCGGGGCCATCGTCAATCGGGTCACGCTCGCCATTCGCTTCCTCGGCATCTTCTCGCTGGCCATGGGCATTCCCGTGCTCTTCAGCGCCGTGGCGGCCACGCGCCGCGCGCGACTCCGCGAGGGCGTGCTGCTGCGCACGCTCGGAGCGTCACGCGCGCAGGTGGCCCGGGTGCTGCTCGCCGAGTACGGCGCGCTCGGCGCCCTTGGCGCGCTCACGGGCATGGTGCTGGCCTTCGGCGGCGCGTGGGCGCTCACGCGCTTCGTGTTCGACGATCCGTTCAACCCGGCCCTCGGCCCGACGGTGATCATCGCCGGCGGCATGCTCGCGCTTACCATGCTCATCGGGCTGTTGACCAGCCGCGACGTCTATCGCGAGACGCCGATGATCGCGATTCGCGAACCGGGCTGATTGCCCGCGCGTTACCGCCGCCCGACCAGTCCGTAGCTGGTCGCGGCGCCGTTTTTCACCGCGATCCACACCCGTGCGCCCCGCAGTCCCTGCAAGGCGGGGGGCACCGGCACGCGGAGCACGCCGGAACCGTCGGTGAGGCGCAGCTGGCCGTCGTCGAGCAGCGTGCCGTCGTACGCCGGTGTGCCGTTGGCGGCGCGCACGATGTAGTCGGCGACCACGATGTCACGCGGCGAGGTGGTCATGCCGCGCACCACCACTTCGGTACCGACGAGGCGGGACAGGCCGGTGGTGGCCATGCCGCTCAAGGCCACCGTGTTGCTGCCCACCTGCAGCACCACCGCGCGCACCGGCGCTTCGCCCTGAAAGGCGAGAATGCCGCGCAGGGTGTCGCTGCGCATGCGGTCTCTGCTCACATCGCCGGCCAGACGCAACGCGTTGGCTCGGGCCATGGAATCCCCGCGCTCGCGCGCGCGCTCGGACATCTCGCGCCCCGCCGACGACGCCGACGCCACAATGGTGGCCTGACGCGCATCGCGTTCGGCATCGATCGCGGACGCGGCATCGGTCGCGGCGTCGGCGACGTCGCCCGGCAACGCCAGCGTGCCATCGCCCGACGCCGACACCGGTGCCCCCAGCGGCTCCAAGGCTGCCCGGTCCAGTTCGGCGCGCATGGCAGCCTTCACGGAGTCGAGCACGAGGGCACTCCGGTCGGCCAGCCCCAGCAGCGAATCGGCGCGAAAGCCCAGCGTATCGAGGCCGGGCGTATCGCCGCGGATGGTGACCGTTCCGTCGTCGTCACCGCCGCCGCAGGCAGCCAGCGCGGTCACGAGCAACGCTACGGCCATGCGCGTGGATTGCCGGCGCACCGGAAGCCGGCCATGTGGGGGAAGCACTCGCGGCGTCGTATGCATGGGGGAGAAGGTACGGCGCGCTGCCGGATCGTCAACGGACGCGGCAGGGTGCGAGGCGGGGCCATTCCCGTACCCGCACAGTGACGGTGACGCGCCGTCGATGGCATATTGCGCGAGGCCGTCGGGAGCGCTCCGTCTCGTGGCGCGCCCGTTCATCACGTTCCCGGCACCAGACGGGGCCGCGTCCGTCTCACGGGTGACGCGTGCCGTCACGGTGCGTCCACCTTGGCATGATCGATCTTCGCATGGATTCCGACGCGGCACGCACCGTGACCCAGGGGTGGCAGGAGGACAACGCACGCGGACTCGCGCTCGCGGCCGAGTCCGAGTGGGCGGACGCGGCGGAGGCGTTTGCCGGGGCGGCCGACGCCCTCGCCCGCGCCCTGCCGGCCAATACCACGGCCCACGAGCCGCTGGCCATGGTCCTCGGGAATCTGGCGCAGGCGTACTTCAAGGCGGGGCGACTCGACGACGCCATTCAGCAAGCCCAGCGCACCTGCGCCCTGCGGGTGGCCCTTACCGGCGAGGACGGCATGCCGGTGGCGCGGGCCCGCATGGATCTCGCCGTGATGCTGGCCGCCGGCGGTCGCCTCGATGAGGCCATGGCGCTGGTGCAGCGCGCCATCGCGTCCATCGAGCACCGGGTGGGCGACGAAGACGCGCGCCTCGCGATCGTGCTCGAGAATGCCGCACGCATCGCCCTCGCGGCCGGCGCGCCGGCCAACGCCGAGCCGTTCCTGCTGCGACTGCACGCCCTGCTCGATGCGCACGGCTTGTCGACCGCCCGCGCCGAACAGTTGCTCACCCGCATCGCCGACGTGCGGGCGCACCAGGCCGACGACGCCTCGTCCCTGAGTGCGCAGGTTGCACCGGTGAGTGACTTGCCGAGAGTCGACGCGCAGGCGAGCGACCTGCCGGTGCGCAATGCGCCAGCCAGCGACGACTTCTCGGCGTTCCTCGATTCTTCGCTGCTGCCGGACGAAGACTGGGAGGATCAGCCGCTGCGCGACGCGGTGGTACTCACCGACGTGCTGTTGCGCTCGACGCCGTCCGGGGTGCCGGTCATCCCTGATTTACCGGCGCTCGAGACCGACCGTGTGGACGACCCGAGCACGGCCCCCATCGTCGCCGACGACACACCCTCCGCCGAGAGAGCCACCGACGATCGGTTCACCGGACTCGCGCTCGACCTTGCCGACGACCTCGGTGCCCCGGAGGTGGCCGCATCATACGAGGGGCCCGCAACGACGCCGGCACCGACACCCGCACCGACACCGGCGCCGGCGCTTGACGACGACCTGATCGAACTCGACTTCACCAGCGATGTCCCCGCCGGCAGCGAGATGGTGCTGGGCTTTGCGGTCGAACACGGCGTGGTGGAGCTCGACTTCGATGCGCCGCCCGCCGTTCCGGCGTCGGCTGCCGCACCGGTGCCGGACGCGCTCACGGCGCCGCTCCTGACCCGGCCGGTGGACTACCCGCCACCGGCGCCCCCGGTGGCGCCGATCGCGGATATCGTCTCCACGGCGCCCCCCGCGCCGCTGGAGGCCGCGCTGCCCTCGCGCAGCCCGTCGCCGGCGCCGGCACCAGCTTCGCGGCCCACCGGACAGCAGCCGGCGCGGCCCGATCGGAGCGCGCCGGCCTCCCGCTCCGGGAAGGCGGCGCCAGCCGAGAGCGGCGGTTCGTCCAAGCTGCCGCTCATCATCGGCGGCGGCGTGGTGGCCCTTGGCGGCGCGGTTGCCGCCTGGTGGTTCCTGCTGGGCTGACCATCACCGCTGCGCCCGCTGCACCGGCCAGGCCCCGCGCCGGGCGGTGGGCGCCGGGCCGCCGTCAGTTCTTGTGACGGAAGGTGATGCGGCCGCGGGAGAGATCGTACGGCGAGACTTCGACCGTGACACGATCACCGGCCAACACGCGAATCCGGTTGCGGCGCATATTTCCCGCCAGCGTCGTCAAGACTTCGTGGCCGCTCGGCACCGTCACGCGAAACGTGGCATTCGGCAGCAGCTCGGTGACGGTGCCTTCGAGTTCGATCGCGTCCTGTTTCCCCATGTATGCCAGAATCCTGTCCACACGGTGAGGTCGACACGCCAGTCATGTCGACAAGGCGCCGGATAATGTACCTGCCGCTCGGGGCGGGCTGCCAGCGGAGCACGCGGCATGCCTGAACAGTCGCTGCTGGTGGGGCCAGGGTGGCTGGGCGCCGCCACCGCCGAGCACCTTGTCGCGGCCGGCCACGCGGTGTGGACGCTGCAGCGATCCGCCGGCGAGCCTCCGGCCGGGTGCGTAGCCGTGGTGGGCGACATCACCTCCGCCGCCACCGATCCGGCGCTGCGCGCGGCGCTGCCGGACACGATCGACCACCTGGTGGTGTGCGTGGCGCCATCCACGGCGCGCGGTGACAGCTTTGCCATGTATCCCGCTGCGGCGCGCGGAGCCGTCGCGCTTGCGGCCGCGCTGGGCGTGCGGCACGTGCTGTATGTGTCCAGCACCGGCGTGTACGACCGCCGCGACGGCAGCGAGGTGTCCGAGGCCACGCCCATCGAACCGACTTCGCCGCGGGTGCAGACGCTGCTCGATGCCGAGCTGGCCATCGCCGAGGCCGTTGGCCACGGCATGCGCGCCGATATCGTACGCGCCGCCGGGCTGTACGGGCCGGGGCGCGACCCCGCCGGCCGCTTCGTCCGCAGCGCGGTGCCACCGGACACGTGGTGCAATTTCTCGTGGCGGGACGACGTGGCCGAGGCCATCCGTCACCTGCTGTCGCAACCCGGAGAGGTTGCTTTCAGGGTCTACAACTGCACCGATGGCCATCCCGTGCAGGCGGAGGCCATCACGCGGGCGCTCACGGGCGCGCCGCCGACGCCATTGGCGGAAACGGCTGCCGAGGGACGGGTAAACGCGGGGCGCAGCAGCCAGCGCATTCGTGTGGACGCCCTGCGGGCCACCGGATGGCAGCCAGCCGTACCGACGATCTTCGAGGGGCTTCGGCGCCTGGGGCATGCGCTGCCCGGATTGGAGCCCTCGGCCACATGACCGCACCGTCGCTTCCGTACGGTCCGGAAACGCCCGCCATCCGGCGCTTTCTGGTGCGGTTTGCCGGCCTTGGCGCACGAGACCGCGGCGCCATCGTGAACGCGTGGGCACAACAGGCAGTCACACCGGCATACGCCGCCGCCGAGGCAATGCTGGCGCACGCCATCGAGCGGAGCGGGCGGGAACCGGCGCGCGATGCGCTGAGCGGGCCATTGCTGCAACTCGTGCGGCGCGAGGGCACCGCCGTGGACCCCGACGATCCCGACGGGCTCGATCCGGTGGCGGAGCCGGTACTGGCCGCGCTGCTCGCGCTGCTGGTGCGCGACCTGCTGGAGAAGACGGCATTCGACGCGCTGTACGCCGCCTGTGCCGGTCTGCTGCCGCTCGAGGACGTCGTGGCGGCGGGCCCGCGATAGCGGCCCCCGCGCGCCGCCGCCGTCAGGACACGGTGTCGGCGCGCGGTTCGGCCACGAGCGAAAACCGGGGGATGAGTGCCAGGAACGACGACCCGTCGTCGCGCACGAACCGGTAGCTGCCCTCCATCCAGCCATTCGGCGCCTTGAGCACGCAGAACGAGCGGTACTCGTGCACCTGGCCGGGCAACAGGTGCGGCTGCTCGCCCACCACGCCCTCGCCCTCGACGACGGTATCGCCGACGGCATCGTCGTGGATGAGCCAGCGCCGCGTGCGCAGCTGCGCTGCCTGCTCGCTCACGTTTTCGATGCGGATGCGGTAGGCGAAGACGAACTGCCCCAGCATCGGATTGGAGCGCTCGCGCAGATACGACGGGCGGACCGTGATGCGGATGCCCGACGTGATGCGGTAGTAAAACGGCAGTTGCTCAGCGGCCATTGGAACGACGCGGGCCTCTGGTGGGCGACGTGGAGTTGGACACGAGAGAAACGGTCACGGGCGGGCTTTCGGTCCCGACCCGGTTGAGCGCGGTCACCGTGAGTGCCGAGGCAGACATATCACGCGGGATCGTCCACCGGCTGGTGGTGCCGGGCAATATCATGGTAATCCACGCGCTGTCCGTGCGCAGCCGGACCGCCCACTGCCAGGGCGCACTGCGCCCATAGGTGGACAGCTGGACCTGCCAGGCCCCCTGATCGGGGGTGGCGGCGATGGCCGGCACCGGGGGGGCCGGCACCTTGAGCCAGGGTGTGGCCGGCGTGAGCGCCGCCGACGCATACGGCCCCGCCAGCAGTGTGTCGTTCATGCTCGCCTGATTGACGAGGAACGACTTCATGCTGAAGTGCACGTTGCCCGTCGCGCGCGGCTGCGCGCGCGTGACGCGGATCTGCTCCAGCAGCTCGCTCACCGGGAAGGCTCCCGAGCCGGAGGCGCCGGCGCGCGACGTGAAGTTTCCTGGCCACAGATGCCGGTCGTGCACGTTCTCGGCGGCCCACCAGTCGAGCAGCACGGGATACGACTGCTGCGGCCGGGTGGTGGGCCAGTAGAGCTGCGGCGTGAAGTAGTCCACCCACCCCTCGCGCAGCCACTTGCGGGCGTCGGCGTACAGCTGGGCGTAGGCGTCGAACCCGGTGATCTGCTCGGGGTGCCCGGGGCGCCAGATGCCGAACGGACTGATGCCGAAGCGCACCCACGGCTTCGCCGCATGGATGCTGTCGTGCAGCGCCTGCACCAGCAGGTCGACGTTGCGACGCCGCCAGTCGTCGCGCGGCAGCGCCCCGCCCTGCGCCCGGTAACGCGTCCAGCTTCGCGTGTCCGGAAACGGCAGCGGGCGCTTTCGGCGATCGGTCTCAGGGTACGGGTAGAAGTAATCGTCGATGTGCACGCCGTCGATGTCGTACCGGCGCACCACGTCCATCACCACCCGCAACGTACGGGCGCGCACGGCCGGCTCCCCCGGATCCATCCACAGGTAGCCGCCGTACGTCTTCACGAGTTGCGGATCGGTGCGCGCGATGTGCGAGGCCGCGAGCGGCGACTTGGCGTCGTGGTAGCGCGCCCGGTAGGGGTTGAACCAGGCGTGCAGCTCGAGGTTGCGGGCATGCGCCTCACGCACCGCGAACTCCAGCGGGTCCCAGTAGGGATCGGGCTTCCGACCCTGGGTGCCGGTGAGATACTCCGACCACGGCTCCAGACGCGACGCATACAGCGCATCGGCCGCCGGTCGCACCTGGAAGATCACGGCATTCAGCTTGAGCGCCACCGCCCGATCGAGCAGCGCGAGCAGCTCGGCCTGCTGTTCGGCGGAGGCGAGGGTGCGCTTGGACGGCCAGTCGATGTTGCCCACACTGGCCACCCACACCCCGCGAAACTCCCGCGGAATGGGTGGGGCCTCGTCGCGCAGGGCCGCCGTTCTCTCCGGCCCACCCACCGGGTCGCGTGTCGGCCCCTGCGCGGGCACAGGTGTCGCCAGGGCCACGAGGGCGGCGGCGAGTGACAGCCCGACGCGCGTGAACGGCCAGGCCATGGTCACGATGCCGCTGCCCCGACGAGCGCACGGCGCTCCCGCTGCATGTCGGCCAACACCACGCCGGCCCGGCGCGCGGCTTCGGCAATGCGCTCTTCCGGCTGGATGAACGACACCCGGACGAACCCTTCGCCTCCGGCCCCGAATCCCGAGCCGGGCATCACGATCACACCCTGCTCCTCGCGCAGTCGGTCGGCGAAGGCGACGCTCGGCATGCCGTCCGGGAGCGGAATCCAGAGATACATGGTGGCCCGCGGCGTCTCGCACGAAAACCCGTGGGCATGAAAGGCCGCCACCGCCGCGTCGCGCCGCTGCGCGAACACCGCCAGGTTCTGCGGCACAAACTCGGCCCAGCTTTCGATGGCGGCAACACCCGCTGCCTGAATGCCCATGTACTGCCCGGTGTCGGTGAACGACTTGATGCGCGTGAGCGCCGACGCAATCTCGGGTTTCGCCACCGCCCAGCCGCACCGCCACCCGGTCATGTTGTAGGTCTTGGACAGCGAGTGAAACTCGATGGCCACGTCCCGCGCCCCGTCGATCTCGAAGATGCTCGGCGGCACATAGCCATCGAAGCCCATCTCCGAGTACGCGTTGTCATACACCAGCAGGACGTCGCGGTCCCGACAGACCTGCACGACCCGCGCGAGATAGTCGCGCGGCGCGATGGCCGCCGTGGGATTGTTGGGATAGTTGAGGTACAGCACCCGCGTGCGCGCGAGCACGTCGCCCGGGATCTCATCGACGTCGATGAGGAAGTTCGTGCGCGGCCGCAGTGGGTACACGTACGGGGTGGCGTCGCTGAGCAGGGTGCCGCCGATGTACGCCTGATACGCCGGATCGGGGATGATGGCGATGTCCCCGGGGCCAAGGTAGGCCGAGGCCACATGGGCCAGCCCCTCCTTGCTGCCAAGTAGCGGCACCACTTCGGTGCGCGGGTCGAACGGCTGGCCGAAGCGCGTCTGCATCCACGCCGCAATGGCTTCGCGATAGGGTCCATGGCCCATCGCGAACCCGTAGCGCTGCATCGCCGGCACCTCGGCGGCGGCCTGCAGGGCGGCCACGGCGCGCGGCGGGGGCGGCAGGTCGGCGTCGCCGGCGCCAAGGTCGATGACATCCACGCCGGCGGCGATGAGCGCTTTCTTGCGCGCCGGGATGTGGGCCAGCGGATAGACGGGAAAGCCCGCGAAACGCTGCGACAGGCGCGGCATCGGAACTCCTGAAAGCTTGATCGAGAACCTTACGACGTGGGCGGATTGAAATACGCGTGCTGGGCGTCGACCCAGCTGAGGTGGTAGGCCGGGTCCTCGATGCCGAGGGCCGTCCTGGCCACCTTGAGTGGGCGAAAGCTGTCCATCATCACGGCCAGCTCATTGGTATGCGTGGCGCCGATGGAGGCCTCGGTGCGCCCCGGGTGCGGCCCGTGCGGCAGCCCATCGGGGTGCAGCGTGATGGACCCATACTCGATACCCTTGCGGCTCATGAACTCGCTGGACGCGTAGAACAGCACCTCGTCGGAGTCGACGTTGCTGTGGTTGTACGGCGCCGGAATGGCCTGCGGGTCGAAGTCGTACGGGCGCGGGCAGAACGAGCAGATCACGAAGCCGTCGCCCTGAAACGTCTGGTGCACCGGCGGCGGCTGGTGGATGCGCCCGACGATGGGTTCGAAGTCGTGAATGTTGAACGCCCACGGATAGAAGTAGCCGTCCCAGCCCACCACGTCGAACGGGTGATGGTCGAGCACCAGCTCGTTGAGCGCGTCGTACTGCTTGACGAGAATGGGGAAGTCGCCCTGTTCGTCGCGCGGCGCGAGCACGCTGGGACGCCGGATGTCACGCTCGGAGTACGGCGCCCCCTCGAGCAGCTGGCCGAACTCGTTGCGGTAGCGCTTGGGTGTGCGCACGTGACCGCGACTCTCCATCACGAGCAGCTTGGTGGCCCCGGCGTCGGTGCCGAGGCACCAGCGATGCGTGATGTTGCGGTGGATGACCACGTAGTCGCCGGGGCGGTAGGGCAGCTCGCCAAACACCGACTCCAGCACGCCGCTGCCTTCGACCACGTAGACCACCTCGTCCGCCTGGGAGTTGCGGTAGAAGTGCGTGTCGGTGACATCGGGCTCCACGTAGAGCATGCCGATGTCGCTGTTGAAGAGCAGCGGGATGCGGCTGAGCGTGGGCGATCCGCCCTTGGCGGCGCGCGCGGTCAGGAAGTGGCGGTGGCGGAGCGAGGTCTCGGTGTCCGCTTCCCAGCGCACGTCGGCCACCTTGCGGGCCGACGTGACGGTCGTGGGCGGGTGCGTGTGGTAGAGCAGCGAGGAGGTGCCCACGAAGCCCTCGTGGCCCATCAGCTCCTCGGCGTAGAGGCGGCCGTCTGGCCGGCGGAAGACGGTGTGCCGCTTGCGCGGGACGGTGCCCAACTGGTGATAGATCGGCATGGCTCAAACGTAAGGCGGGCCGCCGCCGGAGGGGGCGGCCCGCGTGGACCAATGGAGAAACAGGTGACCTACGCGTGTCGACGACGAGCCCGGGCGCTACAGATTGCCCCGCCGTTCCTGCTCCCGCTCGATCGACTCGAACAGCGCCTTGAAGTTGCCCTTGCCGAAGCTCGTGGCCCCCTTGCGCTGGATGATCTCGAAAAACAGCGTCGGGCGATCCTCCACCGGCTTGGTGAAGATCTGCAGCAGGTAGCCGTCGGGATCGCGGTCCACCAGGATGCCCAACCTGGCCAGTTCATCCACGGGCTCGTCGATGGTTCCCACCCGCGCCTGCAGCTCATCGTAGTACGACGTGGGCACCGACAGGAACTCCACGCCGCGTTCGCGCAGCGCCGTCACCGTGGCCAGGATATCATCGGTCGCAAGCGCGAGGTGCTGCGCCCCCGGTCCGCGGTAGAAGTCGAGGTACTCCTCGATCTGCGACTTCTTCTTCCCCGATGCCGGTTCGTTGATCGGGAACTTGATCTTGTCATTCCCGTTCGCCATGACCTTCGACATCAGCGACGAATACTCGGTACTGATGTCCTGATCGTCGAAGGTGACGAGGTTGCGAAAGCCAAGCACGTCGCCGTAGTAGCCCACCCACCGGTTCATCTGGCCCAACTCGACATTGCCCACGCAATGGTCCACGTACTTGAGGCCCACATCGGCGGGCTGGTAATGCGGCGTCACGGGCACGAAGCCCGGCAGGAAGATGCCGCGGTAGTCGCGACGCTCCACGAGCGAGTGGATGGTGTCGCCGTACGTCCCGATGGCGGCGAGGACCACCTCACCATGCTCATCGCGATGTACCGCGGGGGGGTGCACCGGAATGGCCCCGCGCGAGAGCGCCGTCTCGTACGCCAGTCGCGCGTCGTTCACCCACAGGGCGTAGTCCTTCACGCCGTCGCCGTGCCGATGCACCTGCTCGGCGATGGGCGACTCGGGGGCCAGCGCGGTGGTCAGTACCAGCCGGATCTTGCCCTGCTGCATGAGGTAGCTGGCACGATCGCGGACGCCCGTTTCCGGACCGCGGTAGGCGACGAGCGCATAGCCGAAGGCCGCGCGGTAATAGTGGCTCGCCTGTTTGGCATTGCCGACGTAGAACTCGACGTAGTCGGTGCCGTTGATGGGGAAGGCGTCCTGCTCGACGCCCGTTTCGGGTACAGTCAACGTGGCCATGGGCACACCTGAAGGCATGGAAGTGGTCAGGGAGGCACACACGCGAGCCTGCCGCGCGGTGCGGGATGCACACCGACCGTCCGTCTCAGATATGCGAGCGCGGCAACGCGCCGATCCAGGCACGCTCCCGTTGATCCTCCGCCAGCGGGCTATGCAGCATATGGGGAATCTAGTCGATACCGGGACGCAGCGGGCCGCGACCGTCCCGGCTACCGTTTGGCGATGAGGCGGTCCTTCACCGTGTCGTACACGGCCGGCGTCAGGATGCCCCGCTGGACGAGTTGCTGCTTGTTGGCGTACGGGCGGCCACCGATGATCTTCGCCGCCAGCGCCTTGCCGATCCCGGGAAGCGCCTCGAGGTCGCCGACGGTGGCCCGGTTGATGTCCACCAGGGCCGCGGAGGGAGCCGCCAGCTGGCCGCTTCCGGCCGGGCCAGGCCGAGGCTGCACCGGCGACGCCGTCGCGGGCATGGAGTCAGGGCGGCGCACCTGCGCGTCGAGCGACTCGCCCGACACGCCGATGAGGCACGCAAGGCCAAGGGTGGCAACCCGCATCCGTCTCCGCGTGGCCGTGACGACGCGCGCGGTCGCCAGACCCGACTCCGACAGGTTGGACATGGACGGCTCCGTGCAGGGGTGAATGCGGCGTGGGACAGTCAGCCGCGCAACTCCGGCCGGTCGCGAAAATGCACCAGCGCCTCGGGGTTGGCCAGCGCGTCCACGTTCTTCACCGGCCGGCCGTGCAGCACGTCGCGTACGGCCAGCTCGGTGATCTTGCCACTGAGGGTGCGAGGGATGTCCGGCACCGCGACGATAACCTTGGGCACATGGTGCGGACTGGTGTGCTCGCGAATGCGCGTCCGGATGGCCGACTGCAGGGCATCGGTGAGTGCCTCCCCCTCGCGCAGGCGGACGAAAAGGACCACCCGCGAATCGGTGCCGGCAGCCTCGCCGATGGTCTGCTCTACCACGAGGGACTCGAGCACCTCGGAGATCTGTTCGACCTGGCGGTAGATCTCCGCGGTCCCGATGCGTACGCCCCCCGGGTTGAGCGTGGCATCGCTCCGGCCATGAATGACCAGGCCGTCGTGTACCGTGATTTCGGCCCAGTCTCCATGGCGCCACACACCCGGTATGGCCTCGAAATACGCCGCGCGGTACAGGGCGCCTTCAGGATCGTTCCAGAAGGCCACCGGCATGCTGGGAAATGGCCGCGTACACACCAGCTCCCCGGGCGCTCCTCGCACCGGGCGACCCGTGTCATCCACCACATCGACCGCCATACCCAACCCACGCATCTGCAGCTCACCCCGGTGCACCGGACCGGTCGGGTCGCCAAGCGCAAAGCAGCTCACGATATCGGTGCCACCGCTGATGCTGGACACGCGCACCCGTGGGCCAACCGCCTGCCGCACGAAGTCATAACTCGAGGCGGCCAGTGGGCTCCCGGTGGACAGGATGGCTCGCAGCCCCGCGAGGTCAGCAACCTCGCGCGGCACCACCCCTTCCTTCTCGAGCATGGCCAGGTACTTGGCGCTGGTGCCGAACACCGTAATCCCCTCGGCCTCCGCCATGCGCCACAGGATCGTGGGGTCCGGCGCGAGTGGGGCGCCGTCGTAGAGCACAACGGTGGCGCCGAGCGCGAGCCCCGACACGAGCCAGTTCCACATCATCCAACCGCAGGTGGTGAAGTAGAACAGCACGTCATCGGCGGCGAGGTCGGTGTGCAGCGCCAGCTCCTTCCAGTGCTGCAGCAGCGTGCCGCCGGCGCCGTGCACCATGCACTTCGGCAGCCCGGTGGTGCCCGACGAATACAGGATGTACAACGGGTGGTCGAAGGGGAGCCGCACGAAGCGGGGTTCGGTTGCGTGCGCGTATCGCGCCAGCACCTCGTCGAAGCGGGCCACCTGCGGCACTCCGCCCAGATCGGGGGCTGGCGACGCGTACGGCACCACCCACACGGCTTCGACACTCGGCAGCGACGTCACGATCTCGCGCAGGCGCGGCAGACAGTCGATGGTCTTGCCGGCATACCGGTAACCGTCGGCGGCGAGCAGCACCTTGGGCGCAATCTGTCCGAACCGGTCGAGCACCCCCTTGGTGCCAAAGT
Source organism: Gemmatimonas sp. (assembly GCA_040379205.1). Classification (GTDB taxonomy): domain Bacteria; phylum Gemmatimonadota; class Gemmatimonadetes; order Gemmatimonadales; family Gemmatimonadaceae; genus Gemmatimonas. Next base: position 21,471 of record JBEILM010000025.1, read on the forward strand.
CGGGCGAGCAACTCGACCAGGCGGCCCCCAGCGACGCCGCCGCCAGCATCACGATGACCGCTTCCGGCAGGTTGGGCATCCACCCCACGACACGGTCGCCGACGCCCACGCCCAGCGCCTCGAGGGCCGCCGCACACTGCGCCACGCGTACGGCCAGCTCGCGATAAGAGAGTCGCTGCTGCGCGCCGTGTTCATTCCACGACACCAGCGCCACGCCGTCATCGCAGCGGCGCAGCAGATGCTCGGCGAAGTTGAGGCGGGTACCGGTGAACCAGCGCGGCCCTTCCCACCCCCGCGCCCCCCGATGCGGCGGACGCATCGGGGTGCCCTGCTCGAGGACCGCCTGCCACGGCGCATCGGAGGTGCCGGGACCATCGGCCTGCACCTCGGCAGCCCGCCAGATCGCGGCCCAGAACTCCTCGATGTGCGCCACCGACCAGCGCTGCAGCGCGTGCGCGTTGGTGACGCGCGCCGGCAGTACCCCACGCTGCTGCAGCGCATGCAGGAACTGCGTCAGCCGCGCCCGTGCCAGATCGTCGGCGGTCGGGCGCCAGATGGGCGCATCCGTGTCCGCGAGCTTCTCCGTGTCTGGCTCGGCGTCCGGGCGCCGCGGTGCGCTCACCGCACCACCTCGCGCGCCAGCGCCACGGCCGCACAGGCCGGGCCGTGCGCCTCGCAGTACCAGCCGTGCCGATCGTGAAAGATCAGATGCGGCGCATCGTTCGGCCGCAGGCGTACGCGCACCAGATGTTCGACGCCGGTGCGCGGCCCGACCACGGCGCGGGCATCGAGGACCTCCACGACCGGACGGACCGGAAAGAGATCGAACTGCGTGGGCGCGACGACCTCGATGTCATCAGACGCCCCGGCGCGCCGGGAACGTGGGCGTCGGGAAGCGGTCATCGCAGGGCAGGCGCAGGCATGCCCCAATGCTCGCTAGGGTGCGCGCCGGGCGCCAGCGGGGGCGTCCTCGGGCGGCGCGGCGGGCTGCCACGAGAGGGCCCATTCGCAGAACGCGTCGCCCTCGAGGGCGCAGCGTACGTGGCGCACCGTCGGCTGCTCGCCCCCAGCGAAGGCAATGGCGCGATGCAGTCCGCCAGACAGCCGCCGGCAGAACAGCGGGGTCACCGGATCGAACCCCTCCAGCCGCAGCACCGCCCGCCCCGCGGAGTCTTCGACGACCTCCATGTCGCCGGGCTGGTAGTACAGGCGAAAGAGGGAGATGCTCTGGGTGAGAAACTCACGCGGCGTCGGTTTGCGCAGAATCCCGCCATACAATTGTACGCCGTACGAGCCGATGGACTCGGCGCCCGCCTGCTCCGCCCACGTCGCCCCGGCGTCCGCGTGGCGCTGCAGCACCGTATCCGCCGCCTGCCAGAGCCGCACCAGCAGTCCGTACGGCACCTCGTCGGTGGGCGTCACCACCCGCAGGCGCTCGCGATCGGGCGGCGCGAGGGCCGCCTCGATGGCGCTGGCGACGACGGCGCCGTACTCCTGCTGCACGAAGGCCATCGTGCTCTGCACCGTGGACCCTCTGGTGCGCGGCGCACCATCGGCGATGGCCATCACGCGGGGCCTGACAACGACAGCGTGCCACGCACCTGCGCCGTGACGGCCCGCCGATCGATCTTGCCGGAGCCGAGCTTGGGAATGGCCTCGGCGAAGACCACATGCCTGGGCACCTTGTAGCCGGCCAGTCGCTCACGGGCCTGTGCGAGCAGTGCGCCGACCTCCGGCATGCCGGTCCCGCCACGGGTCACCACCAGCGCACACCCCACCTCACCCCAGCGCGCGTCGGGGACACCCACGACGGCCGCCTCCAGCACACCGGGCACGTCGAGCAGCGCGGCCTCGACCTCACCGGGGAAGACGTTCTCCCCCCCCGAGATGAACATCTCCTTGCGACGCCCGCGAATGCGATGCGTGCCCTCGGCATCGGCGCTGGCGAGATCACCCGTGCGCAACCAGCCATCGGGGGTGAGCGCTTCGGCCGTGACCTCCGGGGCCCGGAAGTAGCCACCGAACAACTGCGGGCCACGCAGTTCGAGTTCACCGATGTCGTCCGGGGCGACGAGGTGCCCGTCGGCATGGCGCAGGCGCATCTGCAGGAACGGCACCGGCCACCCCACCGTGCCGTCCTTTCGCCGCGCCGTCGTGTCGTTGGTGGCGAAGCAGTTCGGGCCACACTCGGTGAGACCGTAGCCCTCGCGAAAGCGGTACCCGGCGTTGCGCACCGCATCGCGCGTGCGCTGCGGGCACGGCGCCCCGCCTGAGATGAACGTGCGCAGGGCCGGCAATGGAGTGCCCCAACTGGCCGAACGCTGCAGCAGATCGAGCTGGGTAGGTACACCGAAGGTCATCGTGAGGCCGTACCGCGCCAGCGTGTCGAGGTAACTGTCGGCATCGAACGGACCGAACAGCACCACTGTACCACCGCGCGACAGCAGCGGCGTCGTGAACACGTGCCAGCCGCCGGTGTGGAAGAACGGCGTGGCCGCCGGGGCGACATCGGCGGGGCCCAGCCCCCACCCGATCGTGGTGGCCATGGCGTTCCAGAGCAGCTGCCGGTGCGGCAGCATCACCCCCTTGGGCGCGCCCGTACTCCCGGAGGTGTACAGCAGCATCGTGCAGTCGTCGTGCGTGCGCGGCGGGCTGGCAGGAACGGCGTCTTCCCGCGCCCGCGACAACAACCGAGGCACGTCACGATCGAGATCCCACCACGGCACCGCGCGGCCCCCGTGCTGCACCGCCGCTTCGGCGAGCCCCCGCAGACTGTCCTCGCCGAAAAGCAGCGCCGGCTCCGCATGCGCGAGCACACGCCCGAGTTCCGGTGGCGACAGGCGCCAGTTGAGCGGGACGAGTATGGCCCCGCGACGAATGCAGGCGAAGAACAGCGGGATGAACTCCACCCGGTTCTGCGCCAGGATGGCCACCCGGTCCCCCGGGGCGACGCCACGCGCAGCCAGCAGGCCATGCCACACGTCGGCCTCATGATGGAGCGCGCGATACGTCGAGCGGGCGCCCGTCGGGGCGTCTATCAGTGCCGTGCGCTCGCCGTCGACGGTGGCCCACCAGGCGATCGGGTCGAACAGCTCGGGAAGGTGTGGAAACGTCATCGCCCGAAAGCTATCGCCGCATTCAGCGGCGGACGCCGGTCACCAGCCGCCGCAGGCGCTCGACGAGGTCGGGGCCCGCCGGATCGGTGAACGAGCCGGACTTGGCCCCGTATGGCCAGGCGTGTCCGAGCCCCTCGACGCGCAGCATGGTCACCTGCGCCGTGCCCTGGGGATCGCGCCACTGCCGCTCGCGTACGGCATGCCCATGCGCATCCACCGGCGGCGCCTCCCTCAGCGTGAGTGGCCCCTGCCCCGCACGCGCCCGGAGTGCGTCGTGCACCCCGACGAACTGCGCGACAACGTCGTCGGCGTTGCGCACGCTGACCACGTTGTCAGCACCGCCGTGCACGATCAGCACGGGAACCGCCCGCGCCCGGCTCCCCATGGCGTGCAGCAGCGCCGCCGCATCGGGCAGGACGCTACCGGCGCCCTGCTGCATCACCGCCAGCGCACGGCCGACATTCGGGGCCGCCTTCCAGCCCACGCCCGCCACCGACGTGAGCGATGCAAACCGTTCGGGGTACGCCACCGTCAGCAGCGTGGCCATCGCGGCGCCCGCTGAGATGCCCGCCAGATGCACGCGCGCCGGATCGGCGCCGTGCGTGCGAGCCACCGATTCGATCAGCGCCGCCAGCAGCGCCGGCTCCCCCGTCCCGCGCGCCTGATGCGCGGCATCGAACCAGTTCCAGCACTTTCGCGGATTGGCCGTGACCGGCTGCTCCGGATACAGCACCAGTACACCCGCCGACTTGGCCAGGGCATCGAGTTGCGAGCCCCGGGCAATGTCGGCGGCGTCCTGCAGGCACCCGTGCAGCACCACCAGCATCGGCAACGTCCCGCGCGCCTCGGCGCCACGGGGCACCGCGAGGCGCCAGTCACGCTGTCCCTCGGGGCCGTCGTAGCGGCCGGTCACGATGCGAGCCGAGTCGTCGGTGGCGGGCACGACAGAGACCTCCGGTAGCCATGGCATGGAGCGCCCGGTGGAAGCGGCCGCACCGCCCGCCCCCACCACCAGCGCGAACGTCAGCAGCAGGCGCACGGTTCAGCGATCGAAGCGCAGGCCGATGAACGTCATCGCACCGATCGCCGGCATGTTGAGCAACTCGATGTGTTCGCGGCCGAGGCCGCAACCCCAGCCGCGACGATACGTCGCCGGCAGCGCCGCATTGAGGAACGCCGGCGGCGTCGTGGTGCCGCTCGTGCACGCGAACAGGTTCTGCACCGACACGTTGAGCGCCAGGCCGGGGCGGATCTGGCGGCCGGCGTTGATGTCGAAGGCCAGCAGGCCAGGAATGCGGCCGTTGTGCACCCCGGACAGGAACTGGTAATCCTTGACGAAGCGGAAGGTGAAACCGCCGAAGGTGCGGAACGGCAGGTCGCGCCCATCCATGCCGGCGGTGACCTTCACCGTGGGGCTGTTGAGGGCCGTGGCCTCAGGCGGATCACCCGGCTTCACGATGATCGAGTCCAGCTTGAGCAGGCTCATGGTGCCGCTGGCGTTGATCTTGTCGGTCACCACATACCGCACGCCCATGTCGACACCCGACAGCGTCGCCTCGCCAAGGTTGAAGTAGGTGAGCGCGATCTGTTCGTTGTTGGTGAGGCCGAGGAACTTGGTGTCGGTGGCGCTGTTGAAGGCGAACGTGCCGGCGAACGGATTTGCCACCACCACGAGCGGGCTGAGGAACGACTTGTAGCGCGCCACATAGCCCGCCACATCCACGTACAGCCGGTCCTTGATGATGCCCTTGTAGCCCAGTTCGATGGTGTTGTTCACCTCGGGCACCACGGGGGCGACGTTGCGCAGCACCTGACCGGCCGCGTTCTTGATCGTGATGCCGTCCTTGTTGCCGAAGACGCCCACGTTGGGACTGAAGTCGCGGAAGAAGAAGCTCGTCTGGAGGATCGTCGGCGACTTGTAGGCCCGGTTGAAGGTCAGGCGGAAGGTGGAGTTCTCGTCCGGCGACACCAGGATGGCGGCCTTGGGGCTGAACTGGGCCTCGTAGAACTCCGGATCGTCGAAGCGGCCGCCCAGTACGAGCTTGGTCTTGTCGTTGAGCGGCGTCTCGGTCTGTGCATACACGCCGACCTGGTCCAGTACCAGGTCCTCGCCGCTTATCGCGTCGGCCAGCCACACGCGCCGCGAGCTCACGACGTCGCGACGCACCTGCGCGCCGCTGACGATGCGGGTGTTGAACAGCCGCGGCAGCGTGATGTTGTGCTGCAGCTCGGCGGCATGAATGCGGCCGTCGGCCGGGAACCCAGACAGCGCCCGCACCGAGTCGTCACTGAAGCCGTTGAATCGTGGCGCCAGCCGGTTGGTGGAGAACCCGTTGAGCGCGAAGGTCTGCCCCGACATGGAGCGCGTGGTGTACGCCTGCGCGAACCAGTGATCCGAGGTGAAGCGCACCTGCTGGTGCTGGTAGCCCCAGTTGCGGAGCTGGTTGCGGCCGGCACTCGTGACGCCGATGCCGTTGCTGCGGCTGCCACCACCCTGATACTCGAGCCGGGCGCCGTTGTCGAAGTAGTACACGAGGGATCCGGCCAGCCGGTTGTAGTCGGTGTTCCAGTCCGGATTGATCTCGGGGGACGGCGTGGTGCGCGGCGCCACCGGCGCGTAGTTGTTGGTGTTCTGCCAGTCGCGCGCCCAGAGACGCTCCCCGGTGATCTTGTAACCCACCTTCCGCCAGACATTGGCGTAGCGGATCTGCACATCGTGCATCGCCACGCGGCCCGGCTGATCGGCGAGGTTGTTGCCGAGTCGTCCGCCGTTCGAACCGATGGAGGTTTCGATGGTGAGGCCCTTGTACTGCTTCGGATCCTTGCTGAGCAGCGTCACCACGCCGTTCGACGCATCCGGGCCATACAGCGCCGCCCCCGGCCCCACCAGCACTTCGACGCCGGCGATGTCGATCTTGGGGATGGTGGTGAACACGCCCACCGGCAGGCCGTTCTCGGGCAGCACGGCGACCCGGTTGTCCTCCATCTGCAGCATGCGGTTGTTGAACGCGCTGTTGAAGCCACGGGCATTGATGCCGGCGGCGGCCACGCCGGTCTGGAAGAAGTCCACGCCCTTCACGTCCTTGAGCGCGGCCGTGAACGAGTTGCCCACGGTGTAACGGATCTGGTCGGCGTCGATGCGCGTGACCGTGGCCGGCGCATCGGTGATCTTCTCCACCCGGCGTGACGCCGACACGACGTACCCGCCCAGTTGCAGGGCGGTGGCCGCCATCGTCACGTCGAGCTTCGTGTCACCGTCGGCCGTGATGCGGATGTCCTCGAACGCTCGCGCACCGGCGCCGATGCGTTGCACGCGTACGGCGTAGGTGCCCACCGGAACGCCCACGATGCGATAGCGCCCGTCGAGCCCCGAGGTGGCGGCGAAGCGGGTGCCGACCACGGTCACCTGGGCACCGGGCAGCGGGGTTCTGGAGCTGTCGGTCACGAGACCGGACAGACTGCCACTCTGGGCCGCAGCGAGAGCTGGTGTGGCAGCCAATGACGCCGCCAGCAGCAGGGTACGCCCGCGGGCGAACCGACGAATGCAGGACCACATGCGACTTCCTCCGGGAGGGGAACGGCGAGGAACGAACGGGGAGGGGGAACAGCAGGACGCAACGGCAGGACGCAACGGCAGGACGCAACGGCAGGACGCAACGGCAGGACGCAACGGCAGGACGCAACGGCAGGACGCAACGGCAGGACGCAACGGCAGGACGCAACGGCAGGGAACGACGGCAGGCGGAGCGATACGGGCGGGAGGATGGTGAAGGTCAGGCCTCCATGACCGCGCGGACATCGGGTGACAGGGTGGCCGCCGCCGTCTCACGGGTGAGCCACGACACGGTGAAGAACACGAGCAGCGACGCCACGAGTGCGATGGCCGTGGCGGTGACCCCCGAGGGGAAGGCAAACACCTTGAAGTAGGCGAGCGACTCGAGCCCCAGCGTGATCACGAGCCCGGTGACGATCGACGCGATGGCACCTTCGCGCGTGGCGCCCTGCCAGTTGAGTCCGATGGCCAGTGACGGGACCAGCGTGGAGGCAAAGAGCCCCCATCCGAAGATCCCGAGAAACGCCACCAGTGCCCCCGACGCCTGCGCCACGGCGGCCGCGACCAGGGTCAGCACGACCGTCCAGAATCGCCCCCAGCGCAGTTCGTCCGTCACGCGGCGACCGAAGGCCACCGGCAGGTCGTGCGTGCAGGCGGCGGCCCCGATGCTCATGAACGAGTTCACCGTGCTCATGATGGCCGCCGCCACGGCGGAGAAGACCACCGCCGCGAGCGGGAGCGGCGTGAAGCGCAGCAGGAACGTTGGGGTGGCGTCGTCGGCGGTGCGCAGCGGCGGCGCGTTGCCCGACAGCACCAGCGCCTTCATGGCCAGCCCCACGCCCACGAACAGGAGCAGCGTGAGGAACAGGGCGCAGGTCATGAGCAGGGGGAACCACTTCAGCTTCCGGGCATCGCGCAGCATGAAGTACTTGTGCGCCACATGCGGCTGCCCCAGCGACCCCAGCCCGAAGACGAAGTAGAACGACAGCGCCGCCAGCGGTGAGAGCTTGCCCCACGGCCCGAGCGTGGCGGCGTCGTGGGTGAGAATCGTGCGCGAGATGCCGGCCAGCCCACCGCCGCTGTCGAGCGCGTACACGAACACCAGCGCCGACGCGCCAGCCATGAGGACGCCCTGGAAGACATCGTTGTAGATGCCGGCGAGGATGCCGCCCGACGCCGAGTAGGTGAGAATGATGAACGTGCCCACCCAGATCGACGTCGCCGGCCCCAGCGCGAAGGTGGCGTCGAGCACCAGCCCGAGGGCGAGCAGGTTCGTGGCCATGTAGCCGATCACCGCGAGGATGATGGCCAGCCCCGAGAGCCCCTGCGCGGCGGGAGACTGGAAGCGGGCACCGATCGCATCGGGGATCGTGATCATCTCCCGCACCTCGGCCAGCAGCCGCAGGCGTTTCGCCAGCACCCACGCGCCCATCGAGTTGGTGAGCGCGGCCGGCAGCACGATGAACACCGCACCCAGCCCCACGTTGTACACGAGCCCGGGCCCACCAATGAAGGCGAAGCCGGAGAGCGTGGCCGCCATGGCGGCGATGGCCAGCGTGAACAGCCCGATACCTTGGCCGGCCACGAAGAAGTCCGACGCCGACTTCGTCCGTCGGGTGGCCCAAATGCCGATTCCGGCCACCACGACGAAGTACGCCAGCGCCACGCCGCCGATCACCGGCCGCGCATTCTCCGGAATGCTGCCGGCCTGCAGCAGCCAGGCGGCACCGGCCATGAGCGACGCAGTCGTGAGCGGGGCGGCCATCACCGGTGCCCTACCGGCCCATCGCCCGCCGCGGCCTCACCCACTCGCGCGGCGCGCACGCGGGCGATGTCTTCGTCCGACAGCGTGAGCGCCTCGAAGGTGAGCGCGTAGGCCACAGGCAGCACAAAGAGCGGCAGAATGCCGACCCCGTACAGGATGACGGCCGCGCGCCGAGGCAGCCCCAGCCAGTACGGGCCATCGACCGTGTCCGGTGGCAGCTGCAGGGCTAACAGAAAGCCGCCGGTCACCACCACGAATACGAGCCCGATGGGCCAAGTGAGGCGCCCGAGCGAACGCCCGCTGCGCGCCGCACCGAACGCCATGGTGCCAATCATGCACAGCGGCAACGCCACCGCCATCACCGGCGGCCCCCACGTGGATACGGACGGGGCGAAGAAGGCGCTCGCATACGCGAGGGCAATACCCACCGTGCCCAGCACGAGCGCCACGAACGCCACGGTCCGCGTGGGCGACGTCTCCGAGCGATGCGCGCTGGTCACGCGCTCCCCGCCGCTGCCGTCATCGCCGTGTAGCACGCCTCGATCAGCGCCGCGTAGCGGTCCTCGACGGCCTGTCGCCGCACCTTGAGCGTCGGCGTAAGCAGACCGTTGTCGGTCGTGAACTCGTCGGGCACCACGATGACCCCCTGCACGCGATCAGGGCGGGCCAGCGTGACGTTCACTGCGTCCACCGCCTCCTGCAACAGCCCCTGCACCGTCGCGCTCGCGGCCAGTGCGTCCCACGGCGCGCCAGCGCCGGACGCTCGCGCCCACGCTTCCACCAGGGCCCGGCGCGGCGACAGCAGTGCGACCACGAACTTGCGCCCTTCGCCGATGCACACCGCGTGCGCGATGTACGGCGACGCCACGAGTGCCGACTCGATGGGCACCGGGGCGACCTTGCGACCCGTCGACAGCGCCAGCAGCTCCTTGACGCGGCCAATGAGGTGCAGGCGGCCATCGCCCCCCACGGTGGCGCGATCACCGGTGCGCAACCACGCGCCATCGGCCGTGAACGCCGCCGCGGTGTCGGCAGGGCGCTGCCAGTAGCCATCAAAGGTGAGGGCGCTGCGCCGCACCAGCAGTTCGCCGTCGTCGGCAACCCGCACCTCGGTGCCGGGCATCGGCGGCCCGACGCTGTCGAACCGCGGCGCGTCCGGCCGGTTCATGGCGATGCACAGATGCTCCGTCTGCCCGTACGCCCCCACCACCGACACCCCCAACGCCCCCAGTCGCTCGGCCCCCGCCGCCGGCAGCGCCGCCCCGCCGGAGGTGGCCAGTCGCACCGCCTGTCCCAGCCGCGCCTCGATCGCCGCCCGCGGGTCATCGCCCGCACGCCGCGCCAACTCTGCCGCCTCGTCGAGCCGCTCGAAGATGCGCGGCAACCCGCCCAGCACCGTGGGCTGATAATGCGCACACACCGCGAAGAGATCGGCGGGATCCTCGATGAGCGCCGCCGCCATGCCGGTCGCGAGACGCGTGGCCTGCCCGAACACCCGTTCGGCGGCGTGAGCGAACGGCAGGTACGACACCGCGCGATCGGCCCGGGTCAACCCGAGCACCGACACGATCGATGCCGCCGATGCGGCCAGATTGCGGTGACTGATGCACGCTCCCTTCGGCTCGCCGGTCGAGCCGGAGGTGTAGATCAGCGCCGCGAGGTCGTCGGGTTTCACACTCGCGAGCCGCGCATCCAGCGTCGGCCCGAGCGACGGCGACGCCCGGAGGGCCGCCACGCCTGTTTCGAGCCACGCATCCCACATGGCCACGTCGGCCGGCACGTCCACCATCGTGTCGGGATCCCCATCGAGCACGACCCCTTCGAGCCGTATCCCGACCGGCGGCGATGCCATCAGGCGCTTCGCGGCAGCCGGATCGTCGGTGAGCAGCCAGCGGGCGCCGCTGTCGCGCAGCAGCCCGTCCACCTGCGCTGGCGTGCTCGACGTGTGCACGCCCACGCCGACGGCGCGCAGTGACTGGATGGCCAGGTCCGCCACCGGCCACAGCTCCCGATTGCCGGCAAGGATGGCGATGCGATCGCAAGCCTTCGCGCCGCCCTGCACGAGCATCGCCGCACAGGCGCGCACCCGCTCGCGGAGGGCGCCCCAGGTTCGCAGTACCGACGGCGTACGGGCGCCCCGGGGATACACCGCCAGCGCCGGCGTGTCGGGCCAGCGTTCGGCAAAGAGCAGCCCCTGACGCACCAGCGGCATCATGCCGACCGCCACCGCATCGCGACCGATCCCATGGCCAGCCCCGCGCCCGACCCGGTGAACACCACGAGATCGCCGTCACGCAGCTTACCCTGCCGCACCGCGTCGTCGAGCGCCATCGGCAGACACGCCGAGCCGGTATAGCCCCACTTGTGCATGACGGTGTGCGCACGCTCCATCGGCAGTCCCATCGACTGCATCACGACCTCGATGGTGGACCGGTTCACCTGTGTCCACAGCCAGCAATCCACCTGCTCGGGCGTGGCACCGGCGCGGTCGAGCACCGAGCGCACGATGCGTGGCCACCCCGCTTCGTTGACCGACGCCGGATACTTCTGCACGAATCGCAGCCGGTTCTGGATGCCCGCCTCGAGCACGGTGTGCGTGATCGGGGTGCGGGTGCCGCCGGCGAAGATGCCCATACCGTGGCAGTAGCGCCCGTCGGCGAAAAGCTCCGACGCCAGCATGCCGGGCTCGTCGCTCGCCTGCACCACCACCGCACCAGCCCCGTCGGCGAAGATCGTGGCGGTCTTCTTGTCGTGCTGGTCGAGATAGCGCGACATCACATAGGCGCCGATGACGAGCACGCGCGAATAGCGGGCATCGGCGCGGATGTACTTCCAGGCCGTGTCGAGTGCCGTGACGAACCCGGCACAGCCTGCGTTGAGATCGAAGGTTCCCGCGTTCACCAGCCCGAGCCGCCCGTGTACCACCGACGCGGTGGCCGGTGAAACGAATTCCGGCGTGTCGGTGGCGACGATCAGCAGATCGATGGATTCCGGATCGACACCCGCAGCCTCCAGCGCAGCCCGCCCGGCGTCTTCGGCAAGGTCGGCTGTGCTTTCGTGCGCCGCGCACCACCGCCGTTCGTGAATGCCCAGCGTACCCGACACGAACGGGTGGATATCCTCACCGAGCAGTGACGACAGTTCGGCGTTGGTGACCACGCGGCTCGGCACGGCACTGCCCGTACCGACGATGGTCGCGTCGCGCAGGCGCAGCGGATCGCGGTTCATGCCACCGCTCGCGGCGCCGCGCCGGACGTCCCCCGGGGAACGAGCCGCACCGGCAACGGGCGGGCCACCTGAACCCGCTGCGGCGTCCGATCGATGAGTTGCAGCAGCAGTCGGGCCGCCCGCGCGCCGAGTTCGCGCGCCGGAACGGCCACGGTGGTGAGTTCGGGCGTCACGTAGCGGGCAAGTTCGATGTCGTCACAGCCGACGATGGACAGGTCGCGCGGCAGCGACACACCGGCGGTGAGGCACTGCTTCACGGCACCCATGGCCATGAGGTCGTTGGCGCAGAACACCGCCGTCGGGCGGGCGACCCGGGCGAGCAGGTGGCGCATGGCATCACGTCCCCCGGCCACCGTGGCGGGGGCGCGTCGCCACCAGTCGCTGTTGAGCGCGACCCCTGCGGCGCGCAGGGCGGTGACGAAGCCGCGCTCGCGCATGCGGAACGCGTGCACATCGGCGGCCGGCCCGACGAAGCCGATTTCCCGATGGCCGAGCGCCAGCAGATGCTCGGCAGCGAGCCGGCCGGCGGCAAAGGCGTCGGTGGCGATGCCTGGCCACCGATTGCTGGGCTCGTCGATCAGCACCACCTGCACCCCTGCGAGCGCCTCCGCGGGCAAGCCGGACGCCCCCACGGCGTCGAGCAACACGCCGTCGATCTGCCGCGACACCAGTACCTCGAGGTGCTGCCGGACATCCCGCGCCGACTGATCGCACAGCAGCACGACGTAGCCGGCGTCGGCGGCCACCCGCTCCGCCCCGGCAATGACGTCGGCGACGAACGGATTGCGAATGTCCGGCACCACGATGCCGAGGGCGAAGGAGCGCCGGTGCGTGAGCGAGCGGGCCACGACATTCGGTCGGTAGCCGAGCGCCGCCGCCGCGTCGAGCACGCGCTGGCGGGTCGCCGCGGCCACGCGGGCGCGTGGATGATTGGACAGGACGAGCGACGCGGTGGGCTGGGAGACACCGGCGCGGGCCGCGACGTCGTGGATGGTGACGCGTCGACCGGAGGCTGGAGGGACCATGAGGCTGCAATCTCGGAGTGCAAATACGTATTGGCAAGAGCGTCAAGTCGGCGCCCAGCCTCGCCGGGGCCTCGCCCGTCCGGAGCCCTGCTCGCACGCCGGGGTACTTTACCATCCATGACGGCGCCCGCCCCCACCACAGAGACCACTACGCCGGTGACGCCGCCGCGCCGCGCGTGGCTGCGCGCCGGCCCGGGCGCGCCCGTCCGCCGACCGCGCAGCCTCTGGGTCCGCATCCTGGTGGGGCTGACGAGCAGTTCGGCCATACTCGCCACCGCCGGGCTTACCGCCGCCGCCGCGGTGGTACCGCCGATCGGGGCCCGACGCATGGCACGCGAGGCAGCCCTGCGCGAAGTGACGGCTCAGTACGAAGCCGGGGAGCGTCCGGTGGCGCAGGTATTCGCGTCGCAACGGCGCTGGACGGACATGTGGCGCGAGTCGTACGGGGTGGTGGTCGCCACCGATCGCCGGCTGCTGTACGTGGGCGCACCGCCCACGCCCCTGCTCCGCCCGCGCGACGACGGGCCGCTGGAACTGCTCGTGGAGAGCTATCCGTACGACGCCGCGTTCACACTCGACCCCCGCACCGTGTGGCGTGGTCGGGGGCGCGGCCTCGTATTGCGCACGCCGTCCACACAGGTCGACTTCCTGGTGGACGATCGCGAATGGGACGCCGCCAGGGAGGTGGCCGCCGCGAGCGCGGACGCGCGCCAGAAGGCCACGCAGGCCATTCAGCAACTCGACGCGGTCAACCGGGCACCGCCGCCGCGCGCCGACGAGTACGTCCCATATGTGGTGCGCCGCGGCGAGACGCTGACCGGCCTCGCCGTGCGATTCCGCACATCACCCGACGTGCTGCGTCAACTCAACCAGCTCACCACCGACGACATCAAGGTGGGACAGCGGCTGCGGGTGCCGAAGGTGCAGCCGGAGGTGGCGCCGGATACGCTGCCGTAGCCGGCGCCCCCCGCGTTACTGCCCGAGGACGATGGCGAACACGAGCGGCGCCACGATGCTCGCGTCACTCTCGATGACGAACTTGGGCGTCTCGATGCCGAGCTTGCCCCACGTGATCTTCTCGTTCGGCACCGCGCCCGAATACGAGCCATACGACGTGGTGGAGTCGCTGATCTGGCAGAAGTAGCCCCAGAGCGGCACCTCGGTGCGCTGCAGGTCCTGATGCAGCATCGGCACCACGCAGATCGGAAAGTCGCCGGCGATGCCGCCACCGATCTGGAAGAAGCCCAGCGAGCTCTCCTTGGTGACCTGCGTGTAGTGCTCGGCGAGGTACATCATGTACTGGATGCCACCCTTGACCGTGTGCACGTTCTTGATGTTGCCGTCGATCACGTGCGACGCAAAGATGTTGCCGGTCGTGGAGTCTTCCCACCCGGGCACGACGATGGGCAGGTTCTTCTGCGCCGCCGCCAGCATCCACGAGTTCTTCGGATCGATCTGGTAGTACGGCTCGAGCTTACCGCTCAGCAGGATCCGATACATGAACTCGTGCGGGAAATAGCTTTCGCCCGCCCGGTCGGCCGCCTGCCACTCGTCGAGCACGGCCTTCTCGATGCGACGAATGGCTTCCGCCTCGGGGATGCAGGTGTCCGTGACGCGGTTGAAGTGCCGCTCCAGCAGCCCCTGCTCGTCCTGCGGGGTCAGGTCGCGGTAGTTCGGCACCCGCTCGTAGTGGTCGTGGGCCACGAGGTTGTAGATGTCTTCCTCGAGGTTCGCGCCGGTGCACGTGATCGCGTGGACCTTGTCCTGCCGGATCATCTCGGCGAGCGACAGCCCGAGCTCGGCGGTGCTCATGGCACCGGCCAGCGTGACCATCATCTTGCCACCGTTGTCGAGGTGGCGGACGTAGCCATCGGCGGCGTCGATCAGGGCGGCGGCATTGAAGTGCCGGTAGTGATGACGGAGAAACGCCGAAACCGGCGCGGACGTGGACTGGGCCATGACTGGGAATTGGTGTCGAGACAACGGCAACGGCACCGCGCGCGGGCCGTGACCGGCCTGCTGCAGAACCAGGCACGATCGTGCCGGCGACGCGTCGATGCGACGCGCTGCGGAATCTAATCGCCCCTCGGGCGTGCACCGCGCCGAACGCCGAGCCAGGCCGCCCCGATGCCGAGTGCCACCGCGATGACGGTGGCCCCGTTGATGGCCGCCGCCAGCGCAGCCGAGACACAGAGAATGGCCGCCACGCCGGCATGGCGCCCACCTGCCGGCGCCACCGGCTGCTGAGCGGCCACGAGGCGCGCCGCGGTCACGTCCGACCGCAGCCGCTCCCGTCCATCGTCCGGCAGCGCGGTGAGGCCCGGCGACGGCGGCGTACGGTCGCGCCACGGCGTGATGGCGCGTTCCGCCCCCGTCGCCCACAGCGCGACGTCGGCGGCGCGAGTGTCCCGCGATTCCGCGAGGAGCGCCAATCCGAGGCGGATCGGTACCACCGGGCTCCCCGGCTCCGACTCGCCCTGTACCACGAGACGATACGGCTCGGGCGCGTCAGCTGCGCCAACGTCGGGCCGCGTCCTCGTACCGTGGCGGGAGGCCTCGAAGAGCACCTCAACGAGCCGGCGTTGCGCCGAGGGCACGGCGCCCGACGCGCGCCGCAACAGGCGGGCCACCTCATCATCACTCGGGACGGCCTCGCCCGGGCGCCGCCCCGTGTGCCGCCGCGACAGGACCGCGGCGAGCAGCCCGGCCACGGGCGGAGCCGCCACCTCGGGCCCCGGGTTCGCGGCCGGTGCCAGGAGGGTGAGCAGGCCGGAGAGCACCGTGCGAGCGGCGTGTGCCTGCTCTGGCGTCACCACGGCGCCCATCGTGCCGCCACTGGAGAACGCGCGCAGCAGGGAGCGCGCCTCGCGCGCGAGTTCCAGATCGGTGGCCGTCGGCACCCGAGCACCGAGTCGCGCGAAGGCGGACACCGCCACATCGCCCGCATCAAGCGCCGGCGGGATGGCCCCACCTTCCGGCGCTTCGGCAGCACCGCTCGCGCCGTCGGTCGCGCCATTCTCGTCCGCCGGTCCCGCCGATGCCAGACGGCCGGTGAAAGCGGACGCCGAGCTGTCACCCGGACCGAACGAGGCCGTCGGACCGCGCCGCGCCGCCTGGCGCGTTCGGTCAGCCGCCACGCTTCGGAGGGTCGCCCGCACCCAGCCGACAGCCGGGTGGTCCGGCGATTCCGCGAACAATCGGTCGACCAGCGCCGCGCCTTCGCCGGCCTTGCCCTGCCGGGCAAGCAGAACGGCCTGCTGCGCCATGAGCGCCGGCGCTCGCGGTGCCGCATCGAGCGCCGGGGCGATGGCCTCCCGCGCTCCGACAAGGTCGCCGAGCAGCACCCGGGCCACCGACTGCACGAAGCGCAGCGCGGCCGAGTCGGGGCGCACCTGTAGCCCTTCGGCCGCCACGCGGTCACCCTCTCCAGGCAGCCCCATCACCGTCAGGGCACCGGCACGCAGGTACCACCCCTCTTCGCTGCGCTGTGCCTTGGCCCAGATCGCATCGAGTGCGGCCAGGGCGTCACCGGGCTGGAGCTTCAGCAGCGAGGCCCGCGCCTCCTCGAGCCCCATCTCAAGCGCCACCGGCGCCACGGCCTCACGCTGGTCAAGCAGGTCGGCCGTGAGCAGCAGCTCGCCGAGCCCGACCCCGCTGCGCCCCAGGAGGGTATCGGCGGCGGGGGCGGGACGCGGGCCGACCGGCCCGACAGGTGGCAACGCGCGCACCGGTCCGGAGACACGCGCACCGGGACCGGGCAACAGGGGTGCGCGCCCGATTCCGGGCACGCCGGTGAGGTCAGGCGGCATGCGGGGAGTATCGGCGGTGATGGCCCGGGGCTTCACCGCAAACACCGGCGGCACACGCCGTCAGACGAACGTCTCGATCAGCGCCTCGTCCTCGGGAACCCGGACGTAGTGGCCGACGGCATCGTGCCACCGGTAGGCCCCGCCCTCGCGGTCCAGCGCCAGACGCCGCCGCGTGGCACTGTGTTCGTAGAGACGGAGTTTCCCCACGTCCACGGGCCCGTCCACGAACCCGATGAACCAGAACGCCGCCGACGCGTCCGCCGCCGCCGCACCGAACACCGCCGACAGCGTGCGCTGCAGCGGAATCCAATCGGGAGAGCGATACGGGGAGAAGATGTCGTTGGACATGGTGGACCGAGTTGTCCGCTGGACGCGCAGTCGGGGGGGCGCGTCACGAATCGTCACACCACCGGACGCAGGTGTGCGCCATGCGTGCACATGCTGCGGGATGCATGGGCGGCCGCCGATCCGTGTTCCGGTATCGCCGGCCGCCGGAAGAGGTCAGACCCCAACCTGCTTCTCCACCCGGTCGCGATAGTGCCGGCTGAGCCGCAGTCGCGTCCCGTCCTCAAGGATCACTACGTAGTCTCCCGAGAACCACTGCTGCATTTCACGGACGCGGTTCAGGTTGACGATCGTCGAGCGGTGAATGCGGGCGAACAGCCGGGGGTCGAGCGTCTCCTCGAGATGGCTGATGCGCTCGCGGATGGTGTGCGCCGTCTTGCCCACGTGCAGCTTGACGTAATTGCGGTCGGCCTCGATCCAGTCGATCTCCGTGGTCTTCACGAAGAACATGCGCCCGTCCTGCTTCACGAGAATGCGGCTGGCGTAGCGTCCGTTGGCGTTCCCGCCCGCCGTCGCCGCCGCCGGCACACCGGCCACACCGGCCACACCCCCCGCGAGCGCCGCCGCCGTGTCGGCCGGCGCACTGCCGTCGGCCAGTCGGCGCACGGTGTCGAGCAGTTCACCGAGCCGTTCGGCCGCCACGGCGTTGGCCCGCTGCTTGCGCGCCTTGTCGAAGGCCGCCCGGAACCGATCCGCATCGACCGGCTTGAGCACATAATCGACCGCATGCACATCGAAGGCCCGCTGCGCGTGTTCGTCGTACGCCGTCACGAACAGGATCATCGGGACATGCCCGCCGTCGAGCTCCCGCAAGACCCCGAATCCATCGATCCCGGGCATCTGCACATCGAGGCAGACCAGGTCCGGCTGCAGCTCCCGGATCATCGCCACCGCCTCGTGCCCCGTCTCGGCCTCGCCGACCACTTCCACATCGGCTTCGTTCTGCAGCAGCCGGCGCACCCGCTGCCGCGCCAGCGCTTCGTCATCCACGATCAGGACTCGCACGTGCACCCTCTCGCCTCCCGTTGACGCACCGGTGCGATCGGGCCGTGGCGCCGGGAGGTACGGCGCGCCGATGCATCACCGATGAAGACTGGCCTCTGTGGCCGGCATGGAGCCGAACCGAACACATGTACCCGTGGCACCGCGTCCTGTTTCCGTGCATCATGCCTGCACCCTGACAAGGCTTGCACGAAAACCCCACCAGCGAAAGTGCCGCCCCATGGCTGCACCTCGCGCCGTGTGGCGTGTTGCATCGTTTCTCACACGCTGGTTCCCATTCCGAGGCGCGGTCCGACGCGCATCGGTCGCCCTTCGTCCACCACCATGGCCGCTCCGTCACTACCGCTCACCATCGCCGACGAAGGGCACCGCCTCCGGCAGTTGACGCGCCTGCTCTTCGCCGTGGTGTGGATCGTGCCCTCCACGCTGGCGGCGACCCAGCTCATTCTCGTGGGCGATGCGTCGGGCACCCATTACAGCCTCGGCACGGCGCTCATCTGGCAGGGCTCGGCCTGGATGCTGTGGGGCATCTGGTCGCAGCTCATTCTGACCCTCGTCGATCGCGTGAAGCTCGATTCGGCACGGGCGCTCCCGTGGCTCGCCGTGCACATCGGCGGCACGGTGGTGGTGTGCGCCGTCAACGTGCTCGCCATTGCCTGGCTCGACCACATCTTCGGGGCCGTCGGACAAGTCACGAGTTATGCGTTCGCGGTGCGCATGGTGCTCGTCAATCACCTCGACATCCAGGTGGTGCTGTACTGGGCTGTGCTCGGCGCCGCCTACATGGTGGAGTTCGTCCGCCGGTATCGGGAGCGGGACCGCATCGCCGCCGAACTCGAACAGAAGCTCGCCCGCACGCAGCTCGAGGCGCTGCGCATGCAGCTCAATCCGCACTTCCTGTTCAACGCCCTGAACTCGGTGGCGGAGCTCATGGAGATGGACGTGCGCGAAGCGCAACGCACGCTCACGCGCGTCGCCGATCTGCTGCGCCTGTCGCTGCGCAGCGCCGCGCAGTCGCTCATCCCCGTCTGGCAGGAGATCGAACTGGTGGAGCTCTACCTCCAGATCGCACGCGTCCGGTACGGCGCTGGCCTCGACGCCGACATCACCGTCGATCCGTCGGTGGTGGATCTCATGGTGCCGAGCTTCCTGCTGCAGCCGCTGGTGGAGAATGCGCTCAAGCATGGGCTCGCCCCCGGCCATGCCGATCAGACGATCGAGGTGCGCCTCACGCGCAGCGGCCAGACTCTCGAAATCGTGGTGGAGGACAACGGCAAGGGGCTCGATGGCCTGCTCACCACCAGCGGCCGCTTCCTCGCCGCCGTACCGTCGGTCGATGGCCTGGGCATCGGCCTGACGAACACCCGATCCCGCCTCGCGATGCTGTACGGCAACCGGTACGCCTTCCGCATGAGCAACCTGCCAACGGGCGGCTGCCGGGTGGAGATCCGGCTGCCGATCGACGAGCGGTAGCACGCGCGCTGTTCACCGACGGCAAGGGCGAACGCTGGGGCGGCCGTGACAATGGGCGCTCCGGGGGGTAATTCACAGCGTACGCGTCGACTCCCGCTTCCCATCCGTCACCATGAGCACTTCGCCCAATCCCCGCGCGTCCATCGTGCCCGCCATCCTGCTTGCGGCCGGCATCACGGCCGCCGGGTTCTTCATCGGCGCCGGGTTCTCCCGGTTCCGCACGGCAGATCGTGTGGTCTCGGTCAAGGGGGTTGCCGAGCGCGAGGCCAAGGCCGACCTCGCGATCTGGCCGTTGCGCCTCGTGGTCACCGACGACGATCTCGTGCGGGCCAACACCGCGCTCGAACGCAACGTGCAACAGGTCCGGGACTTCCTGCGCGTGCAGGGGCTCGATTCGGCGGGCGCCGAGATCACCGTGCAGGAGTTTTCGGTGCAGGACGCCCGCACGATGGGTGGCTATGCGAACAATGCCCGCTACGTCATTCGGCAGACCCTCGTGGTGCGCTCCTCGCGCGTCGATCTCGTGCAGGCCGCCAGTCAGCGGGTGCCGGAGCTGGTGCGCAACGGCGTCGTGCTGTCGTCGGGCCAGGAGTACGGCGGCGGCGGGCCAACGTTCGTGTTCACGAAGCTCAACGAGCTCAAGCCGGCCATGATCGCCGAGGCCACCGCGCGGGCCCGCGAAGGCGCCGAACAGTTTGCCAAGGACGCGTCCAGCCAGCTCTCGGGCATCCGCAGCGCGAGCCAGGGCGTGTTCGAGATCCTGCCGCGCGACCAGGCCATGGGCATCACCGAGGAGAGTCAGGTGGTCAAGCGCATTCGCGTGGTGACCACCGTGGTCTACGGCCTCGATCGCTGAACGCGCCGCCCCTCACCCGTGCGTCACACGAACGCGGAGTGTCCGGTGATGGCGCGTCCCACGATCATCGCATTGATCTCGTTGGATCCTTCGTAGCTGTAGATCGCCTCGGCATCGGCAAAGAGGCGCGCCACGTGGTACTCGAGCAGGATGCCGTTGCCGCCGAGGGATTCGCGCGCCAGCTGCACCACCTCCCGGCACTTGGCGGCGCAGAACTGCTTGGCCAGCGCGGACAGTTCGTCGACGGGGCCCAGGCGGTCCTGCAGCTCGCTCGCACGCAGGGCGAGGCCGATCATCGCGGTGAGGTTGCCGAGCATGGTCACCAGCATCATCTGCACGAGCTGAAAGCCCCCGATGGGCCGCCCGAACTGCGTGCGCGTCTGCGCATAGCGCAGCGCGTGCTCGTAGGCACCCATGGCGCAGCCGACCCCCTGCCAGGCGGTGCCGCAGCGCGCCGTCACCAGCACCCGCTGCGTATCGGCGAAAGTGTGCGCCCGCTGCAACCGGTCGCGCTCGTCCACGCGTACGTCCCGCAGCGTGATGAGGCCGTTGTGCACCGTACGCTGGGCGATCTTGCCCTGCATCAGTTCGGCCGAATATCCCGGCAGCGACGTGCGCACGATGAACCCTTTCACCTGCCGGTCGGCCTCGTCACGAGCCCAGACGATGACCACGTCACACCATGTGGAGTTGCCGATCCACTTCTTCTGGCCATTGAGCACCCACGTGTCCCCCTCGCGGCGGCAGGTGGTGGTGAGGCCGCGGGCCACGCCCGACCCCACGTCGGGCTCGGTGAGGCCGAACGCGCCCACGAGCTGCCATGCCCGCAGCGCCGGCAGCCACTCCGCCTGCTGGGCCTCGGAGCCGCAGAGGGCAATCGCCCCCATGCACAGGCCGGCGTGCACGCCGAAGAAGGTGGCGAGCGACGGATCGACACGGGCGAGCTCCATGCTCAGCACGCCGTCCATGAGTGTGGCGTAAGCGGCGCGTTCGGGCGTCCAGGCGCCCTGCAGCAGGTCGAGCTCCTGCATCTTTCCCACCAGATACGCCCGGGGAAACTCCGCCCGCTCCCAGTAGTGATTTGCCTGGGGCTCCCACGCGTCGCGCAGGAAGGCGCGCAGCCGTTCACGCGCCTGCTGCACCGGTGCGGGGAGCGTCGCGAGCCAGTTGTAGAAGTCGGCGGCGATGGGCGGGGGCGTCACAGGTGTCGGCACAGGCGTCGGGTGGGGGAAAGGGTCGCGCCATTATACTCTCCGACATGTCGATCGCCCGCTACCTCGCCCGACTTGGCTACGGCACGCGCCGGGAGACAGAACAGCTGCTCACCCAGCGGCGCGTCACCTGGGCGGACGGCGGGGTTCCGCGCGATCGCGACGCGTTCACGCACGAGGCGCTGCGCGTGGATGGCGCTCCGCTCGACCCGCCGCCCGGCTCGGTGGTGCTGCTGCACAAGCCGCACGGCCACGTCTGCTCCACCAGCGATCGCCCGCCGCTGGTGTACGATCTGTTTCCGGCACGGTGGCTGCAGCGCACCCCTGTCATGGCCACGGTGGGGCGCCTCGACGCCGACACCACCGGTCTGCTGCTGCTCACCGACGACGGGGAGCTGAACCACCGGCTCACGTCTCCGCGGTCCCACGTAAACAAGACGTACGAGGTGACGGTGGCCGAGCCGCTGGGCGGACACGAGGCTGAGCGATTCGCCTCGGGCGCCCTGCTGCTCCACGGCGAAACGGCGCCGCTGCTGCCCGCGCAGCTCATCGTGACCGGTGAGCGTACGGCCACCGTACGAGTCCAGGAAGGGCGCTACCACCAGGTGCGTCGCATGTTCGCGGCCGTGGGCCATCACGTCGTCGCCCTGCACCGGGCGGCACTGGGTGCCCTCACGCTGGGCGGGCTCGCGGCGGGCGCCTGGCGGGTGCTGGAGCCAGCCGAGGTGGAGACGCTTCGGGCATCGGCCGTGAAGGGGCGGGAGGCGTGACGCTCAGCGTTCGTCGAGCAGCCGCGCGATGGCCGGCCGCAAGGTGAGGGGCGCGATCGGCCCCATGACGGTGTGCCGCACCACGCCGTCGCGGTCGAGCAGGTAACTCGTCGGGTACCCGCGCACGCCTCCGAAGGCACGAATGACGTCGTTCCCCACGATGGCCACCGGATAGGTAATGCCACGCTCGCGCAGGAAGGCATCGACCTCGTCGGCGGGACCGCGATCCACCGACAGACCGAGCAGGACCATGCCCTGCGGCGCGTAGGCGGTCGCCAACTGCTGCAAGGCGGGCATCTCCGCCCGACAGGGCGGGCACCACGTGGCCCAGACGTTCACCAGCACCACCTTGCCCCGCAGGCTGTCGGCGGTGAGTCGCTGTCCGGTGCGCGTGGTGACGGTGTAGACCGGACGCCGTGCCTCACGCTCCCGCACCCCGATCAGGGCTTCCAGGTGCGGCCAGCAGCGCGGGGCCGCCCAGACGAGCACGGCGGCCACGAACAGATTCGACCACGTGAGCCACGACGGGCGTTTCACCGCGTGGCGCCGAGCACCTTGAATCGAAGGCCGTCGTGCAGCGTCCGCACGTCGCCGAACGTCTCGCCGATCCACTGCTCGTAAGGCAGCGTGCGGTTGGCCACCAGATAGAGTCGGCCGCCGGGCACGAGTCGGGCATGGCTGTCCTCGATGAACGCGCGCGGTACCGACAGGTCGGTGGCTTTGCCTACGTGGAACGGCGGGTTGGTGACCACGACATCGAAGCACTCCTCGTCGGCCGCCGCGGCCACGTCACTGGCGCGCACCTCCACGTTGCCTGCCCCGGCCTCGATCGCCGTGCGCGCCGCACACCGCACCGCATCGGCGTCGGCGTCGAGCAGCAGCACCCGCCCGGTCGGTGACGCCTTGGCCGCGACGACGCCGAGCGCCCCCGCACCACAGCCCAGATCGAGCACCGATTTGCCCGGCGCAATGCGCAGCGTCTCCGCCAGCACCGCCGTGGCCTCGTCGAGGTGCTCCCACGAAAAGACGCCCGGCCGGCTGAACAGCGTGAACACCTGACCTGCCAGTGCCACCGGCGCGCCACGCATGTGGTCGGGGTGCAGCCACGGCGAGGCGAGCAGAGCCGGATTGCCGGGCTCCCCTGCGCGCTTCACCGCGGTCACGAGCCGGTAACCGCTGTGCTGGGCATCGAGGCGCACCGCGCCGAACAGGTCTTCGAGCACGCGCACCGCAGGTTTGGCCCCTTCGTGATTACCGCCGGCCAGCAGGCAGACCCCACCGACGGCGAGCGAGCGGTACGCCTCGGCGATGGCTATCTCCACCCCGATCCGGTCGGTGGGCACGCGAATCGTGACCAGATCGGCGCTGCCATCGGCCACCTGGTCCGTGGCCAGCACGGCGTGCGAAACCGTCGGCGCGTCACCGATGCTGGCGCGCAGGGTACGACGTGTGGCCTCGGCGTTCGGCAGGGCGCGATCGCACGCGTGCACCGCGTACCCACACTGTCCAGCGACGGCGGCCACCATGCCGTTGCCGGCGTGCAGGTGCAGCGAACGCGAGCCAGCGGCCGGCGCCGGACGGCCGGCCACCGCTTCGGCCAGCATGAACGCCGCGACGTCCGGCGCGCCGTGAGAGAAGACCCCCGGCTTGGTGGCCACCGAGAGCGAACACTCCCCGATCTGCACGGGAGCGACGAGCCACTGCCGGTACACGTTCATGGGTCGCCGTTGCGGGAAGGCGGTGCTGAAACCGCGAGGGGCGCTCAAAACAAAGGCGGCTCCGCAGGGAGCCGCCTTTGTCGGACTGCAGTGGGCCTGAGAGGAGTTGAACCTCTGACCTCACGCTTATCAGGCGTGCGCTCTAACCACCTGAGCTACAGGCCCGGTGCCGGAGCCCTTGTCGGCCGCCGATCTACCAGAGCCGCATAATGTACCCCGGCTGCTGGCC
>JBEILM010000026.1:0-44311 GCA_040379205.1 Gemmatimonas sp.
AGGGCTCGGAGGGAGACAGCTCACACGGAGGGCACCGAGGACGGTGAGGGCACAGAGCACTGCACGAAAAAGGGGAAGCCAAGTGTTTGGCCTCCCCCTCATTCGTCACCCGCAGTGCTCCGTGGACTCACCGTCCTCAGTGCCCTCCGTGTGAGTGGTTCCTCAGTGTCTCAGCGTCTCAACGCCCAGCCGGCACCAGCTCCGCCTGATGCTGGATGACGTTGTCGACCAGCCCGTACACGCGGGCGTCTTCCGCGCTCATGAAGCGGTCACGATCGGTGTCCCGCTCGATCTGCTCGATCGGGCGGCCGGTGTGCTTGGACATGAGCTCGTTCATCTTCGAGCGGAGATACAGGATCTCCTTGGCCTGGATCTCGATGTCCGACGCCGAGCCACCACCGCCGTTCTGCGAGGGCTGGTGGATCATGATGCGGCTGTGCGGGAGCGCGCTGCGGTGACCGGCGGCGCCGGCGCAGAGCAGGAACGCCCCCATCGAGGCGGCCATGCCCATGCACGTGGTGTGCACCGGGGCCTTGATGAACTGCATGGTGTCGTACATCGCGAGACCCGCCGACACGGAACCACCCGGCGAGTTGATGTACAGGTGGATCGGCTTCTCGGGGTTGTCGGCCTCGAGGAAGAGCAGCTGCGCGATGATGATGTTCGCGACGTCGTCCGTGACGGGCGACCCCAGGAACACGATGCGATCCATGAGCAAGCGCGAGAAGATATCGTACGTCCGCTCGCCGCGGCTGGAGCGCTCGATGATGTACGGCATGTAGATCGATGCCATGCTGCCTGTCTCCGGTACGGGGTGGCGTGTCGGCCGCTTACGCAGCCGTGACGGTGTTCTTCCCGAGCAGCCAGTTGAAGACGCGCTCCTCGGTGATCTCGCGCTCGATTTCCTGCAGGCGCCCCTGCTTCTGCAGCTGCGCGTACACCTGGCCGGGATCGGCGTTCCGGGCCTTGGCGAGCTCCTCGATGCGCGCATCCACTTCGGACGCGCTGGCCTGCAGTGACTCACGCTCGGCGAGCGTATCGATGATGAGATCGCGCCGGACCTGATTCTCGGCCATCGGCATGAACTCCCGCGCAAAGGTCTGCTTCTGCGCCTCGGGCACGCCGTACATCTGCATGTAGCCGTCGACGAGCTGCATGACCCACGCCTTGGGCACGTCGAACGGATTGGCGGTCACGATCTGCTGGATGAGCTGGCCGCGCACGTCGGCGTCGGCTTCACGCCGGCTGTGCTCGCCCATGTCGGTGCGAACCGCCTCGCGCAGCGCCTCGATGGTGTCAAAGTCGCCGACTTCGCGCGCGAACGCGTCGTCGAGCACGGGCAGCGACTTGCGCTTGACGTCCTTCACCACGACGCGCACCAGCTTGGACACGCCACGCTGCGACTCGTCGGGGAAATCGTCCGGCCAGCGGACCGCGCGCTCGGTGGTGCCACCGGGCGCCGTCTCCATGATCAGCTCTTCGATGCCGGCGATAGCCTGCCCGCCGCCGAGCACGATGCGATACTCCTTGCCCTCGGGGAGGGTGCCGTCGGCTTCGGCGGTGGAGAGCAGCACCGTTACCATGTCCGCCGGCGCGGCCTTGTCGTCCACCGGCATCCACTCGGCCTTCTGCTCGCGAAGCCGCTCGATCTGCTCCTCGACCAGCACGTCGGTCACGACGGCGTCGCGACGCGTGAGCATGAAGCCGTCGATTTGCTCCAGCGCGAGCTCCGGGCGCACTTCGCAGTGCAGCTCGAACTCGAGCGGCTGGCCGGGTTCGGCCTTGAGGTCGTGCACATGCGGCTGAGCCGCCAGCTTGAGCCCCTCGCGCTCGACCGCCTCGCGGAACGCCTCGTTGATGACGATCTCGATGGCTTCCTGGCGCACGGCATCGGGGAACTTCTTGCGCACCATGGACGGCGGGGCCTTGCCCGGGCGGAAGCCGGGGAGTCGGACCTGCGTCGCGTACTTGCGCGCCGCCTGCTCTTCATACGTCGCCACGGTCTCGGCGGGCACCGTAATCTGCAGGCGCCGGGAGACGCCAGCGGTCTCGGTCGGGGTGATGGTGATGATCATCGGGGCAAATCTAGTGGGGAGGGGGACGGCGAGAAACTGCGGCTCCGGGGCACCGGCGGGCGGCGCTGGCCCACGTCGCCCCGGAAAACACGAAGCGGGCCGCCGAGGCGGCCCGAGGCCGAACCGGCGGCCCCGGGCCAACGGGGGGAGCGGCTGGGCCCGGGGTGGGGGGGTGGGGGCCGGCTTTACAGGGCGGCGCGGGGGCCCGGGGGGGGGGGGGGGCCCCCCGTCCCCCCGAAAAACCCCCCGGGGGCCGCCGGGGCGCCCCGCTTCCTACCCGTCAGCCCGGTCAGACCGGGGCGAGCGTCGGCGCCGGGCTTGGCGCGGTCTTCCGGGCCGGCGCCCCCCCGATCAGCTCGGCGACGATCTTGCCGCTCGAGATCACGCCGGGCAGTCCGGCACCCGGGTGGGTGCCTGCACCGACGAAGTACAGGTTGGGAATGTCCTTGCTCTGGTTGTGCGGGCGCAGGTACGCCGACTGGGTCAACACCGGCTCCGTGCCGAACGCGCTGCCCATGTAGCTGTTGAGCGTGCGCTCGAAGTAGCGCGGGTCGATGCGCCGCTCGGTCACGATGTGCTTGGACAGATCGGGCAGGTACCGGTCCTCGAGGTACCGCATGATGCGGTCCCGGTACCGCTGGCCCACCGCTTCCCAGTCGACGTTGCCTCCCAGGTGTGGCACCGGGGAGAGCACGTACCAGCAGTCGTGCCCCGGCGGGGCCAACGACGGATCGGTGGCGGTGGGGCGGTGCAGGTACAGCGAGAAATCATCGGCGAGGATCTTCCGCTCGAAAATGTCCTCGAGGAGCGCCTTGTAGCGCGGGCCCATGATGATCTCATGGTGCGCGATGTTTTCGTACTGCCGGTCCGTACCGAAGTAAATCACGAAGAGCGACATCGAGTGGCGCAGCTTCTCGACCTTGCGGTTGCTCATGCTGGGGCGCTTCTCGGGAGCGATCAGCGTGCGGTAGGCCTGCACGAGGTCGCCGTTGCACACCACGGCGTCGGCACGCAGCTGCTCGCCGCCCACGAGTTTCACGCCGGTGGTGCGCCGGTTGTCGCCGACGAGGATTTCCTGCACCTCGCTTTCGTAGCGGATGCGGCCGCCCAGGTCCTCGAACGCCTGCACCAGCGCACGCACGAGGGCGCCCGTACCGCCCATGGCGAAGAGCACGCCCCACTGCTGCTCGAGCTTGTGGATGAGCGCGTACATGGACGACGCCCGGTATGGGTTGCCCCCCACCAGCAGCGGGTGGAACGAGAACACCTGCCGCAGCCGCGCATCCTTGAGGTACTTGTCGGCGAGGCCGGCCACCGAGATGTCGGAGCGCGTGCGAATGAGCTCCGGCAGCACCTTCACCATCGACCCGACCGACAGGAACGGCTTGTCGATCAGCGGCATGCCGACGTTGAAGATCTCCCACGCCTTTTCACGGAAGCGCAGGTAGCCGTCCACGTCGTCCGGCGAGAACGCGCGCACCTGCCGCACGAGCGCGTCCTTGTCGCCGTTGTAGTGGAAGACCGTCCCGTCCTCGAACCGGATGTTGTAGAAGGGGTCGAGGAGGACGAGCTTGATGTAGTCGGCGGTCGTGCGGCCCGTGAGCGCGAAGAGCTCGTCGAGCACCCAGGGGGCGGTGATGATGGTGGGGCCGGCATCGAAGGTGAAGCCGTCCTGCTCGAACACGTACGCCCGCCCGCCGGCCTTGTCGAGTTTCTCGACGATGGTGACGTCGTGACCCTGGGCCTGCAGGCGGATGGCGGCGGCAAGTCCGCCGAATCCACTGCCGATGACGACAATGCGCATGAACCGGAATGCTGAAGAAGCGGATCACCCGCTCCGGCGCCTGTCAGCGACGGAGCAGGACGGCGATGTGCCAGAGGTGGATCACCATCGCGCACAGCATGGCAATGGCGAATCCTTCCGGCGACGGGTCAGGCCGCCGATGAAAGATCATCGCAGCGACCAGCGAACCACCGGCCCCCAGGAACGACACGATGCGCGCCGTATTCGGCGACCCGAGTGGGGAGTTCGGGTTGCGTCGCTGCCAGAGCACCAGCACCGCGGCCTCGAAGACGATGAGGACGAGGATGCCGATCGGCAGGGCATCGGAATCGAAAATGGGGACGAGGCGATCCATACCGCAGTCGTGGAGGCTAACGCAGTCCCGGGCGGGAGTGTGCCCGGGAATCCCTGGAGCAGGCGTCGCAAGACGCCCGATTTCAAAAACGGCCGGGCGAGTGCCCGGCCGTTCAGTCTTGCTGCCGGAAGGCCGGCGGTCTGGTCAGTTGCCCGACACCGCCACCCGGCCAAGCGGCGTGGACGGCGTCGTGCCGAGGGACGTCAGGGGCGCCGGGTCGTTACGGAGCGCGGCCCAGAGCGGGATGCCCATGGCGATGGTGCCGAGCACACCCGCCAGTACCATGTCCTGCCGGAGGCAGATCACGATGGGCAGCAATCCGTTCACGGCGTAGAGCGTAATGGGCAGCCGGTGCGGCGAGACCTTGACGGCCCACACCGAGGGGGGCACGAGCGCCAGCATGACGCGGGCCACGATGATGCCGGTGAGCAGCCAGCCGAGCCAGTTGGTGATGGGCATGCCGAAGAAGATGGGCTTGCCGATGAACTGCTCGAACGCGCTGCGGTCGGAGAGGTCGCCGATCTGCCAGAACCAGTGGTTGGTCTTGACCATGGCGGGATCCATGGAGACGTCCCACAGCGTCAGAACGACACCGCCCACGAAGGCCCACCACCACTTCGACGCATTGTCATCCTTGGCCGGCAGGAACCGGCCGCAGATGGCCAGCGACGCCACCAGCATGTAGAACCACGACGTCGGGATGTTGAACGGCACCCGGTCGAGGATCTTGTAGCCGAGCTGGCTGGAGTACTCGTACGCGCCGAACGGATAGTCGGTGACCGTGCCCGCGTATTCCGAGGTGAAGGCGAGCACGAACGACACCAGGAACACGGCCGCCGCGCGCCCAACGCCGATGGTGTGCGCGAGAAACGCCAGGCCCGCGATGGCCCCGAGGGTAACCGTGGTGGCCCCCCCGTAGGTGAAGCCCATGGCCATCACCTTCTGGTTCTGCGGGGTCTGGAGCCACTCCGGATAGGGGGGCACCAGAAAGGTGGCGAACGCGAACGCCGAGAATGCCGAGAAGAACGCGTGCCCGATCAGGGCGATGGCCGCGATCCGGAACAGCGTCGACTGTGTGGTATCCCGAAGGTCGGAAGAGTGAGTCATGCGAGCAGCCCCTCAGGCAAGACGGATCAGGGCGTCGGAATTGGCCGACGCCGAGTTGGGTTCCCAGACGATGCGTGGCCCGTGGCCCAGCGCCGACAGGTCGGGCGTCGGGGCGCGGTAGCGCCACGCATTCCAGAGAATGCCGACCCGCGCCAGGCGCCCGATGCGGGCCCGGGTCGAAATGGTGTCGTACCCCTGAGCCTCGATGGCGGTCAGGATACCGGCGTAGCCCGTGGCGCAGGCCGCGGCGCACCGCTGCGCGTCGGCCGCGAGCAGGGCGATGCCCGGCATGGCAGCCTCGTACAGAGCGCGGGCGCGGCTGACCTCGAAGGCCATCAGACGGGCCCACCCCGGCTCGCGGACCAGCGAGGCCCCGCAGGTGAGCACGTCCTGTGGGGTCAGCCCGAAACGGGCCATGTCCTCGGCCGGCAGGTAACAGCGGCCACGGTGGGCATCCTCCCCCACATCCCGCAGGATATTGGTGAGCTGCATGGCCGTGCCGAGCGTGCGGGCATACTGGATGGCCTTGGTGCGCAGCGCCGGACCGGCCGGGACGCCGAACACGTAGGTGCACATCTCGCCGACGGAACTGGCGACGCCTTCGCAGTACTGCTCGAGCTCGGCCCAGCTCTCGTAGCGGTGCGCCTCGAGGTCGCGGCCGACGCCGTCGAGCAGTTCGAAGAGCGGGTCGGGGGCGACATCGTAGGCGCGGGTGACCCACGCCAACTCCCGAAAGATGGGACCGCTCGGGCGGCCATCGAGCGCCGCCTGCAGTTCATCCCGGTAGGCGTCGAGCTGCACACGCAGCGCCGCCAGGTTGCCGTGATCCGCTTGGTCGACAAGATCGTCGGCCACCCGGCAGAAGGCGTACAGGGCGTAGGCCGCACGGCGCTTCCCGGTGGGAAGCAGCTTGCTGGCGAGGGAAAACGTGCGGGCGTGCGCCAGGGTGATTCGGGCGCACTCGGCCGCGTCCGTCATCGGGGCGGGCGCGATCATGCCACCATGGTCGTGGGACGCCGAAGACTCATCGGAGCGGTGTCAGGCAAGGATGACGAAGGTGGCGCAGCGCACTGGGGATGTCGCGCTGCCGCACAGTCAACGCGCAGGAAAAAAACAGGTTCCTGCGTCAACCGCAAAGGGCTCGGAAAGCGGGCCCGCCGTCTGTGACCAAGGTGCGACCGATTGGACCGGGTGTCAACACGACTGGACACCGGATGCGGGGGCGACGACCTGATCCTAGGACGGAACGACACAGCGGGGGGCAGAGCCGAAGCTCCACCCCCCGCTGGATCGTCACCCTGGCCGTCGGCTGGGGTCAGCCGTTCGAGCCACCCGTCATGTTCGGGTTGTTGTCGCGCTCCGTGCGCGGGATCGGGTAGCACGTGTCCGTGCCGGTGTTCCCGATCCCCGGCTTGAAGTAGGGCTGGCCGGCGGCCGTGATCGTCGGGGCCACCGAGGCCGGCGACCGGCGGAAGTCGGCCACCCGCTTGCCCTCGAGGTAGAACTCGAGCGCCCGCTGGTTGAAGAGCTCCGTCTTGACGCTAGCCGCATCGGTCGGGCCGTCGTAGGCCGGCCGGCCGTTGGCGGCGCGGCGGGAATTGATCAGCGCGAGCTGGGTCTGCACGCTGCCCGACGCCTCGGCCGCGATGAAATCGGCCTCGAGCTTCGACGCTAGACGCATCGGGCTGTCGAAGGCGTCGAACTTGCGCTGCTGGTGGAAGCCACCCGGCACCGCGTCCTGCGGCGCCGCGTCGGGCGCCGGGTTGCCCCCCTGCACGCGGAACGGCACGCGCGGGTCGTTCTGGCGGTACCACGGCGCCACCGAGATGGAGCCGCGGGTGAACGAGAAGATGCGCAGGTCGTTGCTCAGGCGGTCACGGTTCGCCAGATCGTCCGTGTAGCGCAGGTTGAAGTTGAACCCGGTCGGCACGGCGGCGGCGTCGGTCGCCGCGCCGGCGTTGTCGCCGCGCTGCAGGCGGGTACGGGCCCGGCCCACGAGCGACGCATTGGCGAAGGCCACTCCGTCGGCCGAGCCATTGGCACGGCCGACTTCGATGGCCCGCGTGAACCAGAACGAGGCCGAGTCCAGCATCTGGTTCGTGTTCAGCTCTGGCCCCGAGGAGAATGAACCCGTGCAGAAGTCCGACGCCATCTGCAGCATGGCGAATGCCCGGAACGTCGCGGCGCGGGCCACGCTGATGTTGGTGGTCGGATTCGGCAGATCCAGGTCGAGCACCTGCTTGGCCGAGGCGATGGCCCGTGAGAGCGGCTGCCACACATCGCCGTTCAACGACGTGTTCAGGTCGGTGATGTTGCGGACGCCGAACTCGTTGCGGGTCGGGAACGTGTCGGACACGTTGGCTTCGCCGCTGAACCAGCCGCCGTACATGGCGAGCAGGCCGATCATGTCCACGTAGTTCTGCTGTGCCGACAGCGCCAGCGTGTTGCCGCTGGCCAGCGGATCGACCGTGGACGCGTCGATGACGTTCGGGTTGGTGACGGTGACGAACTCGTCACCACAGGCGG
The DNA here is from genome assembly GCA_040379205.1 of Gemmatimonas sp. Taxonomy (GTDB): domain Bacteria; phylum Gemmatimonadota; class Gemmatimonadetes; order Gemmatimonadales; family Gemmatimonadaceae; genus Gemmatimonas. Next base: position 7,847 of record JBEILM010000026.1, read on the forward strand.
CGGCGCCCACGGCGAGCAGGGCGCCCGCGGCGGTGCGCGAAACCGCGCGTACGATCTTCTTCATGATCTCTATCGCGGTCAGAAGGTGAGGTTGAAGCGAAGCACGGAGCGCTTCGGGTTGGGCACGGTCAGGAAGTCCTGCCGCGAGAAAGGGCCGGTCTGCGAGTTGACTTCCGGGTCGGCACCCGAGTAGTCGGTCCAGAGCGCCACGTTCTGCATGGCGAAGGTCACCGACGCACCGGACATGCGGATGCCAAGGATATTGAGCGACTGGGGCAGCGTGTACGTGGCCGACAGTTCACGGAAACGGATGAACGAGCCGTCCTCGATGTAGGCCTCACGCACGTCGTTCACCGTCGTGGCGGCGCCGTTCTCCTGCACGAACGGGCCAAAGCGGCGGAGCCGCTCCTCGGCCGACAGCAGCGTCGGGTCGAGGCGCAGGTTGGAGCGCACGAGCTGCGTTTCGCGGAAGAACGCCGTGTTGTTGTGCACCGTCACGTCGAGCTTCGCGTCGACCATCGCCGAAAGACGCAGCTTCTTGAAGAGCGTCACGTTGTTGGTGACGTTCCACTCCATGGCCGGGAAGAGGTTGCCCACCGGACCGAGGGAGTCTTCGACCACGACACGGTTGTTGGCCACGTCGATGCTCTTGATGCGCTTGGCCACCGACACACCCAGCTGCTGGCCGACGAGCGTGCGGCCCACGCCGCCGAGCGGGAAGGGCAGGATGCCGCCCAGGTCCGTGAGTTCGTTGCGCAGCGTGTTGGCCGCACCACGGATGTCCCAGCGGAAGTTTTGACGGTTGACCGCCGAGACGTTCACCGCGAGCTCGACACCGCTGTTGAGCACCGAGCCGAGGTTGGCCAACGGGTTGGCGTTGAAGCCAAGCGACGGCGGAATCGGGCGGGCGATGATCAGGTCGTTGGTGGTCTTGCGGAAGTAGGTGAGTTCGGCCGACACGCGGTTGTCGAAGAAGCCGGCGTCGAGGCCCGCCTCGAACTCGGTGCCGCGCTCCGGCTTGAGGTCCGCGCTACCCGGGTTGCCGAGCACGGCGCCGGCGCCGGTCGCGCCGGTGATGTTGAACGACGCCGCCGCCAGCGTGGTGAGCGCGTCACCCGGGTTCGGCGAGCGGCCGGTGGTGCCGTAGGCCGCGCGCAGGCGGAGCGTGTTCACGATGCCCTGCAGCGGGCTGAAGAAGTCTTCCTCGCTGATCACCCACGAGCCACCGATCTTGGGCAGCACGAACGACGGCGCCTCGGCACCGAACGACGAGTTGCGGTCGATGCGCACGGCGACCTGGAGGAAGCGTTTGTTCTGGTTGCCGATCTGCAGCTGGCTGAGGTAGCCGTACTGACGCTGCTCGGTGAAACCGCCACCGCCGGTGGTGGTGGCCGCCGACCCGATGGAGCGGTTGGCGTTGGTGACGAAGCCGATACCGGTGGCGTTCAGCACGGTGTTGCGCGAGGAGATGACCTGGAGGCCGAACGACAGGTTGGTCTCCCAGTCGCTGCCCCACTGCTTCTTCATGTTGCCGAGGTAGTCGAACGTGTAGCGCTCGGCGGACCGATTGGTGGAGGTATTGCTGCCGCCATCGGTCTGGCCGCCGTACCAGAGGCTGTCGTTGCGCGGGAAGAAGATGATCTGGTCGTCGCTGGCGAAGTCGAGACCGCCGGTGACGCGGTTGGTGAACCACGACGTCGGCGCGTAGTTGGCCGTGATGGACGTGGTCGCGCGCTTGGTCAGCAGTTCACGCTCGACCGAGCGGATGGCGTTGAACTGGCGGTTGCTGAACCAACCGTTCTGCGTCGCCGAGGCATTCGGCGAGTCATTGCGGGTCAGCGGACTGCCCAGCAGGCCGCCACCGAGCCAACCGAAAATATTGTTGTCGTTGTCGGGGAGCTGCACGCCCGACTGCACGAGGCCGGCACCGATGTCGAAGTTGAGCTTCGAGTTGGCGATGTAGTTGACGTTCGTGCGGACGTTGTAGCGGTTGAACGCCTGGTTCGGCAAGGTACCCGACGAGTTGTCGGAGCCATACGACAGGCTGAAGCCGTAGTTCTGGCCGCCGCCGCGGATACCGTAGTTGAAGACGTTCTCCCGGCTGGTCTGGAAGGCGCCCACGCGCTCGAGCGGGTTGTCACTGACCAGTGCGCCCACCTCACGGCCGCGGCAGAGCGGGTTGGTGCTGGTCGCGGCGACGAGGGCGGCGGTGCAGTTGCCGAAATTGTCCGGGACGTCCCAGTGGTCGACGTTCGCCCGGCCTTGCTCGAGGCGGATCGTCTGCTGAAAGTTGTTGGAGCCCGCGCGACCCTTCTTGGTGATGATCTGGATCACGCCGGCCGAGGCGTCGGCGCCGTAGAGCGTGGCGGCGGCCGGACCCTTCACGACTTCGATGCTCTCGATTTCTTCCGGGTTCAGGTCGTTCAGGCGGTCGAACTGCTGGCCCGACTGCCCGGAGCCGATCTGCCCTTCATTGACACGCACCCCGTCGATGAAGAGGAGCGGCTGGTTGGAGAGATTGATGGACGAGGCGCCGCGGATACGGATCTGCGTGGCCGTGCCCTTGGTGCCCGACTGCGAACTCAGAGCCACACCGGGGACGCGCGACTGGAGCAGGTTGGCCACGTTGGTGACCGGGGCGTCCTTGATGATGTCGGCAGCGCCCACGGACGCGACGAGGGCAGCCTGCGCCTTGCGCTCCTGGTTACCGGCGGTGCCCGTGACGACGACTTCGGAGAGGTTGATGACCGACTGCGTCATCTGCAGGTCGAGGGTCACCGTCTGGCCGGCGACGACACTGGCCGTGTCCTGCTTCGCCTTGTAGCCGATGCGGAACGCCGAGATGCCGGTGAGCCCGGGGCGGACGTTGAGCAAACGGTATTCGCCGTCCCTGTTGGTCTGGGTCTCGAAGGCGGTGCCCGAGATCACGACGCGGACGTCGGCGATGGGAAGCTTGGTGGCGGCATCGGTCACTTTCCCGCTGATCGTTCCGGTTTGCGCCTGGAGGGCGCCGGCCGGGAGGGCGAAGAGCAGGGAGGCGGCGATGGCTGCCACGCGAGAAACCTTCGCTCGGTGGGACATCAACATCTCCTTCCATGTCATGGGATGGCGCCGGCGGCAGAAGCACCACCGGCAGAACGCGCGCACCGGCCCGGGGGGTGGGACGAACCGAGCAACAAGGTCCGGCTGGGCGTGACGAGCGGAATATCACAAGTGCCGCCAGCAACAGCAACCGGGTCAGCATTAAGAAATGTTTCAGCGCCGTGACATGATCGTCATCGCGGGCGCCGAGCCCGGGGGCGCCGAAACTGGTCCGGCGCGCCCGGCTACCCCGCCTTGACTCGGTCTGTGCGCTCTGGCACGTTGCCGGTGGTGGCTCAGTCCGGTGGTCCGGTTAGGACCATTGGTCCTGCCCCTCCCCTGACGGCCTGCGGGTCGTCGTCTGGACTCCCGGCGCCCCTGCCCGTGCCATGACCCCGTACATCACGTTCCTGCTGTATGCGCTCGCCATCGTCGGCTTCGTCGGCCTGGCGCTGACGCTGAACGCGATGTTGGGGCCCAAGCCGGTGGCGACCTCGACCAAACTCGAGCCCTTCGAGTGCGGCGCCACGCCGGTGGAGGTGGTGAACGTCAAGGCGGTGCCCATCAAGTACTACGCGGTGGCCATCCTCTTCCTGCTGTTCGACCTGGAGACGATGTTCCTGATCATCTGGACGCTTGGGGCACGACCGCTCTCCGGGTTCATGGTGTTCACGTTCTTCCTCTTCGCCGCCCTGCTGGTTCTCTGCCTTATATATGTATATCGAGCACGGATTCTCGAGGCGGTGACGGAGTAACCGATGTACGGCAAGCGCCTTCCCATCGTGGACGCGGCCGGTGTGCCTGTGGCGGCGGCGCCCGGCGCCGGGACCGCCGTCGGCACCCCGGCGTCCACGCACACCAAGCACGCGACGTTCGAGTATCTCACGACGCGCAAGGACGAACTGGTCGGCTGGGCGCGCAAGTTCTCGCTCTTTCCGTATCCGTTCGTCACCGCCTGCTGCGCCATGGAGTTCATGGCCGTGAGTGCGTCGGCCTACGACACCGATCGTTTCGGTGCGGCGCTGCCGCGCTTCTCGCCCCGTCAGGCCGACCTGCTGATGGTCGTGGGTACGGTCACGCAGAAGCAGGCTCCCATCCTCCTCAAAGTCTACGAGCAGATGTGCGAGCCCAAGTGGGTCATGGCGTTTGGTGTCTGCGCCAGCACTGGCGGCTTCTACCAGAACTACGCGTCGCTCCCCGGCATCGACCGGATCATCCCGGTGGACATCTACGTGCCCGGCTGCCCGCCGCGCCCGGAGATGGTCATCGACGGGATCATGCGCCTGCAGGAGAAGATCGCCAGCGGGCGCCATCCGATCATCAATGACACCTTCTGAGCCGTGAGCGCCCCGGTCCTCGAGCAGTTGCAGCAGCAGTTCGGTGTCGCCTCGCGCGGTGTGATGCACGGGGCGCTCGTGCTCGAACTCGATCCGCCCGCACTGGTGCCCACCGTGCAACGGCTGCGGGACGACTTCGGTTTCGACCTGTTCCTGGACGTGACGGCGGTGGATTGGCCCGACGCCCCCCTGCGCTTCGAGGTGGTCTGGCACTTCTACTCCACCGCGCACAAGGTGCGCGTGCGGATCAAGACGCGGGTGCGGGAGAAGGACCCCACGGTCGATACGCTGATCACGCTGTACGGGTCGGCGCACTACATGGAACGCGAGTGCCACGACATGTACGGCATCCGCTTCCGGGGCAATCCGGACCTGCGCCCGATCCTGCTATACGAAGGCTTCGTGGGGCATCCGCTGCGCAAGGATTATCCCAAGCAGCAGGAGCAACCGCTGGTGCCGTACCTCCCGCCGCAGGGTGCCCTTGTCCGCTAGCCCCGTCTCCCGCCCGCCGATCGCGAATCCGGTCTCGACGTCGTTCACCCCGTCGCGCGACGACACGGTCGTCGTCAACATCGGCCCCTCGCACCCGGCCACGCACGGCACCGTGCAGGTCATCGCCGAGCTCGATGGCGAGAAGGTCGTGCGCACCGACGTGCACTGCGGGTACCTGCATCGCGGCTTCGAGAAGGAGTGCGAGGATCACACCTGGCACAACCTCATCCCGTACGTCGATCGCCTCAACTACTGCTCGGCGCTCATCAATAACTTCGCGTACTGCGATGCCGTTGAGCAGCTGATGGGCATCGAGATCACGCCGCGCACGCGCTACCTGCGCACGCTGCTGGCGGAGTACTCGCGGCTCGCCGATCACCTGACATGCGTGGCCGCCCAGCTCATGGAGCTGGGGGCGATGACGGGCTTCCTGTACCTCGTGACGGCGCGCGATGCCATGTACGAACATCTCGCGGCGCTCACGGGGGCCCGGGTGACGTACTCGTACGGGCGCATCGGCGGCCTCGCCTACGACGTGCCGGACGGATGGTTCACCCGACTGCGGGCGATTCTCACCGAGTACGAGGAGTACGTCGACCGCGTGCACGGCCTCGTCGACCGCAATCGCATCTTCATTGATCGCATGCGGAACGTGGGCGTACTGAGCACCGCCGAGGCGCTGCACTGGGGCTTCACGGGGCCGATTCTGCGCTCCACCGGCGCTCCCCGAGATCTGCGCAAGGACACGCCCTATCTCGCCTACGGCGAACTGGATTTCGACGTCCCGGTGGGCATCAAGGGGGACAACTACGACCGCTACTACGTGCGCATGCGGGAGATGGACGAGTCGGTGTACATGATCCGGCAGTGCATGGACCTCATGCCCGACGGCCCCATCAACGTCGACGACCGGCGGTGCGTGTTTCCCGAAAAGGAGCTGGTCTACACCGAGATCGAGTCGCTCATCAACCACTTCAAGCTGGTGATGGAAGGCCCCGTGGTGCCGGCCGGTGACATCTACGTGGCGCACGAAGGCGCCAACGGCGAACTGGGGTTCTACATCGTGAGCACCGGTGCGGGCGTGCCGCACAAGGTGCACGTGCGGTCGCCCAGCTTCGTGCACATGGGCGGCGTGCACCGCATGCTCGACGGCTATCAGCTCGCCGACATCGTCACCACCTTCGGGTCGGTGAACATGATTGGCGGGGAGTGCGACCGATGAACAGCATCCAGCATCTGATCCCCGAGTTCGAGCAGTGGAAGCGGCGGTATCCCGCCGGGTTCGAGGGCTCGCTCACCATTCCGTGCCTGCGCCGTATCCAGGAGGAGCGCGGCTACATCGCCGACTCCGACATCGACGAACTCGTGGCCTACCTCGGCGTGCCGCGCACGCAGGTGGACGAAGTCCTCGGTTTCTACACGCAGTTCACACGCGAGCCGCTCGGTCGGCACCATCTGCAGGTGTGCCACAACGTGTCGTGCTCGCTGCGCGGCGCCGAAGGGCTCGTGCGCTACCTGTGCGGCCGGTTGGGCATCCAGCCCGGTGAGACCACGCCGGATGGCCGGTTCACGCTGTCCACGGTGGAGTGCCTCGCCTCGTGTGGCACCGCTCCCATGATGATGGTCAACGACACGTACCACGAGAACCTCACGCCGGCCGCGGTCGATGCGTTGCTCGAGGAACTCGCCCGGTGAGCGCGCCCACGATGCCGGAGCTGAGCGGTCGGAAGTTCTTCATGAACTTCCCGGTGACGGAGACGTCGCACGCGCTCGAAGCGTATCGCGCCCGCGGCGGGTACGCAGCACTCGCCAAGGTGCTGCGCGGCATGTCGCCGACCGAGGTGACCAAGGAGGTCGCCGCGGCGGGACTCCTCGGCCATGGCGGTGCCGCCTTCCCGGCCGGCCGGAAGTGGGGGGTGGTGAAGCTGGACGATGGCGAGCCGCACTACGTGTGCATGAATGCGGACGAAGGGGAGCCCGGCACCTTCAAGGATCGCTGGCTGCTCGAGCATGTGCCGCACATGGCGCTGGAGGGGCTGATCATCGCGTCGTTCGCCCTCATGGGTCGTCACGCGTTCATCTACATTCGCGGCGAGTTCGACCTGCCGTGGCGGCGCATGCGTGATGCCATCGAGGAAGCCTACGCGGCCGGCCTGCTCGGGGAGAACATCATGGGCTCGGGCTACTCGCTCGACGTGGTGCTCTACCGTGGGGCCGGCTCGTATGTGTGCGGCGAGGCCTCGGCCATGCTGGCCTCGCTCGAGGGCAAGAAGGGGTGGCCGCGCAACCGACCGCCGCGCCTGACGGTGAAGGGGCTCTACCAGCGCCCGACGGTGGTGAACAACGTGGAGACGCTGGCCAACGTGCCGGTTATCCTGTCCATCGGCGCCGCCGAGTTCAAGAAGGTCGGGGTGGGCAAGAGCGCGGGGACCCAGATGATTTCCATCTCGGGCCATGTCGTGCGACCGGGCGTCTACGAAGTCGAGTACGGCTACTCGTGGGAGAAATTCCTCTACGAGGACTGCGGCGGCATGCAGGAGGGGCGGGCGCTCAAGTGCGTGATTCCCGGCGGCGTGTCCACCAAGATCCTCGACGCCAACGAGATCAAGGGGGTGACCCTCGACCACGATGCGGCGCTCAAGGCGGGCTCGCAGATCGGCTCGGGGGGTATGATCGCCGTGGCGGAGGGGACCTGCATGGTGCGCCTGGCGCGGGTTATCCAGCGCTTCTACCACCATGAGTCGTGCGGCCAGTGTACGCCCTGTCGCGAGGGGATGGGGTGGATGGAGCGCATCCTCGACCGCATCGTGCGCGGTGAAGGTCGCCTCGACGACATCGACCGCCTGTACACCATTTCCACCGCCAACGACGGCACCACCATCTGCAGCCTTGGCGACTCGGCCGGCTACGCCTGTTCGGCGATCCTCGATCACTACCGCGAGGAGTTCGAGTACTACATCAGGAATGGCCGCTCCATGTACGACGGGCGCCTGACGGTGGTCGACCCATTCGACGGCGCCGTGCCGGTGCCGCTGTACGCCGGGGCGGGTGCATGAAGGGCAACAACGAGCCCGTCGATACCAGTCGTACGATCGACTTCTTCATCAACGGGGAACCGGCCACGGCCTTCGCCGGCGAGACGGTCATTCAGGCGGCGCGGCGTGCTGGTGTGGACATTCCGCACTTCTGCTGGCACCCCGAGCTGTCGGTGCCCGGCAACTGCCGCATCTGCATGGTGGAAGTGGAGCAGGAGCGCGGTGACCCGTGGTTCGACATCGGCTGCAACATGCCGGTCACGGCGGGGATGCGCGTGCTCACGGAGTCGGAGAACGTGAAGCGGCTGCGGCGCGACACCATGCAGTTCATCACGCTCAACCACCCGGTGGACTGCGGCATCTGCAACAAGGCCGGCGAGTGCATCCTGCAGGACTACCACTACGAGCACAACGGTCGCGCGTCGCAGTCCATCGACCGGAAGAACCACGCCACCAAGTTCTACCCGCTGTCCGACCGCATCATGCTGGACAACGAGCGCTGCATCATGTGCACGCGCTGCGTCCGGTTCACCCACGAAGTTTCGCAGTCGCACGCGCTGGGAGCGGTCTTCCGCGGTGACCACTCGCTGATCCGTCCCGCCGAGGATGCGAACTTCAACGAGGATGTGTACTCGGACAACGTGATCGACATCTGCCCGGTGGGGGCGCTGCTCTCCCGCAAGGATCTCGATCATTCGCGGGTCTGGTACACGAAGGCCACCCCTTCGGTGTGTCCGGGCTGCTCGCGCGGGTGCAGCATCAACCTCTGGCATCGCAAGCCGGAGTGGGCGTTCAAGTCGCTCGACGCACGGCTCAATACACGCATCGAGCGCGTGACACCGCTGGACAACCCGGCGGTGAACGGACCCTGGGTGTGCAACAAGGCGCGCGACCTGGCGGCCATCTTCGAGCGGCCGCGGGCGCTGCAGGCCATGGTGAAGGGGCGGGCGGTGTCGCTCGACGAGGCGACATCGGCCGCGGCGGCGCTGCTGGCCTCGGCCAAACGGGTGGTGGCGCTCGTGTCGAGCTGGGCGTCCAACGAGGAGCTGGCCGCGTTTCAGGACGCGTTCGCCGCGCGCCTCGGCCGTGCCATGACGGCGTACGTGAAGGCCGATCATGTGCCGCAGCCGGGTGAGGTACTGGAGGACGCGGTGCTGATCCGCGCCGACAAGAACCCCAACACGCGGGCGGCAACGGCGCGGTTCCCGATGCTGCCGGCCGACGTATCCGCGGCGCTGGGCTCTCCCGATGTGGTACTCGTCTGGGGCGAAGGCTTCGACCAGGCGGCGGTGCCCGCCGGCGCGCGGGTCATCCGGCTGGACGCCTATGCGCACGACCAGTTGGCGGCGGCCGATGTCTTCCTGCCGGTCAGCATCCAGACCGAGCGAAGCGGGCACTACACCAATTTCGAGGGCACGGTGACGCCGTTCACGGCGTGCTTCGCGCCGGCGCCGACGGTGGCGCATGCCGCGTCGCTCTTTCCCGCGCTCGCCGCCGGCCGGTCGTTGCCCGCGAAGTCGGCAAAGGCCGCGTCGAGGGGCGGCGCATGAACAGCCTCTGGCCCGATCTCGTCGTCTCGTTGGTGTTCATCACGTATGCCATCGTGATGCTGCTCAGCTTCGGCGGCCTGCTCACGTGGGTGGAGCGCAAACAGTCGGCGGTGATGGCCGATCGCATCGGCGCGAACCGGGCCTACATCCGCATCCCCTTCACCAACATCAAGCTGGTGTGGCTGGGGCTGTTCCACGGCATGGCGGACGGCCTCAAGATGCTTCTCAAGGAGAACTTCAAGCCGCGCGCGCACGACAAGGTGGGGTATTTTCTCGCCCCATTCATCGTGTTCACGCCGGTGCTGCTCGTGTTCGCGGTGGTGCCCTTCGGTGGCACCGTCGTGCCCGGCCAGCTGCTCCCTTTCCTGTCCTCGTGGTTCGGCGACCGCGCGTATCCCATGCAGATCGCCACGCTCGACGGCGGGCTGCTCATCGTCTTCGCGTTCAGCAGTCTGGGCATCATCGGCGCGATGCTCGCCGGCTGGGCTTCGGAGAACAAGTTCTCGCTGCTTGGCGGGCTGCGCGCCGGCTCGCAGATGATCTCCTATGAGCTGGTGATGGCGCTCACCGTGCTCGGGCTCATCCTCGTGTACGGCACGCTCGATCTGGGCGCCATGGTGCGCCGGCAGTCGGGGACCATCGGCGGGGTGCTGCCGGCCTGGGGCATCTTCTATCAGCCGCTGGCGGCCTTCCTGTTCCTCACTGCGGCCATCGCCGAGAACAAGCGCATCCCGTTCGACCTTCCGGAGGCGGAGTCGGAGCTCATCGCCGGGTACTTCACCGAGTACAGCGCGATGAAGCTCGGACTGTTCATGTTCTCCGAGTTCATTCAGATCGCGGTGGTGGGCGCCCTGTTCGCTACGCTGTTTCTGGGTGGCTACAACCTGCCGTACATGACCGATACCGGGTTCACCTTCCCGGGCGGGCGCGTCGTGGAGCTGAGTCAGGCCGTGCGGGTGCCGCTGCAATTGCTCACCTTCCTCGGGAAGGTGGCCCTTCTCTGCGTGGTGCAGATCCAGATCCGGTGGACGTTGCCACGCTTCCGCTACGACCAGATGCTGGGGCTCTCGTGGAAACTGCTGTTGCCGGTATCGCTGGCCAATCTCGCGGTGACGGTGGTGGTGATGTGGCTGACCGGAGCGGCGTCATGAGCACGCCGACCAACTCCGGCCCAACACCGAAGGTCCGGCCGACGCGGTACGCGCGAAAGCAGTACTGGAACGAGCCGGAGATGACCTGGTACGAGCGCATCTACCTGCCCGAAGTGCTCAAGGGGCTGGCGATTACGACCGGGGTGTTCCTCCGCAACATGACCAAGTGGGTCACGGGACGTCGCGGGGCCGTGACCACGTACTACCCCGAGGAGAAGCGCAAGGATTTCGCGCCGCGCAACAGGGGCAAGCACATTCTCACGCAGCGCCCCGACGGGTCGCCGCAGTGCATCGCGTGCAACATGTGCGCGACGGTCTGCCCCGCGAAGGTCATCGAGATCGAGGCCGGGTTCGACCCGAACGATCCGGCGCACCCCAAGTATCCGGTGCGGTTCGAGATCGACTATTCGCGGTGCGTCTTCTGCGGGTTGTGCGTGGAAGCCTGTCCCGAGGACGCCATCCGCATGCAGGAGGATGTGCCGAACCTCGTCTCGGACAACCGCTACGAGATGTGGATGACGATGGACGAGATGCTTACCTGGCGGCCCCAGTCCGACGTGGCCAAACCGTATCCGCCCAAACCTGTTCCGCTCACGGTGGGTGAGAGCGTCCGGCGGGGGCGCGACCGATCGACACCGTGATCCTCGCCCTGTTCGGGGTGGTCGCGTTGGTGAGCGCCGCCTCGATGCTGGTGCTGCGGGAGCCGATGCGCGTGGCGCTCGCGCTCATCACGTCGATGACGGCACTGGGCGCCGTCTACGGTCTCATCGGCGTGCACTTCATCGCCGCCTTCCAGGTGCTGATCTACGTGGGGGCCGTGATGGTGTTCATGGTGTACGTGATCATGCTGCTCGAGGTCCGCGAGGCGCCGGGGCGCTCGCGCTTCTCACGGCTGCTCCTGCCAGGGGTGGTCACGGGGGCGCTGCTGTGCGGCGTGCTGGGCATCAGCGTCTCCCGCGGCCGGCTCCGGGATGCCGGTCCCGCCGAACCCATGGGGGAATCCTTCACCCTCACGGAGTTCTCCACCGAATTCCTGCGCACCTACTGGCTCCAGTTCGAGCTCACCACGGTGCTGCTGGTGGGCGCGATTGTCGCGGCGCTTGCGGTCATCGCGGTGAGCCGCCGCCAGGGCGGTGGCCATGGATAAGGTCACGGCGCTGCTCTGGCTCTCCGGCGCCCTGTTCACCCTCGGGCTGTTCGGGGTGGTCATCCGCCGCAACGTGCTCGTGATGCTGATGTGCATGGAGCTCATGCTCAATGGCGTGAACCTCAGCCTGGTCACCTTCGCGCAGCAGCGCGGTGATACGGCGGGCGCGGTGCTGGTGTTCCTCGTCTTCGTGGTGGCGACCGCCGAAGTGGCTCTGGCCATTCCGATCATCCTGCTGCTGGTCAAGCACGCGCGGTCGCTCGATGTCGACCGCTACTCCGAGCTCAAGGGCTAGTTGCGCATGACGCATCCGTTGGCGCTCATCGCGCTGCTCCCGCTGGTCGGCTTTCTCCTCAACGGCATCTTCGCCACCGCGCTCGGTGGACACCGCTTCTCCCATCGCGTCGCCGCCATCGTCGGCTGCGCGGGGCCGTTGGCGGCGTTCGCCCTCACGATCGTGAGCTTCCTCACGCTGCAGCAGGGGGAGTACGCGCCCATCGTGGTGCCGCTGTATCGCTGGGCGACGCTGGGTGAGCAGACGTTGGACATCACGTTCTACTTCGATCGCCTGAGCGCGATCATGACGCTGGTGGTGACGGGCGTGGGGTCGGTCATCCACATCTATTCCACCGGCTACATGCACGACGACAAGAGCTTCGGGCGCTTCTTCGCGTACCTGAATCTCTTCCTGTTCTTCATGCTCCTGCTGGTGCTCGGCCGCTCGATGCTGGTGCTGTTCGTGGGGTGGGAAGGTGTAGGGCTGGCGTCGTACCTGCTCATCGGCTTCTGGTTCGACGACCTCGGCAACGCCGCCGCCGGCCGGAAGGCGTTCATCACCAACCGCATCGGTGATGCCGGGTTCCTGCTGGGGATGTTCCTGCTGTATCGGGCGTTCGGCACCCTCGACATGGACGTCATCAACACGGCGTTCCTGACGGGGCAGGGGGCGCTGGTGTCGGCCAGTCTGGTGGGGCTGTTCCTGTTCATCGGGGCCACCGGCAAGTCGGCACAGATTCCGCTGTATGTGTGGCTGCCCGACGCCATGGCGGGCCCGACGCCCGTGTCGGCACTGATTCACGCCGCGACGATGGTCACCGCGGGTGTGTACCTCGTGGCGCGCATGTCGGGGCTGTACCTCAACGCCCCCGAGGCTTCCGAAGTGATGGCGGTGGTGGGCGTGCTTACCGCATTCTTCGCGGCCACGATTGCGCTCGTGCAGACGGACATCAAGAAGGTCCTGGCCTACTCCACCGTCTCCCAGCTTGGCTTCATGTTCCTGGCGCTCGGCGTCGGCGCGTACGGGGTGGCCATCTTCCACGTGGTCACGCATGCCTTCTTCAAGGCCTGTCTGTTCCTCGGCGCCGGCAGCGTCATCCACGCGCTGGGCGGGGAGCAGGACATCCGGAAGATGGGCGGACTGCGTACGCGCATCCCGGTGACCTTCTGGACGTTCCTGATCGCCACGGCCGCTATCGCCGGTATTCCCGGTCTCGCCGGTTTCTTCTCCAAGGACGAGATACTCTGGTTCGCGTTCGCCAGCGAACGAGGCGGAGCGCCGTGGATGTGGGCGCTGGCCGCGGTCACCGCCTTCATGACGGCGTTCTACATGTTCCGCCTGCTGTGGCTCACCTTCTTCGGCACGTCGCGCATGTCGGCCGAGGTCGCGCACCATGTGCACGAGTCACCGCTTTCGATGACCGGCGTGCTCGGGGTGCTGGCGCTGCTGTCGGCGGTGGGCGGCTACATCCATATCCCCGAGTTCCTGGCGCCGCTCACGCCGCTGCCGCCCGTGGTTGCCTCGCTGGAGCACCTCGAGCATACGCTGCTGTACGTTTCCGTGGCTATCGCGGCAGCGGGGGTCGGTCTGGCGGTGTGGCTGTACAGCGGCCCGCCGGCCCGTGTCGACGGCCTGGCGCGGCGCATGAAGCCGGTGCATGCGCTGCTGTCGGGCAAGTACTTCGTCGACGAGCTCTACGACCGAGTACTGGCGCGGCCGCTGGTCTGGGTCTCCGACCGCATCCTTCTCCGCTTCGGCGATCGGCTGCTGCTTGATGGCACGCTGAACACGCTCGGCGCGCTCGCCCAGCGCACCGCCGGCGTACTGGGACGCATCCAGACCGGCAATCTGCAACTCTACGTTCTCTTCGTGATGCTCGGGCTCGTCGGCGCGCTGCTCTGGGGGTGGCGCGGTGTCTGATGCGCTCCTGCTGAATCTCCTGTTGTGGCTCCCCGTGGCGGGCGCCCTGCTTCTGGGCGTGGTGCGCGCGAACACGTCGGCGGTCCGCCTCGTCACCACAGGCCTGATGGCGGTGCAGTTCGTGCTGGCGCTGGTGCTCTATCTGCAGTTCGACGGCGCGGTGGCGGGGCTACAGGCAGCGACCACCATCCCGTGGATTGCTGACTGGGGGGTGTCGTACGCCATCGGGCTCGATGGCATCAACATCCTGCTGGTCCTGCTCACCGCATTCCTCGGGCCGCTGGTGATCCTTGGCGCCTGGAACGCCATCGACAAGGACGTGGCGCTCTTCCACGTCATGGTGCTCCTGCTGCAGTTCGCGATGATGGGCGCGTTCCTCGCGCAGGACCTCTTCCTGTTCTATGTGTTCTGGGAAGCGATGCTCATCCCCATGTTCCTGATCATCGGGATCTGGGGTGGGGCGCGCCGCAGCTACGCCACGGTCAAGTTCGTGCTGTACACGGCGTTCGGCAGTATCCTCATGCTGGCCGCCGTCATCTATCTGGTCTGGTCGCTGCAGCAGTCGGGCGGAGTTGCATCGTTCGCCTTCGCGGACCTCATGCGGGTGTCGCTCCCGCTGCCGGTGCAGACGTTGCTCTTCGGTGCGTTTGCGCTGTCGTTCGCGATCAAGGTGCCGATGGTGCCGTTGCACACCTGGCTCCCCGATGCTCACGTCGAGGCGCCCACGCCCGGTTCGGTGATTCTTGCGGGCGTGCTGCTCAAGATGGGCACGTACGGTTTTATCAAGCTCGGCTTCCCGCTCTTCCCCGATGCCACGCGGGAGTTCACGCCGCTGCTGATGACGCTGTCGGTGATCAGCATTGTGTACGGCGCCTGCCTCGCGCTGGTCCAGACGGACATCAAGAAGATCATCGCCTACTCCTCCATCAGTCATCTGGGCTACGTGATGCTCGGTCTGCTGAGCCTCGACCTGGCCGGCATCCAGGGCGCGATCGTGCAGATGGTGAGTCACGGCCTGGTGGCGGCGGGGCTCTTTCTGCTGGTTGGCATGGTGTACGAGCGCTGCCATACGCGGGAGCTGGCTGCGTACGGCGGCCTGGCCCGGCAGATGCCCGTGTACGCCGTGTTCTTTCTCGTGTTCACGCTGGCTTCGGTGGGACTGCCCACCACCAGCGGTTTCACCGGCGAGTTCCTGGTGCTGCTCGGCGCCTTCACCTCCGGTTGGGGGCACCATCTCGATGGCGACAGCCTGCCGCTGTACCTGGCGGGAACGGCCGTAACGGGCGTGGTGCTGGGCGCGCTGTACATGCTGCGTTTCGCCCTCACCTTCCTCTTCGGACCCATCAAGGCGCCGCACCGGCCGTTGCACGACCTGACGCTTCGCGAAACGAGCATCCTCGGCATTCTCACGGCCTCAATCTTCGCCCTTGGTCTCTTCCCCGACAGTGCCCTGCGCAAGACCGAGCGGGCTGCCCTGCAGTACCAGCAACGCATGACCACCCCGAACGCATCCGCCAATGCCCAGCCGTGATGCGTTGATCGCCATGCTCCCCGAGCACCTGCTGCTCGGCGGCATGATCATGCTCATCATCGTCGCGCTGCTGCGGCAGGGACGTGCAATTTCGCTTGGCATCGGGCTGGCGGTGGTGACGGCGTCGGCCGGTGCCGCGTTCTGGCTGGCCAGCACCGGACTCACCGCCCAACCGTTCCCCGGGCAGTTCTCGGTGACCCCGGAGGTACTGGTCGCCAAGGGCTCCCTGCTGGCGCTGGCCATCCCGGTGCTGCTCATGTCGCGCACCGAGTTCGAGGACGGCGAGTTCCCGCTGCTGCTGTTGTCCTCGCTCTACGGCATGAGTCTGCTCCCATCGGCCGACAGCGCGCTGGTACTGTTCCTCGGGTTGGAGATGATGGCGATCCCGGTGTACGCCCTCATCGTACTGGCTTTCCGCCGGCCGCAGGCCGCCGAGTCGGCGCTGAAGTACCTGGTGCTGAGCGGCGCCGCGTCGGCCACGTTCCTCATGGGCGTGTCGCTACTGTACGGTACCACGGGATCCATGGGGGTCGACGCGCTGGGGCAGGCGATCGCCGCGGATGACCTGCTGGCGCGCACGGCCGTGGTGCTGGTCATTGTGGCGCTGTTCCTCAAGGCGGCGGTGGTACCCTTCCATGCCTGGGCGCCCGACACCTACGAAGGCGCGAGTATACCGGTCACGGCCTACATGGCGACGCTGTCCAAGGCGGCGGTGCTCATGGTCGGCCTCCGGATGTTCGCCGGCGTGAATGTCACCGGCCCGGTGGCGAGTCTGTTGGCCGTGCTGCCGTTGGTGTCCATCGTGTGGGGCAACCTCGCGGCCATTCGGCAGCAGAGCCTGCGCCGCATGATCGCGTACTCGTCCATCGCCCACGCCGGCTATCTGTTCTACGCCTTCCTCGGTCAGGCGGACGGCCGCTTCGAGGCGGTGACGTTCTACGTGGTGGTGTACTCGGCGGCCAACCTGCTGGCGTTTGCGCTGCTGCCGGCGCACCCGGACGACATCGGGCGCGATCGTCTCGATGGGCTCGACGGGCTCTTTCATCGGGATCCGGTGGCGGCGTCGCTGATCGCCGTGGCGATGCTGTCGCTGGCGGGGCTCCCGCCGCTTCCCGGCTTCACCGCCAAGTTCCTGATCTTCCGCACCGTGGTCGCCGCCGGGTTCAGCACCTATGCCGTGTTGGGCCTCGTGGGCAGCTTCCTCGGCCTGTTCTTCTATCTCCGCATCATCCAGCGGATGTTCATGACCGCCGGGACCGCCGAGCGCCACGAAGGGCGTGGTATGGGCCTGTCGCGGGCGGCCGGCGTGTTGTGCCTCGCGGCCACCGTCGTCCTGACCATCGTGCCCGGCTGGCTGCTCGCGCGCATCTAACGTCCATCCGGAGACTTCGTGACCGCGCCCATGACCCTCAAGCGCGGGGCCGCGCTCCTCAACGACCCCGAGCTGAACAAGGGAACGGCCTTCACCGACGCCGAGCGCGAGGCGCTCGGTCTGCGCGGGTTGTTGCCGCCGCGGGTGATGTCGCAGGACGAGCAGGTTGCGCGCATCCTGCCCGGGTTGCGTTCGCGCCCCACGCCGCTCGATCAGTACGCGTACCTCGTGTCGCTGCACGATCGCAACGTGACGCTGTTCTATCGCCTCGTGATCGAGCATCTCGAGGAGCTGATGCCGGTGCTGTACACGCCCACCGTGGGCCAGGCCTGCGAGGAGTTCGGTCGTGTATTCCGCCGCAGCCGTGGGCTGTACATCTCGGCGGAGGACGCCGGCCGCGTACGGGAGGTTCTCGCCAATTGGCCGCACGATGATGTACGCATGATCGTCGTCACCGACGGGGAGCGCATCCTGGGGCTCGGCGATCTGGGCGCCAACGGCATGGGCATCCCGATCGGCAAGCTGATGCTGTACACGGCCTGCGCCGGTGTGTCGCCGGGACAGTGTCTGCCCATCACGCTCGACGTGGGCACCGACAACACCCTCTTGCGCGAGAGCACGGCCTATATCGGCCTGCGGCAACCCCGACTCCGCGGCACGGTATACGACGCGCTGGTGACGGAGTTCGTGGAGGCCGTGCAGGAACGATTCCCGCTGGCCTGTCTGCAGTTCGAGGACTTCGGCAACCACAACGCGTTCATGCTGCTCGAGCAGTGGCGTGACCGGGTCTGCACCTTCAACGACGACATTCAGGGCACGGCGTCGGTCACCCTCGGTGGCCTGCTGTCGGCCTCGCGGCTCACCGGCGTGCCGCTCCGTGACATGCGGCTGCTCTTCCTCGGCGCCGGCGAGGCGGGCATCGGTATCGGCGATCTGGTCGTCGAGGAGATGGTCGAGGAGGGGATGACGCAGGCGGAGGCGCGCCGGCGCTGCTGGTTCGTGGACTCGAAGGGGCTGGTCGTGCAATCGCGCACCGACCTGCCGAGCCACAAGCAGCGGTACGCGCACGACCATGCTCCAGTGCAGTCGCTGCTGGAGGCAGTGGAATCCATCAAGCCGCACGCCATCATCGGCGTGTCCGGACAGCCGAGCACTTTCACGCCGGCGGTGCTGGCGGCCATGGCGCGGCATCACGAGCGGCCGATCATCATGGCGCTGTCCAATCCCACGTCCAAGGCCGAGTGCACCGCGCGTGAGGCGTACGCCAGCACCGACGGGCGGGCGGTGTTCGCGAGCGGCAGTCCGTTTGCGCCGGTGACGTTCAAGGGGCGCACGCATGTGCCGGGGCAGGGCAACAATGCCTACATCTTTCCGGGGGTCGGCCTCGGAGTGATCGTGTCCAATGCCTCACGCGTGACGGACTCCATGTTCGCAGCGGCGGCGCGCACGCTGGCGAGCCTCGTCACCGAAGACGATCTGGCCATGGGGCGCATCTATCCAAGCTTGTCGCGCATTCGTGAGGTGTCGCGCGACATCGCCATCGAGGTGGCGCGGATTGCCTACGACCGCGGCTTGGCGAGAAACACGCGGCCGGTGGATCTGGCAGCGGCGGTGTCGGCGGCAATGTACGAGCCGGCGTACCGGTCGCTGCTTGAGGGCACCGACCACCCGGCCGCGTGATATCGCTCGCGGTCAGCCCGGGTCTGCGGCGGCCGCGCGCAGTTCAGCGGGTGTGTTGATGTTGCGGAACGTATCCGCGATGTCGGCGGCATCCAGCATCGCCGGCTGTTGCGCGGCCACGAAGCCGCCCACCGAGCGGCCCCCCGTGGTGAGGTAGTCGCGCAGGGGCACCAGCAGCGTCGTCTGCCCCAGCAGGAACAGATGCTGCCGGCGTTCGCCGTCGCTGGGGATGGCGCAGTGAGCGTTTCCTAACACGTCGGAAAGCCGAGCCACCAGCGCCCGATCGAGAAACGGCGCGTCGCCCGGGCAGCAGAAGAACCACGGCGTGGTGACCAGCGGCAGTGTTGCGGCGAGACCGCCCAGCGGCCCGAGCTCTGGCTCGGCGTCGGCCACCACGAGGTCGCCCCACGCCGCATACGCCTCGTGGGCACGGTTGGCGCTGATGATGACACGGGCCACCTGCGGCACGAGGCGCTCCCGCACCAATGCCACCAGCGGAGCCCCGTCCAGCTGTTGCAGCGGTTTCTCCACGCCGCCCATGCGCCGCGCCAGTCCGCCGCACAGGATGATGCCGGTGACCGTCGCGGGCTCCATGAGGATCGCGCGTCGCGGCCGCTACTCGGGGCCGCCCGAACGGAGGTGCTCGGCGGCCTTGAGCACCAGCGGATGCAGCGACACCGCCGACGGCGCGAGGCCCGTGGCCGTGGCCATCAGATCCTTGCGCATCGACGGCGGCCAGAACTTCTCCAGATGATCGCGCACCCCCTCGACCGCGTCCTCCTCGGGATAGACGGAGAAGAACTGGGCGATCTGGTTGGCCATGCGCACGACGTCGTTGGCTTCCATCAGGCAATCCCGGAGTTGGCGGTGTCCATGGGTAGGTGCACGATCGATGGCGCCTCGCCCCGATCGGCCATGATGCAGGCGAACGGCAGCGCCAGCGTGCGTGCCCACGTGATGGCGAGGCTGGTGGGGGCGGACAGCGTCACCAGCAGCTGCGTATTGGTGGCCACGGCCTTGTAGACGAGTTCATAGCTGCAGCGACTGCTCATCACGATGAAGCCAGTCTCGTGCAGGCGCCCGGCGAGCGCGAGTGCGCCGACGAGCTTGTCGAGGGCATTGTGGCGCCCCACGTCTTCGCGCACGAGCGACACGGTTCCGTCGGGCAGGCACCACGCTGCCGCGTGCACCGAGCGAGTGTGCGCGTTGAGTGGCTGATGGGTGGGAAGGGCACGCACCGCGGCCCGGATGGCCGCATCGGCGATGGCCATTCGCGGGACAGACTCACCCACGCGCTGGTGCCACTGGGCCAGCGACTCGATGCCGCACAGGCCGCACGCGGTCGAACTGGCAAGCGCCCGCGCCCGCACGGCGGCGAGATCGAGCGCTGACTCCTGCACGAGCAGGTTCACCGACACATCCTGCAGGTAGGCCGAGACATCCACCCCCAGCACGGCCGTGGGATCGCGCAGGACACGCTCGGTGAGCGCCAGCCCCACCGCGAGGTCACCAAGGTGGGCAGGGGATGCCAGCATCACCGTCCATGGGTCCCCGTTGAGCAGAATAGCCACCGGCGCTTCCACGGCAACGCCCCACGTGACACTCTCCTGGGTGTCGTCGGCGCGGTGCACCGACACGTCCACCTCGCGCCACGCGACCGCGTCAGCGGTCGCGTCGCTCGGTGACACCTCAGTCAACGGGCTGCACCTCGACAGCGGTGACCTTGTACTCCGGACAGTTGGTCGCCCAGTCGGAGTACTCGGTGGTGACCACATTCGCCGCCGCCTCCGGGTGGTGGAAGGTGGTGTACACCACACCCTCCGGCACCCGATCGCTCACCTGCGCGTGCAGCGTGATGGCCCCCTTGCGACTCGAGAGCAGCACGCCGTCGCCCGAGCCGATACCCCGCAGCTCGGCGTCGTGCGGATGGATCTCCAGCACGTCCTCGGGATGCCACACCGTGTTGGCGGTGCGTCGGGTTTCGGTGCCCACGTTGTACTGCGACAGGATGCGTCCGGTCGTGAGCAGCAGCGGAAACCGCCGCGTGGACTTCTCGTCGGTGGGTACGTACTGCGTGATGAGGAAGCGCCCGCGCCCGCGCACGAACTGGTGCTCGTGCATGATGCGGGTGCCGGTGGGCGCGTCGGCGTTGCACGGCCATTGCACGCTGCCCACGGCGTCGAGATGGGCGAACGAGACGCCGGCGAAGCTCGGCGTGAGGGCCGCGATCTCGTCCATGATCTGTGCGGCATTCCCGTAGCGCATCGGGTAGCCCATCGCCGTGGCCAGGCGGCACACCGCCTCCCACTCCGACAGCCCGGTACGCGGCGGCATCGCCGGCCGCACGCGGTTGATGCGCCGCTCGGCGTTGGTGAACGTCCCGTCCTTCTCGAGAAATGCCGTGCCGGGCAGGAACACGTGGGCGTACTTGGCGGTCTCGTTGAGGAACAGGTCCTGCACCACCACGCACTCCATGGCCGTGAGGGCCTCGGTCACGTGCTTCGTGTTGGGATCCGACTGCGCGAGATCCTCGCCCTGGATGAACAGGCCGAGGAACTGCCCGGCGATGGCCGCCGCGAGCATGTTCGGGATGCGTAACCCGGGTTCGGGATCGAGCGGCACGTCCCACGCGGCCTCGAACGCCGAACGGGTGGCATCGTCGCCGATGTGGCGGTACCCCGGCAGCTCGTGCGGAAAGGAGCCCATGTCGCAGGACCCCTGCACGTTGTTCTGCCCGCGCAGCGGGTTCACGCCGGTGCCGTCGCGCCCGATCTGCCCCGCCGCCATGGCGAGGTTGGCGATGCCGAGCACCATCGTGCTGCCCTGACTGTGCTCGGTGACGCCCAGGCCGTAGTAGATGGCCGCGTTGCCGCCCGTCGCATACAGCCGGGCGGCGGCGCGCAGCTCGGCTGCCGGTACGCCGGTGAACGCCTCGGTGGCCTCCGGCGACTGCTCCGGCCGGGCAATGAATGCCTGCCACTGCTCGAACGACCGGGCATCACAGCGGGCATCCACAAACGGCCGGTTCACCAGCCCCTCGGTCACGATCACGTGCGCCAGCGCGTTGATCACGGCCACGTTGGTGCCCGGGCGCAGCTGCAGGTGATGCGCCGCCGTGATGTGCGGGCTGCGCACGAGGTCGATACGACGCGGATCGATGACGATGAGCTTCGCCCCCTGCCGCAGCCGTCGCTTCATACGGGCGCCGAATACCGGATGCGCGTCGGTGGGATTGGCGCCGATCACCAGGATCACATCGGCGTGTTCGACCGACTTGAAGTCCTGCGTACCCGCCGAGGTGCCAAGGGTCTGCTTGAGACCGTAGCCGGTGGGCGAGTGACAGACGCGCGCGCAGGTGTCGATGTTGTTGTTCTGGAACGCGGCCCGGATCATCTTCTGTACCACGTACACTTCTTCATTGGTGCAGCGCGACGAGGAGACCCCGCCGATCGCATCGCGGCCATGACGCCGCTGGATGGAGCGGAAGCGTGAGGCCGCGAAATCGATGGCCTCGTCCCACGACGCCTCGCGCCACGCGTCGGTGATCCGCTCGCGGACCAGCGGGGTGAGCACCCGGTCGCGGTGCGAGGCGTAGCCCCAGGCAAAGCGCCCTTTCACGCACGAATGGCCTTCGTTGGCGCCGCCCGCGTCGTCGGGCACCATGCGCACCACCTCGTTACCCTTGAGCTCCGCCTTGAACGAGCAGCCCACCCCGCAATACGCGCAGGTCGTGTGCACGGTACGGTCGGGCTGGCCCGCGTCGATGACGGTCTTCTCAATGAGCGTGGCCGTGGGGCAGGCCTGCACGCAGGCGCCACAGGAGACACACTCGGAGGCCAGGAACCCCTCGTCCATGCCAGCGCTCACCTTGGCGGCAAAGCCGCGGTCGGTGATGCTCAGTGCGAAGGTGCCCTGGATTTCATCGCAGGCGCGCACACAACGCGAACACACGATGCACTTGCTCGGGTCGAAGCTGAAGTACGGATTCGACTCGTCCTTCTCGGCCTGCAGATGGTTGGCCCCCTCGCTGCCGTAGCGCACGGCACGCAGCCCCACCGCGCCGGCCATGTCCTGCAGCTCGCAGTCGCCGTTCGCCGCGCAGGTGAGACAGTCGAGCGGGTGGTCCGAGATGTACAGCTCCATCACGTTGCGCCGTACGCGCGCCACCGTGGGCGTCTGCGTGCGCACCACCATGCCGGCTTCGGCCGGCGTCGTACAGGAGGCGGGCAGGCCGCGCCGCCCTTCGATTTCCACTACGCACAGCCGGCAGGAGCCGAAGGCCGCCAGCGAGTCGGTGGCGCACAGCCTGGCGATGCCGACCTGCGCCTGTTTGGCGGCCTGCATGACCGAGGTGCCGGCCGGCACCGTGACGGCAATACCGTCGATGGTGAGGGAGACGAGCGGCGGCGTTGCCGTGGACGTTCCGTCTGGCGAAGCGATCATGTCGTGACCTCCACGGCCGATGCCTCGCGTGGCACGGAGCCCAGCAGGTCGGCAGAAAAATGCTGCATCACACTGCGCACGGGCATCGGCGTGAGGCCACCCAGTGCGCACAGCGACCCCAGTTCCATCGTTTCGCACAGCTCCTCGAGCAGCGCCCACTGCTCACGCGAGCGCTCCCGGCGGCGAAGGCGCTGGATGACTTCCACCCCACGCGTGGAGCCGATACGGCACGGCGTGCACTTTCCGCACGACTCGTGGGCACAGAACGCCATCGCGAACTCCGCCAGGGCACCCATATCGACCGTATCATCGAAGGCCACGATGCCACCGTGCCCCAGCATGGCGCCGATGGCGGCAAACGGCTCGTAGCCCAGCGGCGTGTCCCACTGGCTGGCTGGCAGGTAGGCGCCGAGGGGCCCGCCCACCTGGATGGCCTTGAGCGGGCGTCCACTGGCGCTGCCGCCGCCAAAGTCGTCAATGAGAGTGCGCAGCGGCACACCGAACGGCAGTTCGATCAGCCCGCCGCGAGCGATGTTGCCGCCCAGCTGGAAGGGCATGGTACCCTTGGAGCGGTCCACCCCCAGCGCCGCATAGTGCGCGGCGCCCTTGGCCAGCACATCGCTGACCGCCGCGAGGGTGAGCACGTTGTTGATGACGGTGGGCATGCCGAACAGCCCCGACACCGCCGGCAGCGGCGGCTTGGCACGCACGACACCACGCTTCCCCTCGAGGCTTTCCAGCAGGGCGGTCTCCTCGCCGCAGATGTAGGCCCCGCCTCCTACGCGCAGCGCCAGCTCGAAACGGTGCGGCGAGCCCAGCACCGACTCGCCAAGCAGCCCGGCCTCGCACGCCGCGGTGAGCGCCTGCTCCATGATGTGAATGGCGTGCGGATACTCCGAGCGCAGGTAGATGAACCCGCGCGTGGCGCCCACCGCGAGCCCGGCGATGATCATGCCCTCGATAAGCTGGAACGGGTCGGCCTCCATCAGCAATCGGTCGGCGAAGGTCCCGGAGTCCCCCTCGTCGGCGTTGCACACCACGTACTTTTGCGCGCCGTCGGCGAGTCGCACCGTGTTCCACTTGATGCCGGCGGGGAACGCTGCCCCGCCGCGGCCACGCAGCCCCGACGCCGTGATCTCGGCCACGATGCTCTCGGGTGACATGCGCAGCGCGCGCACGAGGCCCACCAGGCCGCCATGGCGGCCGTAGTCCTCCAGCGACAGCGGGTCGATACGTCCCGCCCTCGCGAAGGTTAGGCGCGTCTGGTCGCGAAACCACGGCAGCGCCTCCACCAGTCCGACGCACAGCGCATGCTGCGCATCGGGAAGGCCATCGGCGAACAGCGCGGGCACCTGCTCCGGGGTGAGGCGCGGAAATCCGATACGCCCCTCGGGCGTGTCCAGCTCCACCAGCGGTTCGAGCCAGTAGGCGCCACGAGAGCCGTTACGCACGACCTGCAGGTCGCGGCCGTTCATGGCCCCGTGCCCGGCCACCGCCTCGGCCACCGCCTCGGCCACGGCGTTGGCCCCCACCGACTGGGCGCCGGTGTCGTTGGGCACATACACGCGCCGCATCATTGGGCGCGCTCCCGTTCCGCCGACACTGCGGCCGACACCAGCGTGTCGAAGCGGTGCGGCGACACACGCCCATGCACCGCATCACCAATCCGCACACTCGGCCCCAGGGCGCAGTTGCCCAGGCAGTAGGTGGCCTCGAGGTGCACGCGCCCGTCGGCCGTGGTGTGGCCGAGCGGCACCCCCAAATGCTGCGAGGCGTGGGCCGCCAGGTCACGGCAGCCCACGGCCTGGCACGCCTCGGCCATGCACAGCTGAACCACCGTGTCGCCGACCGGTGCGAGGCGCAGGTCGTGGTAGAAGGTCACCACCCCGTACACCTCGGCGCGCGAACGATTGAAGGC
Organism: Gemmatimonas sp.; assembly: GCA_040379205.1. GTDB lineage: Bacteria > Gemmatimonadota > Gemmatimonadetes > Gemmatimonadales > Gemmatimonadaceae > Gemmatimonas. The sequence continues at coordinate 32,781 of JBEILM010000026.1, forward strand.
GTGCGCCACCGCACGGATGGCGGCATCGGGCACATGGCCCAGCTGCACCTGCACCTGCTGCAGCGTGGGCAGCAGGTGCTCGGGGTCGTGAGGCACGCGCGCGAGCAGCTCCTCGATCAGGCGCTGCTCGCGTGTCGGTACCTCGCGGACGTCGGTCATGGCCGCTACCGGTAGCGCTCCATGAGCTTGTCCAGCGCAGCCGATCCGGGGCAGAGCGCCTCGAAGGGCAGGTCCACCAGCGGCGTGGCCGGTGTGCGCAGGTAGTCGTGCATGTCCTTGCCGTTCTCGTCCACGAAGAGCAAACCCGTCGCGATCTCGCCACGAGCCTGACACTCGCGCACGTGCACGTACGCCGACTCGCGGCTTGTCGGATCGTAGTCGGACGCCGTCGAGCGCAGGCGCACCCGCGCCCCGTCGTGCATGGTGACCACGTGCACTTCCTCGTCCGTCTCCGGCATCGTGATCTCGCGCTGCAGCGGTACGAAGTCGGCGTGCACTGCCTCCACCTCGTGCTCGCGTGTGAATGCGTAGCTCTTGGTGGACCCTTCGTGGTCATTGAAGCTCACGCAGGGGGAGATCACATCGATGATGGCAAAGCCTTTGTGGGCGATGCCGGCCTTGATGATGGGCACGAGCTGCTTCTTGTCGCCCGAAAAGGAGCGGGCGACGAAGGTGGCCCCCAGCGTGAGCGCCAGCAGCACCGGGTCGATGGGCGACTGTTCGTTGGCCTCGCCCTTCTTGGACTTGGAGCCGATGTCGGCCGAGGCCGAGAACTGCCCCTTCGTGAGCCCGTACACGCCGTTGTTCTCCAGCACGTACAGCATGTTCACATTGCGGCGGATGGCGTGCGACAGCTGTCCGAGCCCGATGGAGAGCGAGTCGCCGTCGCCCGAGATGCCGATGTACGTGAGCCCGCGGTTGGCCGCGGAGGCTCCCGACGTGACCGACGGCATGCGGCCGTGCACGGAGTTGAAGCCGTGCGACTGCTTCATGAAGTACGCCGTGGTCTTCGACGAGCAGCCGATGCCGCTCATCTTGCCCACGCGGTGGGGCTCGAGGTTGAGCTCCCACCCCGCCTGCACGATGGCCGCCGTGACGGAGTCGTGGCCGCACCCCGCGCACAGGGTGGACATGGCGCCTTCGTAATCACGGATGGTGAGGCCGAGGTCGTTGGTGCGCGAGCTCGGGTGTCGAACCGGTGGCTTGGCAATGGAGGTCATGCGGTCACCTTGGCCGGGCGGGAAACGTGAGCCTGCACGGCGTCCACCACGACCTTGGCCGTGAGCGGCATGCCGCCGTAATCGAGAATGGAGTGCATGGAATCGCGGGGAATGCCGAGCTCGATGGCGAGCAGCGCGCGCAGCTGCGCGTCGCGATTCTGCTCGATCACGAAATTCCGCTCGTGACGATCGAAGAAGTCCTTCACCTCGGCGCCGAACGGGAACGCGCGGAGGCGCATGATGTTCACGATGATCCCCTGCGCGCGCAGCTTGTCGGCCGCCTCCCGGACGGCGGCGTCGCAGCCGCCAATGGTGACCAGCCCGATCTCCGCCCCCTCCTGCCACGTGTACACCGGCTTCGGCATCTGCGTGGCAGCGTACGCGAACTTGCGCTTCAGGCGATCCACCAGCTCCTGGTACGCGTCGGAATCCTCGGTATAGGCCGCATGCTTGTCGTGCCCCGACCCGCGCACGAAGTAGGCCCCCTTGCCCCCCACGCCGGGGAGCGTGCGGGCGGCAATGCCGTCGCCATCCACGTCGAGGTAGCGGGAGAACTTCTGGACCTTTTCGAGCGCCGCTGCATCCAGCACCTTGCCGCGATCCGGGCGGTAGTGCTCATCCCAGGTGAACCGCTTCACCATCCAGTCGTTCATGCCGATGTCGAGGTCGGTAGCCACGAACACGGGCGTCTGGAAGCGCTCCGCAATGTCGAAGCTCTGGACCGACAGCTCGAAGGCCTCGCCCGGATTGGCGGGGAAGAGAATGAGGTGCTTGGTATCGCCGTGCGACGCATAGGCTAGCGACATGAGGTCGGCCTGCTGCGTGCGCGTGGGCATGCCCGTGGCCGGCCCGCAGCGTTGGATGTCGAAGAAGACGGCCGGGATGTCGGTGTAGTACGCGAGCCCGATGAACTCCTGCATGAGCGAGATGCCCGGGCCCGACGTGTTGGTGAAGGCCCGCGCCCCCGCCCAGCCAGCGCCGATGATGATGCCGGCGGCCGCCAGCTCGTCTTCGGCCTGCAGAATGGCGTAGTTGTGCGCGCCGGTCTCCGGATCCACCCGGAACTTCTCGCAGAAGGCCTTGAACTGTTCCATGAGCGCCGTGGCCGGCGTGATGGGATACCAAGCACCCACCGTGGCGCCAGCGTACACGGCGCCCAACGCACAGGCCGTGTTGCCATCGATGAGGATGGAGTCGCCGGTGGCGTCCATCTTCTCCAGATGGAACGGGAGCGGGCAGGCGAAGTTGGCCTTCGCGTAGTCGTAGCCCAGCTGGATGGCCTTGTGATTCGAGTCGAGCAGCTTGGGCTTCTTGCCGTACTTCTCGGCGAGCATGCCGCTCACCACGTCCATGTCGATGCCGAGCAGCGCCGCCAGCGAGCCAGCGTACACGATGTTGCGAAGCAGCGTACGGTCGCGGTCGCCCTGGAAGTTCTCCACGCAGATGCGCCCGAATGGAATGCCGAGGATGGTGATCCCTTCGCGCACGAGATCAGGCTCGAGCGGCCACGACGAATCGTAGAGCAGGTAGCCGCCCGGGCGAACCGTGGCCACATCCTTGGCGTAGGTGGCCGGGTTGAGCGCCACCACGAGGTCCACCTCGCTCGGACGGGCCGTGTAGCCGTCTTTGCTCACGCGGATCTCGTACCAGGTGGGCAGCCCCTGGATGTTGGACGGGAAGATGTTCTTGCCCGTGACCGGGATACCCATGCGGAAGATGGCCTGCATGAGCAACCCGTTGGCACTGGCGGAACCGGTGCCGTTCACGGTGCCCATCTTGAACGAAAAGTCGTTGATCCCGCTCATACGCTGGCTACTCCGGCGAGCATGCCCGCCACCGGCTTCTTGAGGTCGAAGACGCGCATGTCCCATGCCGCCGTGGGGCAGCGCTCGGCACAGAGACCGCAATGGAGGCAGACATCCTCGTCCTTCACCATGATGCGCTTGGTCTGCGGCAACGCCTCGGACACGTAGATGTCCTGCGACAGGTTGAGCGCCGGAGCCGACAGCCGGGTTCGCAACTCGTCGATGGGCGTGCCGTTGGTGGTGATGGTGAGGCAGTTGGTGGGGCAGATGTCCACGCAGGCGTCGCACTCGATGCACTGCGAGGCCGTGAAATGCGTCTGGATGTCGCAGTTGAGGCAGCGGCCCACCTCCGACACGATCTGTTCCGGAGTGAAGCCCAGCTCCACCTCCGTGACCAGGTCCTTGAAGCGGCGCGTGAGATCCTCGTGCTGCATCTTGGCCCGCTTGGCCGTTTCGTAATCGTTGTCGTAGGCCCACGAATGCATGCCCATCTTGGCGCTCACCAGCGACATACCGTACGGCGGCCGATCCGCCACCGGGTCTCGGCCGTGACAGGCGAGATCCAGGGAAATGGCGGCCGCGTGGCCATGCGCCACGGCCCAGATGATGTTCTCCGGTCCCCAGGCGGCGTCGCCCCCGAAGAACACCTTGGGGTGGGTGCTCTGGTGCGTGGACTTGTTCACGATGGGCATTCCCTTCGCGTCGAACTCCACGCCGATGTCGCGCTCGATGAACTCGAAGGCATTATCCTGCCCGATGGCCAGGATGACCTGATCACACGGAATGATGGTGCTGCCCACCACCGTGCTGGACTGCTTGCCGTTCGCGTCCTCGGTCCACTGCAGGATCTCGAACTCCATACCGACCAGCGTGCCGTTCTCGACCACCATGCGCTTGGGCGCGTGGTTCTCGATGATCTCCACCAGCTCTTCCTCGGCGTCCTCGAGTTCCCACGGCGAGGCCTTGAAGTGCTTGCGGCCACGACGCGCCACCACCTTCACGTCGGTCGCACCGAGGCGCTTGGAGGTGCGGCAGCAGTCCATGGCCGTGTTGCCCACGCCGATGATGATCACCCGCGGGCCCATCTGCTCGATGTGCTTGAAGTGCACGTTGGCCAGGAAGTCGATCCCAATGTGCACCTGCGCAGGCGCCTCCCAGCGCCCGGGAAGGTCGAGTTCCTTCCCCTTGGGAGCGCCCGAGCCCACGAACACGGCGTCGTACCCGTCGTCCAGCAGCGCCTGCAGGCTCGTCACCGGCGTGCCATAGCGCATGTCCGCGCCCATGTCGATGATGTAGCCGCACTCCTCATCAAGCACGTTCGCGGGGAGCCGGAACGACGGGATGTTGATGCGCATGAGGCCGCCAGGCGTCACGTTCTTCTCGAAGATCGTGACCTCGTATCCCAGCGGCAGCAGATCGTTGGCCACCGTCAACGACGCGGGGCCGGCCCCGATGAGCGCCACCCGCTTGCCGTTCTTCACCTCCGGTGCCTTGGGGAGGAACGGCGTGATGTCGTCGCGATGATCGGCGGCCACGCGCTTGAGGCGGCAGATCGCCACCGGCTTCTCCTCCACACGGCTCCGGCGACAGGCCGGCTCACACGGGCGGTCGCAGACGCGTCCCAGAATGCCGGGAAACACGTTGGACTCGCGATTGAGGAGATAGCTCTCGGTGTATCGCCCCTGCGCAATGAGGCGGATGTAGCCGGGCACGTTAGTGTGGGCCGGACAGGCCCATTGGCAATCGACGACCTTGTGGAAGTACTGCGGGTCGTTGACGTTGGTCACTGCCATGTGGCGATGCTCCTGGGGAGGGATTTCAACACTCCCGCTAGCTTGTGTCAGGGACCGCGACACGGCAAGGCGGTCCCCCCGGAATCCGCGAAAAACGCGGTCGGTAGGCCAACACGTGCAGCTGTCTGATACGCCCATCGGGACACCCAAATCGACCGCCTCGCGTCGTGCAGCGTGCATCACGGGTCACGGGGCACGTGTCGCGGATCACGGGCCCGGGCGGCTGGCCGCGTCGCGTGTGCCGAGTTCGTCGGCGAGCAACGGAAACGGATCGAGAGAAAAGAGCGCGTCGATCCGCACGTCGAGCACCCGGGCCAAGCGCAGGCCGAGCTCGACGCTCGGGGTGTAGGCCCCGCGCTCGAGGAATCCGATGGTCTGCGGGTTCACGTGCACCGCCTCGGCGAGCGCCCGGCGGCTCAATCCTCGAGCCGCCCGATAGAGCGCGAGGCGGTTATGCACCACTGCGGCGGGCACACGGGCCTCCTCGTGGCGGGGACGGAAGGGACCGGATGATCAGATCGTTATGTATTCACAATACGCTGCACCATTGGGTATTGCCAATACACAACCAGAATGCGAAAAAAGGGGCTTCCAGGGATTTCGTGATTCCCTCGTGACAGCGTGAGGGCCTGCAGGCATGGTTGCGGCTTTGGAGGTGAGCCATGGCCGAGCCGGCGTCGCGGGACCTGCTGGCGCGGGGGATTGGGAGGGCTTCGAGGACGCGGAGATGACGGCCGAGGAGGCCGGGGATGACGTGTTCGGCGTGCCTGCGCCGGGACTGGTGTTGCGGTTGGAGCCGAAAGCCGGTCACCGGAGGCGGTGTTGAGATTGCGGCGCGATCGTGGAGAAGGTGCACGATGTGAGCGAGCGCCGTGTGCGCGACCTCCTGCTGCGCGAGTGGGATACCTGGCTCGTATCTCTCTGCCGCGCGCGCGGGTGCCGTGCCCGCGACGTGGCCCGACGGTCGAAGCGGTGCCCAGGCTGGATCGCTATCAGCGCATGACGACGCGGCTGGCTGAGACGATCGCGCGCCTGGCGCAGGTGCTGCCGATCAAGCAGGTGGCGGCGTGGTTCGGCGTCGGCTGGGATACGGTGAAGCAGATCGATCGCCGAGCCTTTGCCGCCCAGCTCGGCGCCGCGGAAGATCATCTCGATGGGATGCAGCAGATTGCCATCGACGAGTTCGCAATTCGACGCGGCCACCAAGATGCCACCGTGGTGCTCGAGCTGCAGCGGAAGCGCGTCGTGTGGATCGCTCGCGGCCGCGATCTGGAGGCCCTCCGTGGCTTCTTCACCGCGCTCGGGCCGACACGATGCGCCGCCATCGAAGCCAGGGCGGTGGATATGCGGAAACCGTACGCGGCCGAGATCCGGATGCACTGTCTGCACGCCAAGTTGGTCTGCGATCTGTTTCACATCGTGGCCAAGTACGCGCTCGAGGTCATTGATCGCGTGCGCGTCGACGAAACCAATCGACTCGCCAAGGCCGCCCGCCCCGGCCCCGTCCGCGCGGCGCGCCGCGTCATCAAGGGCGCCCGCCGGCTCTTGCTCTGCAACAAACGCGCGCTCAGGACGCGCGGGGAGCGAGTGCGACTTCGCGAGCTCCTGCGCGCGAATCGCGCGCTGTTCATCGTGTACGTGCTGAGGGAGGACCTCAAGCGCTTGTGGCAGTATCGATCGCCGGCGGCCGCGCGGCGGTTCTGGCAGGAGTGGCGGTGCCGCGCGCTCCGGAGTCGCATTCCGGCGCTTCGCAAGTTCACGGCGATGCTGGAGCGCCACCTGGACGGGATCCTGAGCCGCTGCCGGTATCCCATCAACTCGGGCGTGCTCGAGGGCTGCAACAACAAGATCAAGGTCCTCAAACGCGTCGCCCACAGCTTCCGCGACGAGGCGTACTTCTTCCTCAAATCCGCGCAGCATTTCCCGGAATTCCCTGATGACCCGAAGCAACAGCGCGACCCCGCACTGGTGCGCGGTGGACACGGGGAGGCGATGGGCCTGCGCGGCAAGCGTTGGGCGCTCCACGGCAAGACGCCCCGGCGGTGTCCCGGCGGTTTCCTGGCGGTCTTCCTGCGGTCTCCCGACGGTGTCCCGGCGGTCTCCCGGCCGTCCATCGTGGCGTCGTGGCCGATGGCGCGCTGGCTTATCGTGACACTCCACGCCGGGGGGGTGTCGACCACGCCGATCTGGGGCCGCCCCGCCCCGTACGCCGCGCCACAACCGTTGCCTTCACGCCACCGTCTGTCGTGGTGAACACGGCGATCCGTCCGCGTGCCTTCTGGGGCGCGCGGAGCACAACGACTGCAGATCGTTCCTTCTCGGGACACAACACGTCGTCCACGGCTCGCATGACACGCGCGAGGACGCTTCCGGATGGCGCCGAAACTGCACCGGGTTCAATAGCCGTGATACCTCGCGTCCGCGGTGTCCGCCTGAGCACCGCGCGGCAGGGCGCGGCGAGTCTGCGGTGCGGCCCGCCTTTCTCGATACACCATTCACACGGACAGACTATTCACCCGAGTACTTGCCGCGCTGGCTCTGGTGGCGCTGGCTCTGGTGGCGCTGGCTCTGGTGGCGCTGCCGCTGACGGCGCAGGCCCAGATCGCCACCTGAAACTTCAACACCCTCACCGACGCGACCGTGCTGCCGGGGCCGATCGCTCCCGACGCCGCTCAGGCGGGAGTGGTCGTCGGCCCGCTCGCGCTGGGGCCCGGGCTCAGGCACTTCCTGGTCCGCACGAACATGGGCTCCCCCGTGCGGCGGTTTGTCAACGAAGCGGGTGCCAACACAAAGCAGGAGGCCCTCGATCGGAACATCTTCGCCGGGTTCTCACTGACGCCCCTCATGGGACACCAGTTGAATCTGACCACCCTCACGTTCGATGCGTGGTCGGCCAACCATTCTGATCCGCGCACCTTCTTCGTGCGATACAGCACGGACAATTTCGCGACCTTCACGGAGCTGATCGCCCCGACCGTCGCTCCGGATTCCGACGATCCGCCGACGATGGCGGTGGGCACCATCGGCCTCACCGGGTTGACGTCGACGATCGAGTTCCGCATGTACGGCTACAACCACACCGGCACCGATCGCGCCGACCGCGCGCTGCAGTACGACAACATCGTCGTGAACGGCACGGTGACGTCAGTGCCCGAACCGGGCTCGCTCGCGCTGCTCGGGCTCGGCCTTGCCGGCCTTGGCCTGCGCGCTCGACGCCGCAAGCCCTGAGCGTTTGCGCGCCTGATCCACCACCGAACCCGGCCCCGCGCCGGGTTTTGTGTTTCCGGGCCCCGGCCCGTAACGCTGGGAAGCTGCGGTGCCGACGCCGTGCCGGCATGGCCGCTCCAGCGGGTGCATGCGTTTGGCGGTGCGCGGTCTGCCGAGTGACGCCGCGCCAACGAGAGCGGGCCGTGTCTTGACGCATTTCCATAGCCGGCTATGTTTATGCCATGCACGAGCCGGGCCTGTCGCCCAAACACCTGCTCCACCTGTTCCTGCACATTGGCCGCCTGCTGGAGGAGCAACTGCGCGCGCCGCTGGCCCGCGTCGGTGTCCATCACGGCCAGGGGCGCGTGCTCGACGCGCTATTGTGCCAGGGCCCGCTGACGGTGGGCGAGCTGGCGGCCGGGCTGCACATCGCGCAGCCGACCGCGACGGTCATGGCGCAGCGCATGCAGACGGCTGGGCTGCTGGAGCGCTGGGTCGACGCCGACGACACGCGGCGCGTGACTCTCACGCTGACGGCGCGTGGGCGTAGTGCGGCGCAGGCGGTTCGCCGTGCCTGGCAACAGGTCGAGGATGCGTTGTGTCAGTCGCTGTCCGCCGCAGACCGCCCGCACCTGCGGACGCTGCTCGAAGGTTTGCGTGATGGGCTGGGCGGGGCCGATCCGCGCTTTGTCAACGTCAAGGAGCGTTCCGATGAGTCCGATGAGCCCCGCAAGATCGTTGCCTGGCCCGCGCGCGCCCGCGCGAGGCGACGACCGGCGACGCCGCGCTGACCAGTTCACGCCGCCCCGCCGCCCTGCGGCGGCGCACTGGCTCACCGGTGCGCTGCCCTTGCTGCTTGCCGCCTGCGGCGCCGCCGCGGAGGCCAACGGCGCCGCCACCACCGTGCCCTCCGTCGACGTCTCGGCTTGGCGTGTGCCCGGCACCGCACAAGAGGGATGCTTCTCCAATGATGCCCTCATCGACTGTCCGGCTGCGGGGGCGTCCTTCTTCGGCCAGGATGGGCAGCGCCCCGGCCCCCGCCAGTCGTTTCAGGCCCGCAGCGATGGCACGGTCTCCGATCCGGTGACCGGGCTCACGTGGACGCGCGCACTCGCCGGCCCCCTGTCGTGGGACGAGGCACAAGCCGCAGCGGCGGCGCTGCGCACCGGTGGTCACACCGATTGGCGCGTGCCCACCATCAAGGAGCTGTACACGCTGATCGACTTCCGCGGCTGGTTTGCCCCCACCGCCGCTCAGTCGCGTCCCTTCATCGATGCCACAACGTTCGAGTTCGCCTACGGCGAAGGCGCCCGCTTCTTCGACGTGCAGCTGTGGTCGTCGACCGCGTACGTTGCCACCACCATGAACAACGACGCCACCATCTTCGGCGTCAACTTCGCCGATGGCCGCATCAAGGGCTATCCGCGCTACCAGCCGGGCAGTCGCGGTGCCGTCCCACAGCTCATGCGCGTGCGCTTCGTGCGCGGGCCGGCCTACGGCACCAACGAGTACCGCGACAACGGCGACGGCACCGTGACCGATCGCGGCTCGGGGCTGATCTGGCAACCGCGCGATGACGGGCGGACCCGCAACTGGCGCGACGCGCTGGCCTACTGCACGGCACTGCGGCTGGCCGGTCAGGCGGACTGGCGCCTGCCCGATGCGAAGGAGCTGCACAGCATCGTCGACTACACCCGGGCGCCGGCGGTCACGCAGGGCGCGGCGCTGGCGCCACCGCTGCAGGCCAGCACCGCCGAATCGTACTTCTGGACCAGCACCACGGTGTTCGACGGTCCGCCCGACGTCATGTACACGCGCGCCGTCTACTTCGCCTTCGGCCGCGCCCTCGGCTGGATGGAGATGCCCCCGGGCAGCGGCGCCCGCACCCTGATCGATGTCCACGGGGCGGGCAGCCAACGCGCCGACCCCAAGGACGGCGACCCGGCGCGATATCCGCAGGGCTTCGGGCCGCAGGGCGACGACGTGCGCATTCTCAACTTCGTGCGCTGCGTACGGGGACGGCGGTAGCCGGCCGTCCACCACGCGCCCGCTGCGTGCGCGGCGACACGGGCGCGCCAGCCGCCGTGGCCACTCGGGGCAGCGCGGCTTCTGCATGGGCGCAACGGGGCCCGACGCGTCCATCCGTGCGCTGCCAGTGATCGAGACCAGCTTCCACGGCGGTGGACTCCGCCGACACGCCGTCATCAATGCCGTCGTGCGCGTGGCGCTGCGCCGGCCCGTGTCGTATTCTCGTCCCGCTTGACCCGCGCGGCCGGCGCGCGTGGTTGTCCCTCCTCCCCGCGCCAATGTCCGCCTCCGATTCCCCGTCGTTTTCGCGTCGCGTGGTCTGGCTGCTCGCCCTCATGGGGCTGGTGGCCTACGCGCTGCGCACCAACATCGCCATCGCGCAGGAATACATGGCCCCCGAACTGGGGCTCACCATGGTGCAGATGGGGGTGATCTCCGCGTGGGGGTTCCAACTGGCGTATACGCTCGGTCAGGTGCCCGGAGGCGCCATGGGTGACCGGCACGGGGCGCGGCTCGTTTTGGCGGTGGCGAGTCTGGGGTGGGCCGTGGCCTCACTGGCTTCGGGTGCGGTGATGGGGTCGGGGATGGTGGCCTTCGCCGGGCTCTTTGCGGCGCGGGTGCTGCTCGGCGCGTCGCAGGCGGCTACCTACCCGGTGTCGGCGGTGGCTGTGGCGCGCCATGTGCCCGAGGGCGGTCGCACGGCGGCAAGCGCGATCTATCTGGCGGCCTCCACGCTGGGGGCTGCGCTGGCGCCGCTGACGCTCACGCCCCTCATGGCGCGCGCCGGTTGGCGGGCGGTGTTCCTGGCCAGTGCGGCGGTCGGTGTGGCAGCGGCGGTGACATGGTTCGTCCTCGCCCCACGCGACCGCCCGGAACCGGTCAGTCCTGCCGCCATGCGGGGAGCCCCGTCGCTCTGGCAGCAGACGGGACGCCTGCTGCAGAACGCCTCGCTCCGGCGGCTGTGCGCCGCCTATCTGCTGCACTCGGCCGTGCTGTACGTGTTCTTCTTCTGGTTTTTCCGCTATCTCATCGAGGCGCGCGGCTTCACGCTGCTCGAGACCGGGGTATGGGCCAGTCTGCCGTATCTTTTGGCCACCGTAGCGGCCCCCCTCGCCGGCATGCTGGCCGACCGGCTGGCCCAGCGGGTCGGGCTAGCCACGGCGCGCCGTCGGGTGGCCATCAGCGGGCTCACGCTCGCAGCGCTGCTGGTGCTGACCGGGGCATGGATTCCCACCCCCACGCTGGCCATCATCGCGCTCAGCCTGTCGGCGGCGTGCCTCATCAGCTGCGAAGCGCCCTTCTGGACAACCGCGGCGGCGCTGGGGCGCGAGGGGGAAGGGGCCGCCACCGGTGTCCTCAACCTCATGGGGAACGTGGGCGGCATCCTCTCCATCTGGCTGGTGCCGCTCATGAAGGACGCCTGGGGGTGGTTCGCCATGCTGGCCTTCTGGGCGGCGGTGGCGCTCGTGGCCGCCGCC
>JBEILM010000027.1:0-43133 GCA_040379205.1 Gemmatimonas sp.
CGCCGCCCCCTGCTCGGCCCCGGTCATGGCCGCCGTGCTCACCTGGGTTTCCACCACGGGCTCCGCCCTCCTGGGCTTCACCTACCTCTTCACCTTCTCGATCGGCATGTGTACGCTGCTCGTACTGGTAGGACTCTCTGCCGGCTCACTGTCGCGATTGCCACGCGCTGGTGCGTGGATGCTGACAGTGAAAAAAGGGTTCGCGTTCGTCATGTTCGGCATGGCCGAGTACTATCTGGTAAAGATGGGCCAGGTGTACTTCTGACGGGTTCGCGGAGCCCTTTTCCCGGAGGCGGGTACGTAGGCGGATCGCTCCGCCCGCGCCTTCCTTTCATCTGAGTCCAGCATGCGCACGTCCTTTCGCCGCAACGTCTTGCACACCGTCATCCGCGCCGTGGCCACGGTGGCGGTGGTGGCGGTGGTGGCGGTCCCACTGGCCGCCCAGGATCTCGGGATTGCGATCGGGGAAAAGGCTCCCGGCGGCCCGCTCGAGAGCCTGGCCGGACAGACGGTCGATCTGGCCAGCTTGCTGGGCAAGCAGCCGGTGGTGATCGAGTTCTGGGCCACCTGGTGCGGTAACTGCAAGCAGCTCGAGCCAGCCATGCGGGCCGCCATCACGAAGCACGGCGCGCAGGTGAAGTTCGTGACCGTCGCGGTGTCGGTGAACCAGTCGTTCGAGCGCGTGAAGGCCTGGCAGGCGGCCAACAAGATGCCCGGCGAGATGCTCTACGACCGGAAGGGCACGGTGAGCGGTGCGTATGACGTGCCGGCCACGAGCTACGTCGTGGTCGTCGACCGTAGCGGCAAGGTCGTGTACACCGGCGTCGGCGGGACCCAGAACATCGACGCCGCCATTCGCAAGGCCCTCTGACCGCCGGCCCCTCGTGCCGCGCGAATGTCAAGGCTTGCCAATGAAAACGTGTTTCAAAAATATTGGGGAACGAGTCCGAACCGGCATGCTCACTCCCCAGGGCCTCCTGTGACCCGTCCCAGCCCAGTCACCATTCGAGACGTGGCGAAAGCCGCTGGCGTCTCCATCGCGACAGTATCGCGTGTGCTCAACGACGCGGCCCGCGTCACAGACGAAACGCGCGACCGGGTGCGTTCCGTGGTCGACCGGATGGGCTATGCGCCTCACGGCGGCGCGCGCAGCCTCATCACGCGGCGCACCCGCACCCTCGGCGTACTCCTCCCGGAGCTGTACGGCGAGTTCTTCTCGGAGTTCATTCGCGGCATCGACGAGACCGCCAAGAAGCACGGCTTCCTCACGCTCATCACCAGCGCCCGGCGGGAAGCCCACGAGATTTCGGCGGCGGTCAGCAACATGCGGGGCCGAGTCGATGGATTCCTCGCCGTGTCGCCGTCGGTGGCCGCCCGGGCGACGCTGGCCGAAGTGGCCGACCGGTATCCCACGGTGCTGGTGGGTGCCGGCAGCGATGTGGGGGCGTTCGCGGCGCTGTCGGTGAACAACTTCCAGGGCGCCGCCACGATGATGAAGCACCTGTTGTCGCTCGGACATCGCCGGATCGTGTTCCTTCGCGGACCGACCGGGCAGGTGGACGCCGGCGAGCGCCTGCACGCGGTGCGCGAGGTGGCCAACTGGTACGACGACTGCGAACTGCGCGAACTGCAGGGCGAGTTCCGTATGGACACGGCCTACGACGCCGTGAGTGCCCTGCTTCAGGGGGGCGACCGCCCGGACGCGATCTTCGCCGCCAACGACACCATGGCCATTGGCGCCATCGCTGCCGTGCGCGATGCCGACTTGCGCGTTCCCGACGACATCGCGGTCACCGGATTCGACGACACACCGGTGACCCGCTTCCTGTCCCCCCCACTGACGACCGTGCGCATGCCCATCTTCGCCCTCGGTGAGCGGGCGGCGATGCGGCTCATCGAGACGATGCGCAGCGGGGGCACGGCGGTGCCGGCCCACCACGAAGTGCTGCCGGCGCAGCTGGTCATCCGCTCGAGCTGCGGCGCGGCGCAGCGCATGATCGCCGAGGCCGCCGCGGGCGACTGACGCCCCCGTGCGGAGAATCACCCGGTGAATCGTCGCGACGCCCCTGCCCCGTGCCGGGGCGTCGCCGGCAGCTAAGCGGCCCGCTCCCCGGGAGCGCACCATTGACGGTCTAATTGTTCAGCGCTAAGATATTTGGTGTCTACTTGCGAGGTGGCGCGTGCAACTCTCCGGCATTCATCACCTGACCGCCGTGTCGGCCAGGATTCGCGATAATCACCGCTTCTATACCCGCACCATGGGCATGCGGCTGGTCAAGCGCAGCGTCAATCAGGACGACGTCAGCGCCTACCACCTGTTCTATGCCGACAAGGTCGGATCGCCCGGCTCGGACCTCACCTTTTTCGACTGGCCGGTCATGCCGGAGCAGCGCGGGACGCGGGCCATCACCCGTACGGCGCTGCGCGTGGCGGGCCATGATGCGCTGCGGTGGTGGGACCAGCACCTCACCGACGCGGGTGTACGTCACGACCGCATCGTGGAGCGCGACGGGCGCCTGGTGCTGGACCTCGAGGATCCGGAGGGGCAGCGGCTGACGCTCATCGACGATGGCGGGGCCGGCGACGCGCATCCGTGGGAGCAGAGTCCGGTGCCGGCCGCGTACCAGATTCGCGGACTCGGGCCGATCACCCTCAGCGTACCGCAGCTCACCCCTACCGACGGCATCCTGCAGCGGCTGGGCATGTGCCCGGTCCGTCACTATGCGCACCCCGAGGGTGCCGAGCACACGGTGCACGTGTACGAGATGGGGGCGGGTGGTACGGCCGCCGAGTTGCACATCGCCGTCCAGCCCGACGCGCCCGTGGCCCTTGGCGGCGCCGGCGGTGTGCACCACGTGGCCCTGCGCACTCCCGACGACGACTACGACGCCTGGGCCGATCGACTCAACACACTCGGTATCCGCAACAGCGGCAAGGTCGATCGCTACTGGTTCCGCAGCCTCTACTTCCGCGAGCCGAACGGCATTCTTTTCGAAATCGCCTCCGACGGCCCCGGCTTTGCCGTCGACGAAGATCCGGCCACCCTCGGCGAGAAGATCGTGCTGGCCCCGTTCCTGGAGCCGCAGCGCGAGGCGATCGTGGCCAACCTTGTTCCACTGGACTGAGCGCGCGCCATGACGACGCTGATCAACGATTTCACGCACGTCGCGCACCTGGCGCAGGGCGTGGACACCACGCTCCTGCTGCTGCATGGCACCGGAGGCGACGAACACGACCTGCTGCCGCTGGGCCAGCAGTTGCTGCCCGGCGCGGCGCTGCTGAGTCCGCGCGGTCAGGTGCTGGAGCGTGGCATGCCGCGCTTCTTCCGGCGCCACGCCGAGGGGGTGCTGGATCTCGAAGATCTGGCGGTGCGCACGCAGGGGCTCGCGCAGTGGGTGCCGGCGGCGCTGGCGCATCACACGCTGCCCACGGGTCAGGTGATCGCCGTGGGCTTCAGCAACGGCGCCAACATCGCGGCCTCGATGCTGCTGCGGAACGCCGGCGTGCTGCAGGGCGCTGTGCTGCTGAGCCCCATGCTGCCGTTCGAGCCCGACGCCGTGTTGCAGCTGGCGGGGATACGCGTGTTCATCGGCGCGGGCCGGCTCGATCCGCTGGTGCCGGCCGCGCAGGTGGACCGTCTGGCCGAGCTGCTGCGGCAGGGCGGCGCCGACGTGACGGTGCACTGGACGCCCGGCGGCCACACCATCACGCCGGATGAATTCGCGGCGGCCCAGCGCTGGGTGCAGTCCGGGCGGCCGGTCACTGGCTGATCGCTCATCGCTGATCGGCGCCGTTGCCCAGCCGCGTCACGAACAGGCTGCGGTTGGGCAACGGGGGCGTGTGCATGGCGCTGCGGCGGAGCGTGGGCGAGTATCCTGCACCACCGACTCTCCACGCCCTGTCACGCCGCCCCATGCTCCATTTCGCTCGCCCACGGCCCCTCGTTCACACCACCGCGCTCACCCTGCTGCTCGCGTCCCCGGCGGTCGCCGCCGGTGCCCAAGCGGCACCGGCGTTCGAGATCATCGGCCACCGCGGGGCGGCCGGGTTGGCGCCCGAAAACACACTCGCCGCCTTTCGCCGCGCGTGCGCCGTGGGCGTCGCGGGCATCGAACTCGATGTGCACCTCACCGCTGACAGCGTGCTGGTGGTGCATCACGACTACGCGCTGCACCCCGACCTCACGCGCGATGCGCGCGGCGCCTACAGCATCACCGAGCCGCGCCCCCTGCTGCGCGAGCGCACGGCGTCGGCGCTTCGCGCCTACGACGTGGGACGCCTGCGCCCGGGATCGGACTATGCGGCGAAGCATCCGGAGCAGCAGCCCGCCGACGGCGAGCGCATTCCCACGCTGGACGAGGTGATCACGCTGTTCCGTGCCGAGTGTGCGCCGCCGACCCGCTTGGTGGTGGAGATCAAGACCGATCCCACGAAGCCCGAGGTGTCGGCACCGCCGGAGGTGGTGGCACGGCACACCGTGGCCCAGTTGCGGTCACGCGGCGTGGCCGACCGGTCGCAGGTCATCGCCTTTGACTGGCGAGCCGCCATGGCGGTGCAGCGCCTCGCCCCCGAGATGCCCACGAGCTACCTGACCTTCGAGGGGAAAGACAGCACCGAGTGGAACACGATCGAGATCGGCCGGCCGGGCGCCGCGGCGTGGATGGGCGGTCTCGATGTGGATGATCACGGCGGCTCGGTGCCGCGCGCCATCGCCGCAGCGGGCGGGCGGAACTGGTCGCCGAACTTCCGCAACGTGACGCTTGAGCGTCTCGCCGAGGCGCATACGCTCGGACTGCGGGTCTATCCGTGGACGGTGAACGATCCGGCCGACATGCAGCGCCTCATCGAGATGGGCGTGGATGGCATCACGACGGACCGGCCGGACCTGTTGCGTGGCGTACTGCAGCGCCGCGCGCCGGACACGGGTGCTGCCCCCGGTGCTACTGCGGGCGCTCCACGACGGCCCTGAGCTGCCGCAGGCCGCGTTCGAAGTCCGGACCGACCATCTTGTCCATGCTGGCGAATGTGGTCATGAGTTTCGTCATGTAGTCGGCGTTGCCCTTCATGGTCCACAGCACGTCGGTGCCACCGTCAACCGGCGTGAGCATGAACGTGGTCACGTTGTGGCTCTCGATCGGTGAGAGGAAGTCGAGGGCAATGGTCACTTCGCTGGGTGGCGTCGATGACTTGATGGTCATGCGTCCCGAGCCGACGTCGCTGTTGCCGCTCCAGTCGTACACGGCGCCCACGCCGGAGGGCGCGCCGCCATAGGTGGCCTTCATGGCGGGGTCGAGCTTGGCCCACGGTGACCACGCCTCCCAGGCGTGAAAGTCGTTGATCTGCGCGAAGACACGCTCGGGCGGTGCCGTGATGGTGAGCCGGCGTTCAACGGCAAAGGTATCCGGTTGCGTGGTGGCGTACCCCAGCACCGCGAGCACGAGCAGCGCGGCACCGAGCAGCAGCTTCTTGAGCATGGCATGTCCAGGGAGAGGCCGGATATGGAACCTGTCGCCCACGCGCTCCGCCGGGAAGAGGCCACCGTGTGATGCGCCGGGTGCGGCCGGGCACGTGACGGCGAATCGTTGCCGATCCTTTACCGGGGGACCGGCACTGAAACAGGTGCGGAATCGCAGCCGGCGCGCAGATTACGGCTCGTCCATCTTCTGCAGCGTTCACCAGTCCAACGGTCCCATGCGTGCACATCGATCGCGCGTCGCCTCGCTCGCCGCGCTTCTTCTCCTCGGCGCCTGCGCCGACGGAATTCGCCCCCTGGCACCGGATATCGATGTCGGCCCCCGGGCGCGGTTCAACGGCGGCGCCGTCAGCGGCCCGAGTGTGGTCATCAGTCAGGTGTATGGCGGCGGCAACAACAGCGGCGCCACGTACCGCAACGACTTCGTGGAACTGTTCAACCGCGGCGATGCGCCGGCGACGCTCACCGGTCTCTCGGTGCAATACGCCAGCGCCACGGGCAGCGGCAATTTCAGCGCGAACGCCGTCGTCGCGCTGACGGGTACGTTGGCTCCGGGGCAGTACTACCTCGTGCAGCTGGCGGGCGGTACGAGCGTTGGCCTGCCCCTCCCGACGCCCGACGCCACCGGTACGGCCAACATGTCCGGCACCGCCGGCAAGGTCGTGCTGGTGAACGGGACGACGGGCCTCGCCTGCAACGGCAGCACCGGCCAACCATGCACGCCCGCGCAGCTCGCGCAGATCGTCGACCTCGTGGGATACGGCAACGCCAACTTCTTTGAAGGAAGCAGTGCGGTCGCCACGCTGGGCAACGCCACGGCCGGCCTGCGCCGCAACGGCGGCTGCACCGACACCGGCAACAACGGCGCCGATTTCGCCACCGGCACTCCCGCGCCCCGCAACACGGCCAGCGCGCTTACCACGTGCACGGCCACGCCGCCGGCGGTCGTCACGTCGGTCACGGTCACGCCGGCGTCCGCCTCGCTGGTCGTGGGGGCCACCACGCCGCTCACCGCCGTAGCACGCGACGCGAGCAACAACGTGGTCTCCGGCCAGAACTTCACCTGGAGCAGCTCGGTACCCGCCGTGGCCTCGGTGAGCGTGAACGGCACCGTGACTGCGGAAGCAGTCGGGCAGGCCTCGATCACGGCATCGGTTACCACGTCCAATGGCGTGGTCACGAGTGCGCCGGTGGTGATCACGGTGACGGCGCCGGCGGGAGTCCCCGCGGTGCGTTTCAGTGAACTGCACTACGACAACACCGGCGCCGACGTCAACGAGCGCATCGAGATCGAAGGGCCGGCCGGTACGGACCTCACCGGCTGGCGCGTGCTGCTGTACAACGGCGACGGCGGCGCGATGTACGACACGCGCGTCCTGTCGGGGCTCATCCCGGCCACGTGCGGCAGCCGCGGGGTGGTCGTGCTGGACTACCCCAGCAACGGCATCCAGAACGGACCTGACGGCCTGGCGCTCGTCGACGCCAGCAACACGGTGATCGAATTCCTGTCGTACGAAGGCACGTTCGTGGCCACCGACGGCCCCGCCGCCGGCAGCACGTCGGTGAACATGGGCGTGTTCGAGCAGAGCTCGCCGTACGGCTTCTCGCTGCAGCGCAACGCCGCCGGCACCGCGTGGGCCGCGCCGGCCGCCGCCACCTTCGGCGGGTGCAACGGCACCGGCATCGCGCCGCCGCAGCCGGGCTTCCTGGACTTCTTCGGACGCACGCCGCCGGGTGGCTCCGATGGCGACCCGCCACTCCCGGCGGGGTTCCAGGGCCAGATCTTCGCCACGCCGCGCACCTCACTCGGCACCGCCACCGGTGAAACCGTCGTGTGGTCGTCGGACACGCCGGACCTTGCCACGATCGACAGCAGCGGCGTCATCACCGGCGTGAGCGCCGGGTCGGCCGTGTTCCGCGCCACGACCCCCACGGCCTCCGGCACTTACACGCTCCCCATCACGGTCGCCGCGGCCAGCAGCACGGCATCGTATCTCGGCAACGCGGAGTTCGGTGAGCCAGCCGACGGCACACCGACCGACGACTACATCGTGCGCCGCGCCGAGTTCACCGCGTCGTGGAACGAGCCCAAGGGCATCCCCAACTGGGTGAGCTACAACCTCGAAGCGACGCACTTCGGCGCCGAAGACCGCTGCGACTGCTTCACCTTCGATCCGTTGCTGCCGTTGAGTTTCCAGCGCTATACGACCGCCGATTACACCGGCGCATCGGCTGTGGCTGGGTACAATATCGCCCGCGGGCACCTCACGCGGTCGGCTGACCGCACGGCGAGCAACCTCGACAACGCGAACAGCTTCCTGTTCACCAACATCTTTCCGCAGTCGTCCGAGATGAACAGTGGCCCGTGGGCGCTGTTCGAGAACTACCTCGGCGATCTCGCGCGCAACCAGAACCGTGAGGTGTACATCATCACCGGCACCGCAGGCAGCCAAGGCACGGTGAAGAACGAAGGCCGCATCACCATTCCATCGCATGCGTGGAAGGTGGCGGTGATCCTGCCGCGCAACGTCGGCCTGGCCGGCGTGACCGACCGCAACACCGCCGACGTGATCGCGGTGATCATGGCCAACAATGCCGGCAGCTCGGGTGGCTGGGAGCAGTACCGCACGACGGTGGACGCGGTGGAAGCGCTGAGCGGCTACGACCTGCTGGCGCTGCTGCCGGATGCCATCGAGGCGCAGATCGAGCGCGGCAACCGCTTTCCGACGGCGGTGCTCAACGGGCCGTTCAGCGGCACCGAAGGGAGCGCCATCGCCATGAGCGCGGCGGCGTCGAGCGACCCGGATGCCGGCACGACGCTCACGTACGCGTGGAGCTTCGGCGACGGCACCACCGCCACTGGCGCCACGGTCAACAAGACGTACGTGCAAGATGGTACGTACACGGTCACGCTCACGGTGACCGACCAGTTCGGGGCCACGCACACCGTGACGAGCACGGCGACGGTGGCCAATGTAGCACCGGCGGTGACGCTGGTGCCGGCGGCAACGTGGAAGGCTGGCGTGGCCGGCTCGCTCGGCGTGCACTGGACCGATCCGGCGGGTACGCGCGATGCACCGTACACGGTGCGCATCAACTGGGGTGACGGCTCGGCCATCACGCAGTTCTCGTCGCTCACGGTGCCCGTGAACCCGCTGGCGCGGCTCAAGAGCTACTCGGCCCCTGGCCAGTACACCGTGACCGTGACCGTCACCGACCGCAATAGCGGCGTCGGGACGCAAACACTGCTGCTCACCGTGGCGCCGTAACGGCGCCACGCGACACTTCTTCACCAGGATTTCTTCGATGTCCCTTTCCCGCATCTCCCGCCGCCTCGTGGCCGCGTGCGCCGCGACCACGCTTGCGGCGGCCCCGCTGTCGGCGCAGTCGTTTACCCAGGCCCCCGACGGAGGCCCGCTGTACGGCTTCGGTGCCGGGACCTCACCGACCATCGGCCAGTCGTTCGTAGCCAGCGGTCCGTTCCTGACTGGCTTTTCCTTCTGGCTATCGAACGAGGCCAGCCTCGGCACCGGGAACAACACCCCCAGCGCCGACCAGATCACCTTTCAGGCGTATCTGGCCGAGTGGGATGGCACGGCGGTGGTCGGCCCGCTGCTTTTCAGCAGCGGTCTGTACAACGGTCCGGGGTCGCCGTCGCAGAAATTCACGTTCGCCATGGCACCGCTCGCGGTGACGAGCGGCACCTCGTACATCGCGTTCCTTGTCGCCTCGAACCTCAGCCTGCCCGATGCGTCGGCGGGCGTGCTCCTGTCGGGCGCGGATGTGAGCGGTGGTCAGGGCTTCTTCGGGTTCTCCGGCGACATCAACGCGCTGGCGACCGGCGGTGCGGCCCAGTGGCAGGACCTCGGCGGCCTGCAGTTGGGCTTCGCCGCCACCTTCAGCCAGTCCGCCACGGTGCCCGAACCATCAACGGGCGCGCTGCTCGCTGGAACGGTGGTGCTCCTCGTAGCCGCTGCACGGCGGCGCCAGGCCGCGACGCGCGCCTGATCTGACACGCCGGAGCAGTTCACGGCCCGATGGCGAGCGATCGCTATCGGGCCGTCAGCGTTCCCCCCACGCTCGTCGGGCATTTCGCGCTGCTTCGCGCGCTCCCGTGATCGTAGGCTGGGATGACGTGCTGGTCTGTCGTCCTGCCTCCCATCGAGGGTTCCATGCTGTCCACCATCCTCGTCCCGCTCGACGGCTCGCCGTTCAGTGAACTCGCGCTCGAGCGCGCGGCGGCCATCGCGCGACGCAGCGGCGCCCATCTCGATCTCATCCGGGTCATGCCGGTGGCATATCGGGCAACGCACTCGCAGGGCATCTCCCCGAGCGATTCCGTGCTCGACACCGATCTGCGCCACGCGACGACGGAGCAGCTCGACCAGACAGCCGCCCGCCTGACCGCCGCCGGACTGTCGGTGAGCCACGCCCTCTTCGAGGGGGAGGTGGTGCCGCAGATCCCGGCGCGCGTGGCAGAGCGAAGGGTTGGCTTGGTCGTGCTGGCCACCCACGGCCACACCGGCTGGCGTCGGGCGCTGCTCGGTAGCGTGGCGGCGGAATTGGTGCGTGAGTGCCCCGCCGCCGTGCTCGCCGTGCGCGCGGCCGATCCCGACGCACCCGTCACCACCGTGGCCAGTGACCCGGTCGTCCTGCCGTTCGACGGCAGTGAACGGGACACCGACGCTCTTGAACTCGCGCGCATGGTGGCAGAGCTGCTGCCGGCCGAACTGGTGCTGCTCAACGTCATCGCCCCGGTCATCCTGCCGGATCGGGCCGATGTGGCGGCTGTCGATCGGGTGGCGCTGCGCAACCAGCGGGCGTCGGCGGAGCAGTACCTCGAGCGTATGGCCGAGCAGCTGCGCACGTCGTCGATCGCGGTGTCGGTGCACACGGTCCCGGACGACGATCCCGCTCAGGGCATCCGGCGGGTCGCGACCCGCACCAACGCGCAGCTCATCGCAATGGTGACGCGGGCGCGCGGCGGGTCGCACCTGTGGAGCCCCGGGAGTGTGGCCGATCGGGTGCTGCGTGACGGGGACCGCGACGTGCTGCTCGTGCGCAGTCGGGGCTGAGTCGGTCGCTGCCCGTTTCCGGGCCTCGGTTTTCTTCTCGACTTCTGGAGGCTGTCATGCGTGTTGCCGAGTTGATGCAGACGAACGTGCGGACCATCGCGGCCGACGCCACCATCGCCGACGCGGTGCAGACCATGGCCGACGCACATGTCTCGGGGCTGCCGGTGGTATCGAACACCGGGCGCCTCGTGGGGGGCGTCGCCACTACCAACGTGCTGCAGGCGCAGGCGGAAACGACCGATCGCCGCGCCCGCACCGAACTGTTCGAACACACGCCCGTGCGCGACCTGATGTCATCCAACCCGTTGACGGTCGCGCCGGACGACGACGGGCGCGAGGCCGCTCGCCAGATGCTGTACACGGAAGTGCACCGGCTCTTCGTCGTGGATCAGGATCGCCTGGTCGGGGTGATCTCCCAGACCGATATCGCGCACGCGGTGGGCACCGGGCGGTTGTAGGTCGGGGACCACGGGAACCGGAACTCGCACCCGGGCGTCAGGTAGAAGGCAGATCGTATCTCTTTACCTGGGTGTGGCATGCACATGTGGGCCGGCCTGCTCGCCGCGACGTTTCTCGTCTCGTGCGGGGCCTTGTTTCTGTTCGTCTGGTCGATGTCGCGTGGGCTGTTCGGCCCCGGCGAGGCCGCCAGCCGTGTCATCTTCGGCAGCAGGGAGGTCGGCCTCACCGAGGAACCGGCCGCATCGTCCACGCGCCAGCAGGACGACCTCCAGGAGGCGATGAACCGCACGGGGCACACCGGCGAGTTCTCCATCCTCACGCCGGAGGAGGCCGACGAGCGCGCCGCCCAGGATGCCTCGGGGCGCCTGCCGGTGCTGCTGTCCATCGGCTTCGCCGCGCTCTGGCTCGTGGTCGCCTCGATCTTCGGGCTGATGGCCTCCATCAAGCTGCACGACCCCGATTGGCTGGTGGGCGAGGCGTGGCTCACCTTCGGCCGCATCCGGCCGGCGCACCTCAATGCGGTGGCCTATGGCTGGTGCAGCCTCGCCGCGTTCGGCGTGGCGCTCTGGCTCATGCCGCGCCTGCTGCGCACCCCGCTGGTGGGAACCCGCACGGCCGCGGCGGGGGCCACCCTCTGGGGCCTTGGCGTGACCGCCGGCATGGTGGCCGTGCTCACCGGCCACAGCACCGGCCTCGAGTGGCTCGAGTTTCCCTGGTACTGCGACATCCCGCTGGTGGTCGGCGGCACGCTCATGGGCGTGGCGCTGCTGCGGACGCTGCGCCGCCGCACGGTGGACCACCTGTACGTGTCGGTCTGGTACATCGCGGCCGGCCTCGTGTGGCTCCCCATCCTCATCACCGTGGCCAACTGGCCCGGACTGCACCACGGCGTGCAGCAGGCGGCCATGAACTGGTGGTACGGCCACAACGTGCTGGGGCTGTGGTTCACGCCAATCGGGCTGGCGGCCATCTACTACTTCATCCCCAAGGTGCTCGGCAAGCCGATCCACTCGTACAACCTGTCCCTGGTGGGGTTCTGGAGCCTGGCCTTCTTCTACAGCCAGGTGGGCGGCCACCATCTCATCGGCGGTCCGGTGCCGGGGTGGATCGTGTCGCTCAGCATCGTGCAGAGCATGATGATGGTCATTCCGGTACTCGCGGTGGCCATCAACCAGCATCGCACGAGCTGGAAGCACCTGGGCGCGCTGCGCCATTCCCCCACGCTGCGCTTCGTGGTGCTGGGCGGCATGATGTACACGCTGGCGTCCATTCAGGGGTCCATCGAGTCGCTGCGTTTCGTCAACACCATCACGCACTTCACGCACTACACCGTCGCCCACGCCCACCTCGGGCTGTACGGCTTCTTCTCGTTGGTGATGTTCGGCGCCATCTACTTCATCCTGCCACGGGTGCTCGACTGGGAGTGGCCCTCGGCCGGGCTCATTCGGGCTCACTTCTGGCTCGTCATGTCCGGCTTCACGATCTACTTCGTGGGGCTGTCCATCGGCGGCTGGCTGCAGGGGCTCGCCATGCTCGACGCGGCGCGTCCGTTCATGGACAGCGTCACCATCACCAAGCCGTATCTGCT
This sequence comes from Gemmatimonas sp., assembly GCA_040379205.1. Lineage (GTDB taxonomy): Bacteria > Gemmatimonadota > Gemmatimonadetes > Gemmatimonadales > Gemmatimonadaceae > Gemmatimonas. The sequence goes on from JBEILM010000027.1 coordinate 12,596, forward strand.
GGTGCGCACCATCGGCGGTACGCTCATGACGGTGGGGCACCTGGTGTTCGCGCTGCACGTGGGGCTGATGCTGGCGCGCCGCGGTGAAGCGCGTCGCGGGCCCACGCTGCTGCGGCGCCTCACGCCGTCGATGACGCCAGCGGTGACGGTGGCGAACGCGAGGGCGGGCGCATGAGTCGCTACACCGTGGGTGGTGATGAGGGCGGCAGTGGCCACGGCAGCGGCAACGTGGACATCGTGCGGCTGCTGGTGGGGGCCGTGGTGATCGTGATGGTGTCCATCGTGGCGCTCGTGGCGCTGCCCTACTTCCTCACCCGCCCCACCGCCAACGCGCCGTTCCCCAAGCCGTACACCGAGGCGCAGCAGGTCGGACGCCAGGTGTACATCGCCAACGGCTGCATCTACTGCCATTCGCAGCAGCCACGCGACCCCAGCATCGCCCCCGATCAGCAACGGGGCTGGGGGCGGCCGTCGGTGCCCAACGACTATCGTCACGACACCCCGCATCTGCTGGGAACGATGCGCACCGGCCCCGACCTGTTCAACATCGCTGTGCGCCAGCCAAGTCGCGATTGGCACCTCGGCCATCTGTACCAGCCGCGCGCGTATCTGCCCGGCTCCATCATGCCCGCGTACCCGTATCTCTTCGAGCGGCGCACGGGACCGGCGCAGCCGGGCGAAGTCGTGGTCGCCCTCCCGCCCGGGGTGGTCCCGCCGGGGGTCCGCATCGTCGCCACCCCCGATGCGGTGCGACTCGTGGAGTATCTGCTGTCGCTCGACCACACCTATCCCGCGCGCCCCGATCCGCTGGCCGGAGCCAGGCCGACCGCCGCGAGCACCACGGGTGCGCCATGAGTGACGACCGGAACGCCCTGCCACCGCGCCAGCGTGAGTTCGAGGACCCGGACGAACGGGTACGGCCCCTGCCACGCGTAGTGTCGGCCGCCGTGGTGCTCGCCCTTGCGTGGGGCACATGGTACCTCGCCACCAGTGCCCCGGAGATGGATGCCACCCTCGGCGATGGGCGCACGGCCGCCGGTTTCGCCGCCCCCGAGGCCGGGGCGGTGAGTGGGGCGCAGGTCTATGCGGGCAAGTGCGCGGGCTGCCACCAGGCCAGCGGCGCCGGCGTGGCCGGGGTGTTTCCCCCGCTCGCCAATTCGCCGTGGGTCACCGCCAGCGAGACGCGGCTGGTGCAGATCCTGCTACATGGCATTCAGGGCCCCATCGACGTACTGGGTGTGACGTACAACGGCCTCATGCCGGCCTGGAAATCGTTGCCCGACGAGGAGATCGCCGCCGTGGCCACGTATGTCCGCACGGCGTTCGGCAACAGCGCCTCGGCGGTCACCGTGGAGACCGTTGCCGCCGAGCGTGCCCGCACGGCCGGCATGAACGCGCCGTGGAGTGGCGGCGCCGCGCTCGACACCCTCCCGTAGTCGCGACGGACTCGTGCCCGGTGCAGGAGTGCGTCCGTGACGCGCGAGGCGACGCCGCGATGGCACCGGCTCGCGGCCGTGGGCGCGATCATCGCGGGGCTCGCCCTGCCGCTGCTCGCGACCCGCGGCCTGACCGTGTTCACCACCGACGGTGCCCGGGCCCGCGACGTGGCCGAGCATCCGCGGGTCGTGCCCGCGGTGACGTTGCTCGATGCCGACAGCATGGTGCGGCCACTAGGCTCGCCGGGGGCGGCGCTCATCGTCGACTTCATCGCCACGCGCTGCCAGACCCTCTGTGCAGCCCAGAACGGCGTGTACCAGCAGTTGCAGCGGCGCATCCGCGACGCAGGCCTCACGGGGCGTATTCAGCTGGTGACCATCTCGTTCGACCCGGTGTGGGATACGCCGCGCGCGCTGCGCTACTTCGCGCTCGCGCAGCACCCCGACCCGGCCGTGTGGACAGTACTCACGCCGGCCGACACCGGGCAGTTGCGGCCGCTGCTCGACACGTTCGGCGTGCGCGTGGTGCGCGAGGGCGCGGAGTTCGTGCACAACACCGCGTTGCACGTGGTCAGCGCCGAGGGGCGGCTGGTGGCCATCGTGCCGATCGACGAACCTGACACGGCGCTGGCGCTCGCCCTGCAGCGTGCGGCGTCTTCTGTACCGGCGGTGCCATCGGGGGGACGATGATGACGCGCCGACGCATCACGCCCGGAGCGCTGGCGGCGACCGTGCTGGTCGGCATCGCGATGCTGGCCCGCTCGCCGCTCGAGGCGCGCATGACCAGCCACATGTTCGTGCAGCTTCCCATGCTGCTGGTGGCCGGCGTGCTGCTCGTGCGACCACGGCTCGGCGGCGCGGTGGCCACCGACCTGCTGGCCGCCGTTGCCGGACTGGTGCTGGCGAGTGGCATCGTGACCACCTGGATGATTCCCCGCGCGCTCGATCTGGCCGTGGAGCACGCGCTGGTGGACGCCGCGAAAGCCGGCTCCCTGCTGCTCGCCGGTGCTGCGGGTGCCTGGGCGTGGCATCGCGCGCCAGCCATGGTGCGCGTATTCGCCCTGGGCAACATGGCGTGGATGACCGCCACCACCGGCCTGCTCTATCTCGATGCCCCGGTGCGCGTGTGCACCAGTTACGGCCGGGATGATCAGCGGCAGACGGGTATCGCGCTGGTGGCGTTCACGGTGCTGGCGGGCGCGGTGGGGTTGTGGCGTGTGCCGGAGCGGTCCGTCCCATCCGAACGCACCCCGTCCCTGCTGACGGGGCCGAACGGTTGACGTCCCGCTTTTGCCACGCCGTGTGCCACCGGCGGGACTGCCGTTTCTCGTGACAGCGGTCGATACTCATGGTGCTGTGCGACTTCATTCATCACCACGAGCCACCAATATCTCCCCATGTGGAACGACCTCTGCGATGACGCCCACGAGGCGCACGCCATGAAAGTGATCAACCGGGCCATTGTCACGATCGCCCTGTGCTTCTTCGGATTTGGTGGCATGGCCATCGCCACCCGCCTCGGTGCCGACGCGCCGCCGGCCTCGGCGAGCTACGGCAGCGAGCAGCCCGCCGAAGACGCCGCCGTGTTCGGCGACTGAGTCGCTGCGTATCATCCGATGCACCACGGGGGGCCGATCGATGCGATCGGCCCCCCGTTTCGTTCCGAGCCGTCGTCTGCACGCTCCGACGGCACGTGTGGTCCACGGCTCAACTGGTCTCAGCTCGTGGCGTCGTCGTCGGGCTTGAGCACGCCGAGCAGGGCACTGACCACGCTGATCACGAGCGCGCCCACGAAGGCGCTGCCGAAGCCGTCCACGGCGAACCCCCACCCGGACGCCAGCCACGCCGTGAGCAGCAGCATGCCGGCGTTGATCACGAAGGTGAAGAGACCAAGGGTGAGGATCTGCACCGGAAAGGCCAGCAGCTTGAAGAGCGGCTTGATGGTGACGTTGACCACGCCGAACACGAAGGCCACCAGCAGCAGGCGGGTGAGGGTGTCAGGGAGCGTGATGCCGGAGACGACACGCGCGGCCACCCAGAGGGCGGCGGCGTTGATCAGCAGCGATACGAGCAGGCGCATGTGACTAGACCCCGAATTTCCACAGGTGATGGTCGAGATGCCTCCACGCCAGCTTCCCCCATTCGGCGCCGGTGAGCGGTCCGAAGAGCGGATGCGGCGGCCACGACGTCCGTGCCGACTCGTGCGCGAAGCGCTCCACGAGGCCGACCACCGCTTCGCGCTCGTCTCCCCAGGCCACCGGCGGACGGGCGACGAGTTCGCGCGCGGTGGGCGCCCCCTTGGGAAAGGGAATGATGTTGAGCATGAGCCACTTCACGACGCCGAGCTGTGCGAACGGCACCCGCTTGGGTGCACACGGCAGGTCGCCGTAGGCCATGCGGAGTGCATCGGCACAGTGGGCGAGCATCTGGGGCGCGGACATGCGCCCCCACGCCGGCACCGTATCGGGGGCCAGCCGGGCGATGCGCGCGATGGTGGCCGCCCGGGTGGCGACGTCGGCGAGGGTGGACATGCTGCAAGCTACAGCGGCGCCCACCGCCGGCCTATGATTCGCCGGGCACCCGCGCCAGGTGTGGCGTTCCGTTTCTCCCGGGAGGCACCGTGCAACTCGACCTGATGACGCTGCTCGTTCGCGACTACGACCGCGCGATCACCTTCTTCGTGGAGGTACTGGAGTTCGACCTCGTGGAGAATGCACCCGCCGTCACCACCGATGGACGGCCGAAGCGGTGGGTGGTCGTTCGTCCGCCGGGCGCGCAGACGGGACTGCTGCTGGCCCGTGCCGATGGACCCGTGCAGGAACAGATGGTTGGTGCCCAATGGGGGGGCCGGGTCGGTGGGTTTCTGCGGGTGCAGGACTTCGCGGCCTGCCATGCCCGGATGCAGGCGGCCGGGGTCACGTTTCTGTCGGCGCCACGCGATGAGCCGTACGGGCGCGTCGTTGTGTTCCTCGATTGTGAAGGCAATCGCTGGGATCTGCTGGGCGAGCACCCCGCACGCAGCACGGGAGAGAACGCGAACAGCTGACCTTGCCGACCCGCCCATGCGGGAGCGACACTTGCCCTCCCTGTGCCACTGCGTTCCCCCAGCCCGTGAGCCGTCCATGATCGGCAAGATCCAACCGTATCAGGCCCCGACGATCAACCGCGTGGCGCCCAAGGATCGCGAGAACCGATGGCCGCTCGTGAAGGACGTGGCAGAACCGTTTGCCGGCAATCCGGCGTCCGACACGTTCGGTTTCTGGTTCAACTACTTCTGGACCGAGGTCCAGAAGTTCGAGCGCATCTCGGTGCTGCAGCAGCAGAAGGCGGCCGAGATGTTCTTTGCCGTGTTCGAGGGCGCGAAGGCGCCGTTCACGGTACGGGCCGACTTCGCCGCGCGCGACGATGCCTTCAGGGAGAACGTGCTGCGCCAGCTGCTGCTGATCGGCTTCAAGCGGGTGGCGCTCGATGCGCCGGCCATGACGGTACGCTCGCCCGGATCCAAGGCGCTGGCGCCGGCCCCACTCGTGGCCAGCGATGCCCAGGCGATGAACCTCAAGATCCTCGAGGGGGCCAAGCGGGGACCGACGCCCATCGCCTTTCGCGCCGACGGGCGGAGCTATGACGACCTGATTCAGCACAAGGGGTTCCGCGCCCGCGCCCGCTCGGACGACTCGCCGATCTACGCCTGGAACGGTTTCAATAAGGCCTGGCATCCGTTCAACAACCCCGTGTACCGGAACTCGATGTTCCTGCGACTCGGGAGCAAGAACGCCGACAACTGCCTGCAGACGGTGATCTCGGTCGGCGCCGAGTTCGCCGGCGTCACGCACTTTCCGATCCTGAACGACTACGTGCTGGTATTCCAGGCCAAGAGCCTGTCCGATGGTCGCTTTCTGGCGCTCAAGCCGCTCGGCGAGTGGACGCCGCAGGACATGCAGGCGGCGAAGGCGCATTCCCAGAAGGTCCGGGTCGTGCGCGATGCCACCGGCGCCATCGACCACCTCGAGAAGGACAACTACATCTACGCCTTCCTCATGGACGGCGTGAAGGTCTTCAACACCGAACAGTTCTTCAGGAGTCACGGCCATACGCCGTTTCCCGAACGTGGGGCCAACGCGATTCCGCTCGAGAACCTCCTGTGTGAAGTGCATTTCGTGCAGAAGTGGTACTACAGCACGGCCGACAAGCAGATCATGCTGTATGAGCTGGCGTTCGATCCCATCCGGTGGCTGCCGTCGAAGCCTTACGTCGACGTCGTCATCGGCGCGCAGGGCCGGCAGGAACTCGAGGCCATCATGCTCAAGGAGATCGCGCGGGCGCGCGGCCGGACGGACATCACCGGAGAGCAGGTGAAGTTCGCACGTCAGCGTTCCCTGCACTGGACCCCCCTGGAGCGTGAGCAGGCTGCCCGCGCGCTGGCGGCCTACCTCAAGCAGGCCAAGCCGAAGCTCCCCAACGGCACGAACGAAAAGAAGGCCGTGGTGCTGGCGCTGCCGGCACTCGACGCCAAGGTGGATGCCATGGGGCCGGTGGAATGGAAGGAGATCCGCGAGTTGGCCAAGCAGTTTGCGTGACGGCTCGAGTTCCCGCATGTCGCGTGCGCTGTACATCCGTGCCGTCGCCGTGCGTGCCTGGCGCACCCTGTTGCTTCTGCTGCTGGTGGCGCCGTGGCCATCGGCAGAGGCGCAGGAGCGCCGTCGGCGGGAGGCGGCGGGTGAAGCCACGCAGGAGTTCACGCATGCTGGCCGCCCCCGCCGCTATCTCGTCCGCGTGCCGCCCGGCCTCACCCGCGGCGCGCGGGTACCGCTGGTGATCGTGCTGCACGGCGGCGGTGGCGATGGCCACAACGCCGAGAAGATGACCGGGTTCACCGTCAGGGCGATGGCCGAGCGGTTCATCGTCGTCTATCCCGACGGGACGTCACGCCGCGGCCCGTTGCTCACGTGGAACGCCGGACACTGCTGCGGACCGGCCATGGAAGACCGCGTCGACGACGTGGGGTTCATCAATGCGCTCATCGACACGCTGAGCGCGCGCCACCCGATCGACCCTGCCCGCATCTACGCCACCGGCATATCCAACGGCGCGATGATGTCGCACCGGCTCGGCATCGAGCTGTCGCACCGCCTGGCGGCGATCGCGCCGGTAGTGGGCGCGCTGTTCGGTGACGAGGCGCGCCCGGCGAACCCCGTGTCGGCGATCATCATCAATGGCATGCTCGACGCGTCGGTTCCGTTCAACGGCGGCCCGCCGGGCGGACGCGCGGCACGCGCCTGGGAAGGGAAGCCGGCCCGGCCATCGCTCGAGCAGGCCACGTTCTGGGCCAGTGCGGCGTGGTGCACCGTGCCGCCGCAGCGCAGCACGCGAGGTGCCGTCACGCGAACGGTGTACACCTGTCCCGGCGGGCAGGCGGTGGAGCACTACGCCGTCGCCGACAACGGCCACGCCTGGCCCGGCGGCAAGCCAGGGTCGGCGACTGGTGACCCGCCGAGTTCGTCGATGAATGCGACGGACGTGATCTGGCGTTTCTTCGCGGCCCATCCGAAGCGGTGACCTGCCACCTTCCCGCGATGAACGGCCGTGGCAGACCTGACGCCTTGCCGGCGGCGCCGAGTGCGGCTACAGCACCCGATGCATGATGTGCAGGTCCACGAAGCCGCGCGTCGGATGCCGGAACCCCCATGGCACCGACCCGATGATGTCGAAGCCGAGCCGGCGCCGGAGCGCGATGGCGCGCCGGTTGGTACTCACCACGGCATCGAACTGCATGACGCGATCGCCGGCGGCGCGCGCCTCGTCGAGCGCGTGCCTGCCGAGCAGCATTCCCAACCCGCGCCCGGCGTGATCAGGGCGCACCATGAAGCCGGCGTTGGCGACGTGGGCACCCAGACCACGCTGGTTGGCGCGCAGGGCGTATGTGGCCACCACCTCCCCATCGACTTCAGCCACGTACGCCGCGATGCCGGGCCCCATCCAGTACGCGCGCGCGTCGTGCTCGGGGGTGTCGGGGTCGAGCGTCTAGAGCTGTCGCCGGCCGCGAGAATCAGGCGGATGATGGGCCAGAGCGCCGGCCAATCGGCGTCCGTGGCGCGGCGGATGTGCGTCAGGTCAACTCCTCACGCCGTCCAGCGCGCCACCAGCTGCGCCCACGGAATCACGGCAGCCACGAGCGCCAGCGTCACCAGCGTGCCCACCAGCGCCTTGCGCGCCTGCGCCGCCGGCCCCTGCGCCTTGCGAACCACCACCCCCGATACAGTGGCGGCGAGCACGGCCAGCACCATGAGTGTGGGGTGCTCCACCACCACCCGCCGCAGCGCCGGGTCCTTCATGGTGTCGCCCATGCTCTGGCGCGCCTGCTGCACCGCCGGGCTCACGAACCAGAGCGCGAGACCAGCCACGAGTTGCAGGTGCACGAACAGCGTCAACCGCCGCACCCACGAGGTATCGGCGTCCGACCAGCTGGACTGACCACGTACCGCGCGGATCACCACGAAGATGCCGGCGGCCAGGACTGCCCACGCCAGCAGGTTGTGCACACCGAGAATCGTTCCGTACATCGTGTCGCCCTGTCTGAGAGGAAATCGGGGGACGCCCGTGACGCCCCGCTGCCGAAACTTCGCGCCCCCAGTGGGCCGGCGGGAGGCCCGCCGCCAGCGCTACCAGTCGGTGGGCCGATAGTCCTTGAGGAACTGCCCCCATACGTGCACGCCGGTGTTGGCGCCATCGATGATCGGATCGACGATGCGGGCGGCACCATCGACGATATCGAGCGGCGGGTGGAACCGGTGATTGGCGACCTTGCGGGCGGCCAGCTCGGCCACGTCCTCGTCCGTCACCCACCCGGTGTCCACGCTGTTCATGTGGATGCCGTCCTGCTGGTAGTCGGCTGCCGACGTGCGCGTCATCATGTTGAGCGCCGCCTTGGCCATGTTGGTGTGCGGATGCCGCGTGGTCTTGTTGTGCCGGTAGAACTGCCCTTCCATGGCCGATACGTTCACGATGTGCTTGTCGCGGTTGTCGGTGCGCAGCATGAGCGGCTTGAGCCGCGCGTTGATGAGGAACGGCGCGATGGCGTTCACCAGCTGCACCTCCAGCAGCTCCACACTGGGCACCTCGGCCAGCAGCAGCCGCCACGAATTGCGATCGCGCAGATCCACCTGCTGCAGGTCCTGGTCGAGGCGCCCCTCGGGGAACAGCGCCGACGACGCGATCTGGTCCTCCGGCAACAGCGCCACCTGTGACAGCGCGGCGGCCTGCGAGAGGCCGATCGCATCGGCCACCGCCGCCGCTGGCAGCGCCGGCGCCTCGGTCATGGTGCCCCCGGTGTCCGTCGCCTGGGGCAGCAGGTGCGCGCCGCGCAGCCCTTCGTACGCCCCCAGCACCGCGCGGGCCGCCGAGGGCAACGCCGACAGCGGCGCCCGTTCTCCCTCCATCATGTGCGCATAGAACGCCGGTGGCCGACGCACCGTCTGGCAGGCGTTGTTGATGATGAAGTCGAGGCGCGCCTCCTGCTTCAACAGCACCTGGCAGAACGCTTCCACACTCGGCGTGTGCCGCAGGTCGAGACCGAACACCTCGAGGCGGTCGCGCCATGCCTCGAAATCCGGTTCCGCCGCGTAGCGCAGCGCCGAGTCGCGCGGAAAGCGCGTGGTCACCAGCAGGCGGGCGCCTGCGCGCAGCAGCTTGAGCCCGGCCTGATAGCCGATCTTCACCCGCCCGCCGGTGAGCAGCGCCGTGCGACCGCGCAGATCGGCCAGCTCGGTGCGCTTGGCGTAGTTGAAGTCCGCGCACGGCAGGCACATCTGGTCGTAGAAGTGATGTACGGTCGTGAACTTCTGCTTGCAGATGTAGCAATGCTGCGGCACCACCGCCTCGCCGAGCGCACGCGACGATGGCTCGGCGATGGCCGTATCGGCGGTGGAGGTATCGGCGGCCAACAGCGTGCCGTCCGGGGTCGCCTCCGGCGGATACACGTTGGGCGTCGTGAACACCGGTCGCCGTCGCAGCTCACGAATACCGGTCTGTCCGAGCACCTCATCGTCGCGCGCCGCCGCGGCCGCCTTGCGCTCGCGCACGGTGGCCTTGACCATCGCCCGGCGGGCCCGTGCGTCGGGATGAAACACCTGCGCCACCGCGTCGAGAAACGCGTGACGGTCCTCGGCCGGTACCGGTACCAGCAGCGAGCGATCGTCGACCACGCGGGCGAGAAACGCCGTCACGTCACGGAGCTGTCGGGCGAAGTCGTCTGCCGACATCTCGCGAGGTGCCGCGTCAGCACCGACGTGATCGAGGAGCCTGGGGAGATCGGGGGGAGTCACCCGGAAAATGTAGCCACCCCACGAGCGCCGAGGCACAGCGTCGGCGGTATCCCAACGCTGCCATGTGCACGCGACCTATCTGGGCCGTCGTTGCAGGCGGGCGCAGCTCTTGCCGGGCGCCGCCACCGGGCGGAGGTTAGGGAGTTCGGCACTCCCCATCTCCTTCGGCCTCCCGATGCGACTCCTGCGAATCCCGCTTCTCCTGCTGGCCACCGGCACGACGCTGCCGGCCCAAGGTACCCGTCTGCTGCGTCAGCCGACGGTGTCGGCCACCGACATCGCCTTCACCTACGGCGCCGACGTGTGGATCGTCGGCAAGGGCGGCGGTGTCGCGCGGCGCATCACCAGCACACCCGCGGTGGAGAGCGATCCCAAGCTCTCTCCCGACGGCAAGTGGATTGCGTTCACTTCCAATCGCAGCGGCACGCCCGCCGTGTATGTGGTCAGCGCGGCCGGCGGCGAACCCACGCGCCTCACCTGGTATCCGGCCGCCGCCCTGGCGCGCGGCTGGAGCCCCGACGGCGCCCGCGTGCTGTACGCCACGACCTACGGCACGGCGCCGTCGTCGCATCACCGGCTCTGGTCGGTACCACGCACCGGCGGCGTCTCCACGCCCATCACCGTGGGCTGGGGCTTCGACGGCAGCTGGTCGCCCGACGGTAAGCGCGTGGCCGTGGACCGCATGACGCGTTGGGACCCCGAGTGGCGCTCGTATCGCGGTGGGCAGAACATCCCCCTGCGCATTCTCGACCTGCAGAGCCGGAGCGAAGTGCTGATCCCCAACGACCAGCGCGCCACCGACCTGCAGCCCACCTTCGTGGGCAACACGATCTTCTTCGTCTCCGATCGCGACTGGGCAAGCAACGTCTGGAAGTACGATGTCGCCACCAAGGCCCTCGCGCAGGTCACCCGCTTCACCGACGCCGAGGTCAAGTCGCTCGGCGCCGGTGCCGGTCAGGTGGTGTTCGAGCAGGACGGCTACATCCACACGCTCGATCCCGCGAGCGGCAAGCATCAGCGGGTGGACATCACGGTGCAGGGAGACTTTCCGTGGGCCGAGACGCGCTGGGAGGACGTCACGCGCAGCGTATCGGCAGCGTCGCTGTCGCCCACCGGCAAGCGCATCCTGCTGGAAGCGCGCGGCGAGATCTTCACCGTACCCGTCGAGCAGGGCGATACGCGCAACCTCACGCGCAGCTCCGGCGCGGCCGACCGCGTGCCGGCGTGGTCACCCGACGGCAAGCAGGTCGCCTGGTTCAGCGACGGCGGCAGCGGCTACAAGCTCATGGTCGCCGGCCAGGACGGGATGGGTATGCCACGGGCCATTGCGCTTGGCGAATCGAAGATGGCGTGGGAGCCGGTGTGGTCGCCCGACAGCAAGCGGATCGCGTTCGTGGACCACGTCGCCCGTCTGCGGGTGGTGGAGATTGCCAGCGGAAAGATCATCACCGCCGACGTGGCTGGCGCGGGGAACGATCGGGGGAGCATGAGCCCCGTCTGGTCACCCGACTCGAAGTGGCTGGCCTATGCCAAGTCGTATCCGAACAACCTGCGCCGCATCACGGTGTGGTCGACGGAAACCGGCACCGTATCCACGCTCACCGATGGAATGGCCGACGCCATCCAGCCCGCCTTCGACAAGGACGGCCGGCATCTGTACTTCCTGGCCAGCACGAACGTGGGGCTCGCCAGTGGGTGGGCCAACACCAGCGCCGGCCTCGCCGATCCGCAGTACGGACTGTACGTGATGGTGCTGCGCGAGGGCGACCCGACGCCGTTCCCGCTCAAGAGCGACGACGAGGCGGCGCCGCCACCCGCCAAGCCCGATACCGGTGCGGTGCAGGTGCGTATCGACCTCCCCGGGATCGACCGGCGGATTCTTGCCTCGCCGCTGCCGGTGCGCCGGTACAGCGATGTGCAGGTGGGTCCGAGGGGCACGGTGTTCGTTACCGAACGCGTCGAGAACCAGCCCGGGTTCACGCTCCACAAGTTCACGCTCGCCGATGGCAAGGTCGAGCTGTTCACACGCGGCGTGACGCGGGTGGCGGTGTCCGACGACGGCAAGAAGCTCCTGCTGCAGACCGGCCAGCAGTGGACCGTGACCGGCACCGAGGCGCCGCCGCAGCCGGGACGTGGCGCGGTCACCGTGGCGCTGCGCATGCAGCTCGATCGCCAGGCCGAGTGGCAGCAGGTGTTCGACGAAGTGTGGCACTTCGAGAAGGACTTCTTCTACGATCCCGACATGCACGGCAACGACTGGAATGCCGTGCGGAATCGCTATCGCCCGCTGGTGCAGTGGGTGCGGCACAGCGCCGACCTCGCGTACATCGTGGACCTGGTCAACGGCGAACTCTCGGTGGGGCACAGCTACGTGCGCGCCGGCGATCTGCCTGCCGTCGACACCTCACACGTGGGCACGCTCGGCGCCGACCTCGTGTTGGCCAACGGCGGCTGGCGCATTCAGCGCATCCTCACCACCGAGAGCTGGAACCCCGGGCTCGGCGCCCCGCTCGATCGCCCGGGGCTGCGGGTGCGGGCCGGGAATTATCTGGTGGGCGTGAACGGACAGCCGTTGTCGCCGAACGAAGATCCCTACCGCCTCCTCGACGGCACCGCTGGTCGGCAGACCGTGCTGCACATCAACACGCGGCCATCGATGGACAGTGCCTGGACCATCACCGTCACGCCGGCCAACGACGAGAATGCCCTGCGTACGCGGGCGTGGGTGGAGGACAACCGGCGCAAGGTGGATTCGCTGAGCGGCGGCCGTCTGGCCTACGCCTGGATACCCAACACCAGTGCGCCGGGCACCACCAGCTTCGACCGCTACGTGTTCGCGCAGCAGGATCGGCAGGGCGCGATTATCGACGAACGCTACAATGGCGGTGGTTCGCTCGATGACTACATGGTCGATCATCTCACGCGCACCCTGCGCGCCGGTATCAGCAACAGTGCACCGGGCGGTGCGCCATGGCTGTTGCCGCAAGGGGTGCTTGGCCCCAAGGCGTTGCTCATCAACGAACGCGCCGGCTCGGGTGGCGACTATTTCCCGTGGGCGTTCCGGCAGCAGAAGGCCGGGGTGATCATCGGCACGCGCACGTGGGGTGGGCTCGTGTCCTCGGCCTCGCATTACCCCATGGTGAACGGGCTGTCGGTCACCGCACCGGTGTATCGCGTGTTCGACCCCATCAACAACACGTGGATCGCCGAGAACGAAGGTGTGCCCCCCGATATCGAAGTGCTGATGGACGAGCAGTCGGTGGCCGCAGGGCGCGACCCGCAGCTCGAGCGCGCCGTACAGGAGGTGCTGAAGGCGGTGCAGGCCAGAGGTGCGAAGCCGGTGGTACCGCCGCCGATGACGAAGCCGGCGCGGCGGCCGTGACGTCATGACACGCCAATCCTCCATCATCGCGACGGCACTCGCGCTGCTGCTTGCCTCGTCGCTCGGGGCGCAGACGGCACGATCCCCGTGGCCGACCTCGACGCCGTCGAAGGTCGGCCTCAACCCCGCCGTCCTCGACAGCCTTGACGCCGAGATCACCGCCGGGAAGTACGGCAACATCGACCGCATGCTCGTGATCCGTCGCGGCCAGATCGTGATGGACAAGACGTATCCGCGCGACTACGACCGGATCTACGGCGACTCGTCGCGCGCCAGCTCGACGCTCAACAATTCACACGACCCCACCGGTCCCTTCAACTACTTCAACCCCTGGTGGCACCCGACCTATCGTCGCGGCACGCTGCACACGCTGCAGTCGGTCTCCAAGACGGTGGCATCGGCGATCATCGGGGTGGCGGTCACGCGTGGTGACTTCCCCGATCTCGAGACGCCGATCCTCAAGTACTGGGACACCACGGCCGTGGCGAATCTCGATGATCGCAAGCGGCGCATCACCATTCGCCATCTGCTCACGATGACGGGCGGGTTCGACTGGAACGAGAGCATCCCGTACAGCGACCCGCGCAACACGGCGGGGGCACTCGAGTCCAGCCCGGACTGGGTCAAGTTCACGATCGACCGGCCGATGATGCGCGAGCCGGGGACCCAGTTCAACTACAGCAGCGGAGAGAGCGCGCTGCTCGCCCACATCTTCTTCCGTGCCACCGGCGTCGACATCGAAGAGTATGGAGCGCGCCATCTCTTTGCCCCCCTCGGCATCAGCGACTGGCACTGGAAGCGCACGCCGTCGGGGACCGTCGACACCGAGGGCGGATTGTATCTCGATGCGCGCGACCTGGCGCGAATCTGGCAGCTCTGGCTGCAGGGTGGCCGCTGGAAGGGCGCACCGATCGTGTCGGAACGCTGGGTACGCGAATCGGTGACCCCGCAGGTGGCCACCAGCACCCGCGCTGGCGCTCCGCGGTACGGGTACAAGTGGTGGCTGTACAGCAATCCGGTTCGGCCCGACGCCGTGATCTGGGCCGGCTCGGGCTTCGGTGGACAGTTCCCCATGGCGTTTCCCGACCAGGACATGGTGGTGGTCTTCAACGCGTGGAACATCAGCGGCGGGCCGACCCTGCCGCTGCGTGCCGTGCAGGAGCGCCTGATCAAGGCGGCGAAGTAGCAGCGTGCTGCTTTTGCGCCGGCCCCGTGTCGTGTCAGGCGGGGGCCGGCGTGACGTTGAGCCCGCCGAAGCGCCGGTCGCGCGCCGCATAGTCGGCAAAGACCGTATCGAGATCCGAGCTGGCGAGATCGGGGAAGTGCACATCGAGAAAGGCGAGTTCGGCGTACGCGCACTCCCAGAGCAGGAAGTCCGACAGCCGGCGCTCACCGCCAGTGCGCAGCAGCAGGTCCACGTTCGGCAATAGCGCGGTGTCGGTTTCCTTGCCGGTTTCCGCGCCGCCCTCGCTGAAGGCGTGGGCAATCGCAGCCCGGCTCGAGTAGTCGATCGCGACCCGCACGTGCAGGTGCCGGCCCTCGGCGGTGCGTTGCTCGGCCATCGCAATGGCCGCCACGAGTGCCGGCGGCAGGCGGTCACGCCGTCCGATCACCGTGAAGCGGATCCCGTTGGCCACCAGCGACGCGAGCTGGCGCTCGATGTGCGAGGCGAAGAGGTCGAAGAGAAAGCCCACCTCCTCGCGCGGTCGCTTCCAGTTGTCGCTGGAGAAGGCATAGAGCGTGAGGTCCCGCACGCCCGCGCGGGCGCAATGTTCGACCACGTCGCGCACGGTGTGGGCCCCGCGCACGTGGCCCATCCAGCGCGGGCTGCCGCGGCGTGTGGCCCATCGGCCGTTGCCGTCCATGATGATGGCCACGTGCCCCGGTACGCGAGGCGGCGGCTCATTCGCCGGTCCGCTCATGCGCCCCCCACGCGCTTGATCAGGGCTTCCATGTGCGAGAGGTAGCGCTCGAGCGCAGCGCGCCCCGCCTCGGTGAGGCGGTACTCGGTACGCGGAATGCGTCCGTCGAACCCCTTGGTGCAGGCGAGGTAGCCCGCCTCTTCGAGCTTGCGGGCGTGTACGGAGACGTTGCCGTCGGAGGTATCGAGCAAGGTCTTGAGTTCGTTGAAAGTGAGTGACGGATGGACGGCGAGCGCACTCACGATGGCGAGCCGCACGCGCTCGTGGATGAGTCGGTCGAGCGACATGGGCAACGCGGCATCTCCCTCGACCACCTCGAGCGCGGGGCGAGCGGTGTCCGGAGTGGCCCGCTCCGTCGCGCCGGTGGTAGTGCGCGCGGCACTGCTGTGGCGCTTACCCACCGTGCCGCCTCGCGATGCGCAGGCCGAAGCCGACCTGCAGCCCACCGAAGCCGAGCGCCATCATGAGATTGCCGTCGACAGAGGGAACGAACAGGGCAGCGACGCCGAGTCCGATGAAGCACAGCCCCATGAGCGGGATCGCGCGAATGGAGTAGGCACCCGCGGTCGTCACGCCCACGCCGTACAGCAGCAGCCACAGCCCGGGCAGCAGGCGCGTGGTGACGCGAGGGTCGATGCCCGGCGTGTACGGATCGATCAGCGCCAGGGTGAGGAGTGCGCCGGCGAGCACCGCGGGCCAGAAGCCGAGCAGGAACTTCCGGGCAGGGACGCTGAGGCGGAGCGGCGCTTCGGCCCCGATACGGCGGCGCATCTTGCGCGCCATGGCCAGTCCGCCGACCGCGGCGGCCGCGACCGCCGTGGCAATCCACACGCCCAGCCAGCGCATCGGCGCCGCCTGTTCGGCCGCCACCGGCGCGGCAACGAGCGCCGTGCCCCCCGCCGCCACCAGTCCCCAGCCTGGGACGTCGGTGAAGGCGGCGGCGCCCTCCATGGTGCGCCGGATGAACGACAGATCCTGCATGGCGCGGTCGTGGAGCGCCGGCGGATCGGGGACAGGGAGGGCCATGCGCTGGAGTATCGACGCGAAGCCGACTTGCGTCAAGTACTTTGTCCTGTAAAGTCACCGGCAACGGGAGGGGATCGATGAAGCCGTGGCTCAAGCGCGCGCTGCTGGCGTGATGGGCCTGATGTGGTTCCTGGTCTTTGGCTATCCCCGGCTTCCTTGGTGGCGTGTCGTTCGCCGCGCTGCTGTCGATCGCCGAGGGGCGGCGGCGCTTCGACGAACTCTCCGTTCCGCGTTGCACCGCATGGGGCGCCGTCGTGGGCCTCCTGATTGGCGTGGCGGCCGTCAGCACCGGCATGGGCCGTGACCTGCTGCCGCTGTGGCTGCGTGCGCTCGCCCTCATCGCCCCGATCACGCTCGGCGCGTCCGCCTCCGCCTCAGCGACACTCTCCGTGGCGCGCCTGTCGGCGCGACGCGCCGAGCGACGCCTCGTTCAGTCGACCGATTGACGCGGGGCAACGGTTCGGCGATCCCCGGCGCGTGTGACACCATCGCGCTGCACAACGAACGTCGCCCGCATCCCGCGCATGAAGTGCTGCTCGATGTCCCCGCCACCGGCTCGATGACCGGTGGGTACGAGACAGTAGACCACGTACAGCCCCGGCTCGAGGGTCACGGTCCGCGTGCGCGTCTCTCCCGTCAGCAGGATCTCTCCCGGTGTGCTCACGATGCCCGGCTCCCGGCCCAGCGGTGTACCATCGTCGAGCCAGCGATCCACCCGCGCCAGGGCCGTGGAGTCGGTGACGCGCACCATGTGCACCTGATGCAGCTGTCTCCCCCGGTTCGTGATCGACCACTGCTCGACCCCCGCGGTTATGGCGCGGTCTGTCGATGGCAGACCGACGAACGCAAACTCGGTCAGGTCGATCGTCCGCGTGGTGACGGGCCGCGGTGTGGGCAGCCCGTCGGCCGCCAGGGTCATCAGCAACACAGCAAGCAGTCCATGCATGGCGCACTCCGGTTCAGTTTGGGGGCTCGGTCTCCGTGAATGGTTCGTGCATGCACCTCATCCGGATGCACTGTGCACATCACAGCGACGGCGCCGGCAACTGCCCTTCGACCAGAAACTGCGCCCGCTCGAACTGCAGCGACTCGCGCTTCCCCGTGAGATCCCCGCGCGTGAAGTCCACCGCCTCGCGCGTGGCCGTGCAGTACCACTGCTGGAATCGCTTCGGGGCCGCTCCGCGAAAGACGGCCGGCGTGAACGCCACCACGTTGGCGCCGCCGTCGCGATCACGGGCGGACGGGAACCGGCAGAGCTCCACCCCGCTCTCGCGCATCGCACGCCCCAGGGCCTGCGACGCGTCGTACGACACCGGGGACGCGACCAGCGCGCGGTAGCGGTCGAATGGGGGCACCAGCAGATCGACCCCACGCATCGTGCGCGCGCGCACCGTGAACGCCGTGAGCGACGCCGTCACGCCGTCGAGCGCAGCGCGCGTGCCCTCGAGAAACAGCAACCGGTAGTACGCGACTTCGGCGAACGCCGTGCGCTGCTGCTCCGCGCCGTACCACAGCCCGCGCTCGTGACGCGCCCCGAAGCGCGACCCATGCCGCAACGGCGGATAACGGAACGGCGTGAAGAGCAGATAGTGCAGGCGCCCGCCGAACGGCGAGGGCGGCTTCACCCCATCGATGAGCGTTTCGAGCAACTCCTGCTCGGCCGCCGAGTCGACCAGCTTGCGCGTGGAGGCAATATGCTGCGCCTCGACCACGCGCCACGGCACCAGCTGGAGCGGCCCGAGTTCAGAGGCGCCCGCGCATGCCGTCCAGATACTGGATGACATCGACCAACCCCTCGACGGTGCGAATGCGATCGGCCGGAATGCCGCCGAGGTGATCGTTCATGCCATGCAGCCAGGCGCGAGCCCGGCCGTCATCGCCCCCCACGAGAGCATCGAGGGAGCGGAACAGACGCACGAAGAGCAGCGCCAACTCACCCTCCTTGCTGGCCGGGTCGACTCCGCGACCGCGCTGCATGCGCGACACCGACGCCTCGCTCGACCCGATCACGGCCGCCAGGTGGCGATGGGTGAGGCCCAATTGCTCGGCAGCGGCCAGGGTGGCCTTGGAGACCACCGCGGCCGGATCTGGAGCCAGCTGAAGGGCAGACGGGGGAGTCATCAGGAGAAAATCTAGGGATTGCTTGTTTCACATGCAAGAACGCACCAAGATCGCGCCCGGCGGCCGCGTCGAGCGATCTGCAGCGGCGGCGTTCACCGCCCGATCCACCGCGCGAACTTGACCAGAAACACCTGGCGGCCGGGGTCGACAAACGCCCGCCCCACCTGATTCGGCACGTCGCGGGCGGCCACCGCCAGCTCCGCTTCCCGCTGCTGGGTCCAGACAAAGAAGAGCGACGACCCGGGCCGGTACTCCCAGCGCAGCACCGCGTTGCCGCGCAGGGCGCGCACCGTGAAGTCGGGAGACGGCAACACGAACCCGGCCGCCGGCCCCCGGCCGTCGGGATCGATGCGCCACCCCCCGTCCACCGCGGCAATCTCCCCGGCGTCGCGCCCGTACTCGGCAAAGGCGAACCGCTGCGGGGTGGTGAACTCCTTGTAGCCGGTGAAGGCCCCCGACGAAGCGAACGGCTGCAGGAAGAGCTGCAGCGACAGCCACGGCGAGAAGGTCCAGTCCACCCGCGTGTCGAAGCGCGCCTCCCGCTGCTCCACATTGGCGAACACGTAGCGCCGTCCGAACGTCGCCAGCGCCAGCTCGTCGGTCACCGCCTGCACGTACTGCCCGGTGATCCGTCCCCGCCCATACGATGGCCCGACCCGGATGCGCGCCTGCGGCAATGGCCGCCAGTCGAGCTCGGCAGACACCGTCTGGTTGAGCCGACCGCTCACATCGCTGCTCCGCTGCGCTTCCAGCGAGACGATCAGCGTCCGCCGGGAATCGCTCTCGAGTTCCAGCGAATGGGTGATGCTGGCCGGCCGCTGGGCCAGCGGGCCGCCGCGCAGCAGGCGATCGTCGAGCGTGGTGGGGGCGTACGACAGGAAATAGGAGGCCGACCAGAAGTTCAGGAGTGTGGCATCGGCGACCACGCTGGTGCGCGTTTCGGTGCGGTCGCCATCGAAGTTGAAGCCGACCGTCTGAAACACGGTGGCCCCCCACTCGCGGGACCAACTGTTCTGAAAGGGGTTCCGGTACTGCAGCGCCGACGACAGCGAGCGGGCGTCGGCCCGCACCTGAAAGCCGAGATCGTTGACCTCGAAGCCCGGGCTGGTCTCCTCGTAGGTCAGACTGCCCAGCACCCGCTGGCCGGCCAGCTTGGCCACCGAGAGCGCTCCGAAGTGGCCACCGAGCGAGGTGCGCGTGGGATCGAAGGTCAGGTGCCCGGCGTCAGGGCGTTGGTACGCGCGGTAGTTGGCGACCTGAAGGCGCTGCAGCACCTCGGGGGTGCCACGCACGTGACTCGCCGACCACACGCCGCTCACGGCGTACATGCGATCACGCCAGGCGTGCTCCCAGTCCACGCCGGCCACGGTGGCCGACGACGCCAGCCGCACGCTGAGGAGCGAATCGTCGAGGGCGCGGCGGGCATCGGAGACGAATCCGCCCACGCCGGTGTTGCCGCCGTTGAGCAGGCGGCGCACCCGCGTGACGTGGTGATTGGTGAGCGGCTCCACCGCTTCCCGCGTGACGCGGCCGCTGGCCCGCAGCACGTCGGCGTGCTCGTGTGCGGTGACCGCGTTGAGCACCCCCACCTGCCAGCCGGAGGGCGTGGTCCCGGACAGCTTGAGCGCCCCGAGAATGGGCGTCTGCGCGGTGACGCCGACCGCCACGATGTCGCTGCCGGTCGGGCGGCGCTGCGGCGGGCGCCCCACGCGGCGGCTGTAGAAGAACTGCGGCGGGTCGTTGTCGTTGATGGTGCGGGTGCCCCCGAAGGCGAAGCCGTCGGCATTCTCCAGAAAGAACGGCCGACGCTCGGGAAAGAACACCTCGAACGCCGTGAGGTTGACCACCGCCGGGTCGGCCTCCACCTGACCGAAGTCGGGGTTGAGCGTGGCGGTGAGTGTCAGCGACTGCGGCAGCTTGAAGCGGGCATCACCACCGACCGCGCCGGCCAGCTGCTGGCCGGGGGTGAAGCGGTTGCGAGCCTGCAGCGGCTGCGTCTCGAGCTGCGTGCGCACGTACGGCACGAACTCGACGCGGGCCGGCGGGCGCAGCGCATCGAGCCCCACCAGTGTCCCGAAGCGCGACACGAACCCCGGCGCATTGGCCGGCGTGGGTGCCCAGAACGATTCCTCGCCGTGGCGCGCGATCTCCCGCGAAAAATTGATCCCCCAGGGGCGCACCGCTCCCACGGTACCCTGCACGTCGTAGCGCAGCTGCGACAGCGGAATGCGGAACTCCGCCGTCCACCCACCGCTGTCGACGCGCGCCACCACGTTCCACACGGCGTCCCACGAGTCATCGGCGTCGCTGTCGTTGAACAGATACGTGTCGCGCAGCACGCCGCGCGGATTGACCCCGAAGATGAACGCCGTGCGGCGATCGCCGTAGCTGTCGAAACCCACGAAGAACCAGTCGGCGTAGATGTCGTCGGCATCGCGGCGCCCGAGCTGCTGGGCGATGGAGTCGGGCGCCGTGTCGTGGTTGCGCACGCCCACGTAGAGCGCGTGGGCATCGTAGGCGATGCGGACCTCGGTGCGCTGTGACGCCGGGTTCCCATTGAACGGCTGCCGCTGCACGAAGCCCGTGGCCACCGGCGACGTACGCCAGACGGGTTCGTCGAGCTTGCCGTCGAGGGTGACCGGCGACGTGAGCCAGGTCGCCGCGAGGACGGGGGCCGGGGTCGGCGTGGGCGCCTGCGCTGCGAGTGCGCGCGCCCCCACCGTGGTGAGAGCCATGGCCAGCGCGTGGCGCCAGTGCCGGGACGTGATCATCGACATCGCGGTAGCATAGCGGAGACGGCGTGGCAGCGGGACAGGTGGGGGGGCTGGCCGCGGCTACCCGCACGGGACCGATCGCGGGCGGCGTGACATATTGCGCGTATGGTTGCCGCCGTCCCCAACTTCGCGCGCCCGACGTGCGCCTGACTCACCCCGTTCGCCTGCTGGCGCTGCTGGCGCTGCTGGCGGTGGCGCTGCCGGTGGCGTTTGCGGTGGACGCGCAGGATCCCGGCTACCACTGGGCCATTCCGGCGCCGTTTCCCCGGCCGCCGGTACCCGCCGACAACCCCATGTCCGAAGCCAAGGTGGAGTTGGGACGCCACCTGTTCTACGAGCGACGGCTCTCCGCCACCGGGCAGATGTCCTGCGCCTCCTGCCATCAGCAGGCGCTGGCGTTCACCGATGGTCGGCCACGCGCCGTAGGCGCCACCGGCGCGATCCATCCCCGCGGCAGCATGAGCCTCGCCAACGTGGCGTACAATCCCGCCTTCGCGTGGGCCAACCCGACGCTGCGCTCGCTCGAGGCGCAGGCGGTAGTCCCGATGCTGGGCACCGCGCCTATCGAAATGGGGCTACGCGGGCGCGAGGCGGCAGTCCTGGCCGCGCTGGTGCGTGACTCGATCTATCGCCGGCTCGTACCGCTGGCGTTTCCCGACTCCCGGTCGGCGCTGACCCTGACCCAGGTGGCCATGGCCATCGCCGCTTTCGAGCGCACGCTCGTCTCGATGCAATCGCCCTACGATCGCTATCGCTACGGCGGCGACACAACCGCCATCTCGGCGGCCGCCAGGCGCGGCGAGCAGTTCTTCTTCTCCGGCCAGCGCGGCGGCTGCTTTCAGTGTCACGGCGGCTGGAACTTCAGCGGGGACGTCGTGCACGAGGGGCGCCGCGACGTCACGCCGCGATTCGTGAACACGGGGCTGTACAACCTGCCGGGCGCTTTCTCGTATCCGCGCTCCAACACCGGTGCCCACGAGATCACGGGCCAGCCACGCGACGTCGGCGCCTTTCGGGTGCCTACGCTGCGCAACATCGCCGTGACCGCACCCTACATGCACGACGGCAGCATCGCGACCCTCTCCGAGGTCCTCGATCACTACGCCGCCGGCGGCCGCACGATCACAAGTGGTCCTTACGCTGGCCGCGGGGCTGACAACCCGAACAAGGCCGCCAGCGTGCACGGCTTCACCATGAGTCGGCAGGACAAGCAGGACCTGCTGGCCTTTCTCGAGAGCCTCACGGACTCGACGTTCCTCTCCAACCCGGCCTTCGCCAATCCCTGGAAGTGACACGCGCGATGCGCTCCCTGACCACCCTGTTGACCGCCACGGCGCTGACGTTCGCGCCGCTGCCCCGCGCTATCGCGCAGGGCGCCCCGGTTTCGACCCCGCCCGCAGTGGAGGTGCGCGGCTCGCCGCGTCCCGTCACGCTGACCGCCGCCATGCTGGCGTCGCTGCCGCGCGCGCAGGTCACCACCGTCAACAATGGCATCCGCACCACCTACGACGGCGTGTGGCTCAGTGATGTGCTCACACACGCCGGGGTCGCCCTCGGGCCGGCGCTCCGCGGGCGTGCCCTCGCCAGCTACGTGCTCGCGACGGCAGCCGACGGCTATCAGGTCCTTTTCTCGCTCGGCGAGCTCGATCCGGCCATCACCGACGGGCGCGTATTGCTGGCCGACACGGCCGACGGTCGACCGTTGTATGGCGAATCAGGTAGCTTTCGACTGGTCATCCCGGGCGACAAGCGTGGCGCGCGGGCGGTGCGCGCCCTCTCGAGCCTCACGCTGGTCACGCTCGAGCCGCCGGCCACGCGCTGACTGTGCAGTGACGCCGTGACCGGCGTCGCCTCAACGCTCTCAGAAATCCATGTCCGCCAGCCGCATCGCCACCCTCCCCTTTCAGCTCAGCACCGGCCATCAGGTCATCGCCGGTGGCACGGTCACGAACACCGAAGAGCGACGAAACGGGGTGCTCCGGCTCGAAGGGTACACGATGGTGGTGCAGTGGCGTGTCGAGCGTGAGGTGCAGCAGATCGGGGCCGAAATCCGCACCGACACCGAACGGGCCGGCATGCGCGAGGTGCCCGTGCCGGTGCGCCTGCTGGGTGATGCGCGCCTGCGCACGCGTGGGCGCTGGTGGTGGCGATCGTGGGAGTTGGTACTGACCGCGCGCGATCTCATCGCCTTCGACCGGTTGGCCAGCGATGACGGGTTCGAGTTCGAGCATCCCGCCGAACTGGTCCTGCCGGTGCGGGACCGCGACGTCGAGCTGGCGCGCGACTTCGCCTCCGAGGTGGAGCTGGCCATCGCCGAGGAGGCGCTGGCGGCCGCCCAGCGCCTGTCGGCGCCGACTGTGCCGGCGATGCCGCCGTCGACCGATCGCGACGACCGAGACGGCAGCACGTTCCTTCCCCCCGCCAATGAGGCCCCATGAAGCTCGAGAAGCTGCTCCGCGGCAAGTACCCGGATGTCTGGGCCGCCTTCGCCCAGGAGGTCCGTGGCAGCTGGAATGCGCCGAAGTACGCCGAGACCCCCTGCATCGAGGTCCCGCACCCGAACGGCCCGGTGAAGATCGAGGGCGAGGTGACCATGATCCTGGTCGGCAAGGTGATGGTGCCCGTGCTGTCCACCAGATTCTCGGCGTCGCTCCCGGAAGCCCGCGGACAGCGCTTTTCGGTGTCGCGCGCCTCGTTCGCCACCGCCGTGGCCAAGTGGTTCGGCGCCCTCGACATCCACGTGGACGATGACGACTTCGACCAGGCGTTCGTGCTCAAGGGCGACACACCGGACGTGGTCCGCACCATCTTTGCCGACGCGTCGCTGCGGGCGCGCTACCTCCGCGACTTCGAGGGGCAGCTCATGCGCCGCGACGACGGGTCGATTCTCGGGGATCCCACGCCGAACGCCGACCCGCTGGAGCTGGTGGTGCCCGGGTACATCGACGATCTCGAGCGGATGCGCGCCCTCTGGACGCTGTTCGTGGCCACCCTCGAGCGCGTGCCCGACCGCAGCACACCGCACGGCTGACGCGTAGCTCGATGGCCCGCGTCGGCCAGCGCCGCGACGTGTTTGCGCTCCCACTCCAGAGGTCGTCATGCCGATCACCGAGGTGATCCCGAACCCCGAGGCCCACACCCTCACCGTCGTTGCCGACTATCCGGTGCCGGTCGAGCGGTTGTGGGACGCCTACGCCGACCCACGGCAGATCGAGCGCTTCTGGGGGCCGGCCGAATGGCCCGCCAGGTTCACGCGGCATGACATGGCGGTGGGTGGCGAGTCGCATTACCACATGACCGGCCCCGACGGCATGGTGTCGCGCGGCCGCTTCCGCTTCCTCGAGGTCACCGCGCCGCGTCGCTTCGTGGTGGAGGATGTCTTTGCCGACGAGTCGGGCGCGGCCAATCCGGCCATGCCCAGCATGCACATGGGGTTCCGCTTCGACGGCACCGCCACCGGCTCCCGTGTGACCAGCGTGACCACCTTCCCGAGCCGCGAGAGCATGGAGCAGCTCATGGCGATGGGCATGATGGAAGGGATGCGCTCGGCCATGTCGCAGATCGACGACGCGCTCGCCGATCAGACCACCTTCGCGGCCGGTCGCGGCACCATGGCACAGCTCCTGAGCGACACGCAGGTGCGCATCAGCCGCATCATCCGCGGCACGGTCGACGAGGTCTGGCGCGCCCACCACGAGCCGGCGCTCATGCAACGCTGGCTCACCGGCCCCGATGGCTGGACCATGCCGGTCTGCGAGATGGCCCGCGCCGTCGGTGATCGCTACCGCTTCGAATGGGCCAGCAGCGATGGCGCGCAGCGGTTCGGCTTCGAGGGCGAATTGCTCGAGACCATGTCGCCCGTGCGCGAGGTCACCACCGAACAGATGATCGGCACCGACGGCCCGGGTACGCGCAACGAACTCACGCTGGTGCCGCTGCAGGAGGGTACGCTGCTCTCCCTGCTCATCACCTACCCCAGCCAAGAGCTGCGGGACACGATCCTCGGCACCGGCATGACCGACGGCATGGAGGCGAGCTATGCGCGGTTGGAGCGGGTGGTGCTGGCGGCGTGAACCGATATTGCTGACGTGGGCGACGGTGGGCCATCGCACGCGTCGGCACGCAGCGCGCTGGCTACCCGCCCTCGCGGCCGTGCTGGAGGCCGGGCGCACCATCGGTGCACAGCCCGCGCCAGGCGCGGGCGCGGTACCGGAGGTCCGCGCCGCGTTGGCCGACGCCGCCGTGCAACGCGCGCTGACCTCGCTCGACCAGGCCGCGCCCGAAATGGCGGCAGGGCTCGCGCGATTGGGCGCCATCGAGTCGCCGTCGGGCCGCGAACAGGAGCGCGCGGCCGAAGTGCGGCGCCGCTTCGTGGCCATGGGCATCGCCGACGTGCGCCTCGACAGCACGCCCAATGTGATCGCCCGCATTCCCGGCCGCTCGGGGCGGGCGATCGTGTTCGTCTCCACGCTCGACGACCTCGCGTCCATTCCGGCGCTGCAGCGCGCGGCGGGGCGACCGCCCTCTGTGGAGGGCGACCGCGTCGTGGGGCCGGGGACCAACACCTTCGCCACCACCGAGGCGATGCTGGCCGCCGCCCGCGCCTACGTCGCCACGGGCCGGCACCCGATGCACGACCTGGTGTTCGCCGCGGTGGCTCAGGAGGAGACCGGCCTCGTCGGTATGAAGGCGCTCTACGCGGCCTATCGCGATCGCGCGCTGGCCTTCGTGGACATCCTCGGTGACGGCCGGTCCATCACGTACGGCGCGCTGGGCATCCACTGGTGGCGCGTGGTCGCCCGCGGCCCCGGCGGCCACTCGCTGGGCGGCGGCACGCCCAATGTGAATCAGGCCATCGGGCGCGCCGTGGACCGCATCCTGTCGCTGCCACAGCCACCGGCGAGCGACAACCCGCGCCGCACGATTCTCAACGTGGCCATGCTGCAGAGCGGCGCCGTATTCAACCACAAACCGGACAGCGGATGGTTCTCGGTGGACATCCGCTCGCTCGATGCCGACGTCATCGCCGCCAATGAGGCGGCGGTCCAGCGCATCGTGGCCGATGTCGCCCGCGAGACCGGGCTGTCGCTCACCATGCAGCCGGTGAGCCGCACCCCGGGTGGACAGATCGCCGGCGCCGACACGTCGCTGCTGGTACGCGCCTCGACCGCCATCAGCCAGTCGCTCGGGCTGGCCCCGCGGCTCGGCAACGCCGGTTCGGCCAACCTCAACGTGGCCATTGGCGGCGGCACGCTGGCCATTGGGCTCGGCGGGGAGCGCGGCGGTGCCCGCGGTCAGCCGGGCGAGTTTGCCGACGTTCCGGCCATGGTGCGGACCGCGAAGCACGTGTTCCTGCTGGCGGTGGTGATGAGCGAAGCCAGCTCTATCAAGTCACCATAACGTCAGTTAAAGGTCAGCCAAGCAACATAATACGGCTTCTGCGAGAACGTGCGCCTCGTGTCACGCCGAGCGACGTCTGAAGTTCTCGAAGCCGTTACGCGCACGACACGCTCGCCGGCCTTGACGCCGTAAATGCCGATATGTTTTGTTGTAATTGTCTTAGTTGAAACTCATTCTCATCAACACCGATGTCGTCTCGCCTTCCCGTTGTCCGTCGTGCCGCCCATGGCGTCGCCCTGCTGCTGGGTACCGCCCTGATCCCTCGTATCGCCATCGCCCAGCGCCCCGCCACCCGGACCTCGGGCGATACCGCGGTGCCCCGCCCCGCCGGCGATACCCTCCGGCTGCCCGGCGTGTCGGTCATGGGTACGGTGGACCGGCTGGCCCGCATTCCTGGTTCTGCCGATCGGGTGGACGCGGCCCAACTCAAGGCCAGCCGGGTGTTCACGACCAACGAGGCGCTGCGCAAGGTGCCCGGGCTCGTGGTCCGGGATGAGGAAGGGTTCGGTCTGCGCCCCAACATCGGCGTGCGCGGCCTCAACCCGACGCGCTCCACCAAGGTCCTGCTGCTCGAAGACGGCATCCCCTTCACCATCGCCCCCTACGGCGACAACGCCGCCTACTACCACCCGCCCATCGAGCGCATGGAGTCGATCGAGGTGCTCAAGGGCGCCGGGCAGATCCTCTATGGGCCGCAGACGGTGGGTGGCGTGATCAACTACCTCACCCCGGCCATCCCGCGCACGCCGACCGCCGGGGTATCGGTCACCGGGGGGACGCGGGCGTTCACCAACGTGCACGCCAAGGCTGGCGGGACCTTCGGCGCGGCGGGCGGCACCGGCCTGCTCGCCGACTACATCCGTCGCAGCGGCGACGGCGCGCGCGCCAACACCTCGTCGGAAGTGGACGACGCCTCCTTCAAGCTGCTCATGCCGCTCAGCCCCACGCAGCAGCTCACCTTCCGCGGCAACGCCTTTCGCGAGCGCTCGATCGTGACCTACTCCGGGCTCACCGAAGCCGAGTACGCCGACGATCCGCGGCAGAACCCGTTCGCCAACGACGGCTTCGACATCACGCGCGTCGGGGGCGCCATCGCGCACCGGGTGGGGCGCAACGAGCGGCGCAGCCTCACCACCACGCTCTACGGCTATCGCATCAACCGCGACTGGTGGCGGCAGAGTTCGAACTCCGCGCAGCGGCCGAACGACCGCAACGACCCCACCTGCGCAGGGATGAGCAACCTGCTCACCTCCTGTGGCAACGAGGGGCGTCTTCGCGAGTATGTGGTCGTCGGGATCGAGCCGCGCGCCTCGTGGCAGTGGGTGCGCGCCGGCTCCATCGTGGAGCTCGACGCCGGCGCCCGCCTGCATCATGAAGCACAGGAGCGGCAGCAGGTGAATGCGTCCACGCCGCGCGGCCGTACGCTCGGGGCCACGGGGAACGTGAATGCCGGTCTGGTGGAGGACAACCGTCGCACCACCGAGGCCTATGCCTCGTATGTGCAGGCCCGGCTCGTCACCGGCGCCGTGACACTCAGCGGCGGCCTGCGCGGCGAGGCGCTGCGCCTCACGCGCCTCAACCGCCGCCCGGCGGCGAATGCGCCGGATGGCGTACAGGGTGCCACCACGCTGCAGGCGCTCATTCCCGGCATCGGCGCCACGGTCACCCTGCGCGACGGCCTGACGGCATTCGCCGGCATTCACCGCGGGTTCGCGCCGCCGCGCCCCGAGGACATCATCAGCAACTGCACCGGCGGTTTGGTCGAGCTCGATGCGGAGCTCAGTTGGAACAGCGAGGTCGGCGTGCGCTGGCTGCCGGCGCGCCCGGTGCGAGTGGAAGCGACGCTCTTCAACCTCGACTTCAGCAATCAGATCGTGCCCGCCAGCGTGGCCGGTGGCACGGGGGCCGCGCTCACGAGCGCCGGCCGCACCCTGCATCGCGGCGCCGAGCTGTCGGTGCGCGGCGAGCCGTCGCGCGAGTTCCTGGGCGTCCGCCCGTTCACCGAGGTGGCCGCTGCCTGGACCCCCGTCGCCCGTTTCGAAGGGGCGCGCTTTGCGTACATCGGCGTCGGGGGGAGCGATGTGGTCGGCAAGGTCTACGGCGAGCAGAACGCCGGGGGCACCCGTACCCGCCTGTCGGTGACCGGCAATCGCCTGCCCTACGCGCCCGAGTACACCCTCACCACCACGGTGGGCGCCCGGCATCGATCGGGCACCGAGCTGCGCGTGGAGATGGTGGCGATCGGTGAGCAGTTCGGCGACGCGGCCAACACGCGCCTGCTCGTGGCCGACGGCCAGCAGGGCACCCTGGCCGGCAACGCGCTCTGGAACGTGACCGCCAATGCGCCGGTGCCGGGTACGTCACTCTCGGCGTGGGTCGCGGTGAAGAACCTCACCGACCGCACCGTGGTGGTGGACCGTACCCGCGGGCTGTTGCCGGGGTTGCCGCGTCTGGTGCAGGTGGGGCTGTCGCACGGCTGGTAACCGTCGTGCGCGCCGCGCTTACCGTATCCGACTCCGCGTCGCGAAGTCGTACAGCGTCAGACGCCGCACTCGGTAGTACGCATCCCAGTAGCCCCGCAACGCGCGCACGTACGCCTCGAGCGCCTGGTCCTTTTCCGTCTGGGCAATGAACAGGTTGCTGATGTCGATGCGGCCGATGCTGTAGCGGTTGCGCGCCACCTCGAAGCGTTTGGCGCCCACGGTATCGGCCTTGGCCGCGGTGAGCAGTTGCCGGCTGGCCTGCTCCAGCTCGAGCGCGGCGAAGCGGGCATCCTGCACCCGCTGCTCCCGCAGCACACGCACATCGGTCTCCACCCGGTCCTGATCGGCCCGCGCGGCCTCGATCTGTGCCTTGCGTGCGCCCCACTGCACGAGCGGCATCTCGACCCCCACCGAGAACTGCTGGCTCTGCAACGGTGACCGGTAGGCGTTGTTGAAGGTCTCTGCCGTCTGGTTGTACCCGACGCTGGCCGTGACCGTGGCCCCGAAGCCCGTATTCCGCCGCGCCTCGGCGACCCGGCGCTTCTGCTGCAGCATCTGCAGGTCCGCATCGCGCAGTGCGGCGCCGTTCCGCAGCGCCTCGGCCACTGCCACCGCCGTGTCCACCACGACCGTGGGCACATCGTTCGTCACCGACAGCGCGATCAGCGCCCCCGACGGCATGCCGAGCTGCAGCTGCAACGCCGCTTCGGCGCGCTGCTCGTTGAGCCGGGCGGCGTCGAGTGCGTTGCGGGCCCGCAGCACCTGAAGCTCACTCTGCAGCAGGTCGTCCTCGCCGATGCGCCCGACCTCGTAGCGCCCGCGGTTGAGCGTGAGCAGCGTGTCGTTCACATCGGCGTTGGCCTGCGCATTGGCCAGCACCGTGCGGGCGGCGAACAGATCGAAGTACAGCGACGCCGTCTGCTGCGCGATACTCTCGCGCGCCTCGAGATACTGCTGTTCGGCAGCGTCGATGCGCAGATCCTGCTCGCGGTTGTCCCACGCCAGGGCATTCAGGCGGAAGATCGGCTGCCGGATGCCGAGCTGCACCGGATTGGTGCGCCACAACCGCGTGTCCTGTTGTCCGAGGATGTTGATGTTGGTCACTCCGGACTGAATGAAGAGGTCACCGCCGGTGAGCGGCAGACGCTGACCGAGCTGCAGGCCGAGCGACGACTGCCGCTGCTGCTGCGCAGCGAAACGTGTGTTGCCGTCGGGCTGGAGCACGGGAATGATGGCCCGGCTGTACGACGGGGCATCGCCGGTGAGCGAGAGCTGCGGCAGGAGCAGCGCGTTGTACGCCCGGTCGCGATAACGCGCCGCGTCGCGCGAGCGCTCGGCCGACCGCGCCGAGGGGCCGCGCTGCTGGGCCATGGTGATCGCCGCGTCGAGCGTGAGGGGCTGCGCCATGGAGACCGACTGGGCCGGCAACGGTCGGCCGACCGGCCACGCGACCGAGCACGTCGCCACCACGAGCGGCAGCGCGAAACGAGCCACGCCACCGCGCTGGTAGCGGACAGGAACAGCAACGGACATCATTCGTACCTCAGACAGACCACGGGATCCTGTCGGGCGGCCCGCCACGCGGGGAGGATGCCGAATACCAGCCCGACCGTGATGGACACACCGAACGCGACGATGACCGACGGCACCGACACGATCGTCTTGATGTCGGC
>JBEILM010000028.1:0-42444 GCA_040379205.1 Gemmatimonas sp.
ATGAACACAGGTGATATATATGACTATATCACTCGGCCCGTCAAGACGAAGGGCCCCGGCGCTCAGCGCGCGGGGCCACTCATCCGATACAACAGCTCCTTCTCCCCCTTCACCATCCCGTACTTCTCCCGCGCCAGCCGTTCGAGCCGCGCGGGATCGCTCTGCACAGCCTTCGTCTCCGCGCGCAGCGCCTCCACCGAGTCCCGCAACGCCTCGAGCTCCAGCTCCAGCGCCCGGTGCTCACGGCGCTGTACCAGCAGGTCGCGCGTGCCATACTCGCCGCCTTCGATGGCAAAGGTCAGCAGCGCGACCGTGCCGGCGCCCCACGCGAGGCGCCGGAGCCAGACGCGCCCCGGCTTGGCCGCACCGCCCGCCTTAGATGCCAAAGAGCGCTCCGCCCGGGTACTCGGCGTACCCTTCGAGCTGCTCCTCGATGCGCAGCAGCTGGTTGTACTTGGCCACCCGGTCGCTGCGCGACGGTGCGCCGGTCTTGATCTGCCCGGCCTGCGTGGCCACGGCCAGATCGGCGATGAAGTGATCCTCGGTTTCGCCGCTGCGATGCGAGATGATGGAGTTGTACCCGGCCGACTTCGCGAGTTCGATCGCTTCCAGCGTCTCGGTGAGCGTCCCGATCTGGTTGACCTTGATCAGGATGGCATTGGCCACGTCCTGTTCGATGCCCTTGGCGAGGATTTCGCTGTTGGTGCAGAACAGGTCGTCGCCCACGAGCTGGCACCGGTCACCGATCATCTCCGTGAGCGCCTTCCAGCCGTCCCAGTCGTTCTCCGCCATGCCGTCCTCGATGGACACGATCGGATACTTCTCGAGCCAGCCGGCATACAGCTCGGCCATGGCCTGCGGGCTGCGCGACGCCGCACCGCTCTTCTTGAAGTTGTACTGGTCGTTCTGAAACAGCTCGCTCGCCGCCACGTCGAGCGCGAGCGCGATGTCCTGCCCGGGCTGGAAGCCGGCCGCCTCGATGGCTTCCATGATGATCTTCAGCGCGTCCTCGTCGCTGGCCAGGTTGGGCGCGAAGCCGCCCTCGTCGCCCACGCCCGTGGACAGCTTGCGCGCCACCAGCACCTTCTTGAGCTGGTGGAACACCTGCGTGCCCATGCGCAGCCCCTCGGAGAACGAGTCGGCCCCCACCGGCATGATCATGAACTCCTGGAAGTCCACGGTGTTGGTGGCGTGCGCGCCGCCGTTGAGGATGTTCATCATCGGCACCGGCAGCGTGCGGGCCATCGGGCCACCGAGATACCGATAGAGCGGCAGGCCGACGTCGACTGCCGCGGCGCGGGCCACCGCCATGGACACCCCGAGCATCGCATTGGCGCCGAGGCGTCCCTTGTTCTCGGTGCCGTCGAGGTCGAGCAGCGCGCGGTCGATCGCGATCTGGTCGGTCGCGTCCATGCCGTCGAGGGCTTCGGCGATCTCGGTGTTGACGTTGTTGACCGCCGTCTGCACGCCCTTGCCGAGGTAGCGCTCGGGGTCGCCGTCGCGCAGCTCGACCGCTTCGCGCTCGCCCGTGCTGGCCCCGCTGGGGACGGCCGCCCGGCCGGCGGCGCCGGTCTCGAGGATGACGTCGACTTCGACGGTGGGGTTGCCGCGGGAGTCGAGGATCTCGCGGGCGGAGACGGAAACGATGGGAGCCATGAGGACGTGGTCGGTAAGAGGCGGAGGCAAGGCAGTCGGCGGGAAATCTATGCCGAGGTCGGGGCGATCACGGCGCCCGGGGGGGAATCGGGGCGCTCGCGCGTGGTAGTCGCAGGGTTCACGCCGTAGTGCGTACGCAGACACTCGGCCATGCGCTCGCGCACCTGGTCGGCGAGGGCGTTGCGGTCGTCGTAAGTGAGCCCCTCGGTGGGGATCGGGTCGAGCAGGTGCACGTGCACGGTGCCCGGCGAGGCGCGGAACTCTCCGCGCGGGTTCACCGCGATGGTGCCGTGAATGACCACCGGCACGATCGGGGCCCCGGAGCCGATGGCCAGCACGAACGGCCCTTTCTTGAAAGGCCGCAGGGCATACTCGAAGCCGCGCGTACCCTCGGGATACACCAGCACGGGGTTGCCCTCGCGGATCTTGCGCGCGGCGTCCTCGTAGGCACCGAAGGCGGCCTTGCGGTTCTCGCGGTCGATGTAGATGACCCCCACCTCGCGCGCCGCCGGGCCGAAGAGCGGGATCTGCTCGAGTTCGCGCTTGGCCACGAAGCCGTAGTGCGGCAGCGCCTCGATCATGGCCGGAATGTCGAACCAGCTGACGTGGTTGGCGATGTAGACGCGCGGTGCGCGAGCCGCGAGGCCGTCATCGCCATGCAGCACCACCTTGACGCCGGCGGCCCGCAGCAGCCACCCCGCCCACCAGCGGGGCGCCTTCTCGTAGACGCTGTCCGGTGCCTTCCCGACTCCGAAGAGTTTCGCCAACAGCACGAGGCCACCGAAGATGACGGTGCCCACCAGCAGGGCCAGGAACGTGAGGGCGGTCCGGAACATTGCCTCCAACTTCGCCGGATGAGGCCGCGAGTTCAACGCGCAACGAGCGCGCGCTGGCCCCCGCGTTACCGAAAGTGGTCGTGTCCGGCGGTGTCCAACGTGGGCTCGTCGCCGCGCAGCGCGGCTTCCACCCGCCCGATGACCGTGAGCGGCACCTCCGCCTCGGCCCACCAGCGGGCCTGCAGGGCCTCCAAACGTGCCGGCGGTACGGTGGCCAGCAGTTCGTACTCTTCGCCGCTCACGAGGGCCGCCTGGGCCTCGGTGCCGTCCCCGACCGGCAGGAGGGCCGGATCGATGGCCAGATGCACGCCGCTGGCCGCCCCAAGGTGCCGGGCGTCGGCCGCGAGCCCATCGGAAATGTCGAGCATGGCCGTGGCGCCACCGTCGGCCAGCAGCCGCCCCTCGCGCAGCCGCGGCATGGGGGCGGCGAACCGCTCACGCGCCCAGGGCGACGGTGCCTGACCGGCGGTCCACGCCGCCAGCGCGGCGCCGGGCCCGCCGAGTCGGCCAGTGACCACCACGAGGTCGCCCACCTGCGCCCCCCGCCGTGGCACGGGCCGCTGAGCATGGCCGATGACGGTGAGCGTGATGCCGAAGGCCTGCCCGCGGCTCAGGTTGCCCCCCACGATGCGCGCACCGGCCCGGCGCACCGGTACCGCGAGGCCATCGGCCACCTCGCCCAGCAGCGGCTCCCAGGTCGCCGGCACCACGAAGGCCACCAGCACATAGTCGGCGTCGGCGCCCATGGCGGCCAGGTCACTCAGCGACGCGCTCGCGGCCCGCACTCCCACCTCGAACGGGGTGATCCACGATCGACGGAAGTGCACGTCCTCGACGCAGGCATCGGTGCTTACCACGCGATGGCCGGCCGACAGCACGGGGAGCACCGCCGCGTCGTCGCCGATGTCGGCGGCGAGGTCGCCCCAGCGGGCCATGAGCATGCGGATGGTGTCGAACTCCCGGCCGTGGCCCATGGCCTGATGCGGTCGCAGGGCGTCGGCGGCGCTGGTACCGGGCGCCTGCTCGTGATGGGCAGCCATGCGGGTTACGGTACCAGTCCGTCGGCAGTCCGCCGATAGCGCACGAGACCCTGCGGCGTGCCGAGCCACAGCCAGTCACGGCTGGCCACGACATCGAGCACCGGGCCGGGCACATCGACAGGCGCGCGCAGGATGCGCAGGGCACCCGTCTGCCGCGACAGCATCACCACCCCCTGCGTGCCGGCCAGCCACATGGCGCGTTCGTCGATCGCCACGCGCGTCACCTGCCCCACCTGCAGCACGTCGAGCGCGGGGATGCGCACCGGCTCCGCGCCGCCCCGCGGGGCGAGGCGCAGCACGGCGTCGTCGGTGGCGGCCAGCAACACAGTGTCGCTCCAGGCGAGGCTGCGCACGGGTCGGCGCAGCGCGGGGTCCTGCGCCCGCGGACGGGCCAGCGCGCCGCCGGCCTGTGCATCGGGGCGCGGAATGGCGAGCAGCCCCGATTCGGTGCCGGCCCAGAGGGTGTCACCGGTGAAGAGCAGCGCGTACACCGGCATGTTGTCGAGCATCCGGACGCCGAGCCCGCGAGTGCGGGTGGACCTGGCATTCGTGCTGTCGCTCACGTACTGCAGGCCACGCGGGGTCCCCACCCACGCGCCGTCGTTGCGGGGCGCCACGGCCAGCACCCGATCGTCGGGAAGTCCGTCGAGCGTGGTCCACGCCGCCACGTCGTTCTCGCCGTCGAGGCGCAGGCGCACCAGCCCGCGGTCGGTGCCCAGCCACGCCCGTTCGGCGCGCGTGGCCAGCACATACGAGCGCATGCCCGTGAGCGGCACGGTGATGGTGCCCTCGAGCCAGCGCCAGCGCTGCAGGTCGCTGGCGGCGAAGGTGAGGCCGCCGCGATCGGTGGCCATGCCGAGGCCCGCCGCCCAGACCCCGTCGGCGGCGAGCGCGAGAGCCCCCACGCCCGGTTCGAGCAGGCCGAAACGGAGCGGCTCCGCCTGCAGGAAGCTGGGATCGAGGCGATAAAGCCCATCGCCATCGGTGCCGAGCCACACGTCGCTCACCCGTTCCGGCGAGGCGGCCCCGCTGAGCAGCGCGAACTGGCGCAGCGGGCGATTGGCCGCCTGGTTGCGCAACAGCAGCTGCGGTTGCGTGCGGAGGGTGGGAAAGCGGGCGTACAGCTCGCCAAGGGTGGACGGCACGATGACCGACGCCGGCGCGGGTGGTTGCGTCATCGGCGTGCCGATGCCGATGCGCGAGACGCGCGTCCACTGGCCCGCGCTGCGCACGAAGGCGTCGCCGGTGCCGCTGCGGTCGAAGGCGATGAACTCGGGCACGCCGGTCACGATGGTACGCTGGAGCTGCTCCGTCTGCGGCCGGTAGCTCACCACCGCCCCGGGCACGCCGAACCAGAGTGCATCCTCCACCGGATCGCCGGCGATCACGGTGATCTGCTGGTCGGTGAAGCCTTGGTCGCGCGTGAGCGGTGGCAACCAGGCGTTGAGCACGCGGTCGTACACGGCAATGCCGCCGCTGCTGGCGGCGTACACGAAGCGCCGGGAGACCGCAACCGCCTGCACGACGCTGAAGCTGCCGATGCGCTGCCGGTCATCCTGGCGCCCGCCGACGGCCGACGCGCTGCTGCGCGCGGCCCCGGTGCCCGACACCGGGGCACAGGCGGCGAGCGCCAGCGAGGCGGCACCGGTCGTGACGACGGCGAAGACAGTGACCATACGGCGCGGCAACATGCCGGAATGTAGCCTCGGCGACGCGCCGATCAGTGCGAGGCGCGATCAGGGGGGCGCGGGCAGTGTGGCGAGGACGCCGGGCGGATACACTGGCGGCACCTCGAGCACCCGCCACGCGCCGGGCATGGCGGCCAGCAGGTCATCGAGCGTGCTGCCCCGCACGCCGGTCACGGCCGTGGCCTGCTCGGCGGCCACGCCGTGCAGCGTGGCACCGACCACGGCGGCGTCGGTGGCCGACAGCCCCTGCGCAAGCAAAGTGGCGATGATGCCGGTGAGACAGTCGCCGCTGCCACCGGTGGCGAGCAGCGCCGTGCCGTGCGGCACCACTTGCAGCGGCACCACCCGCTGTAGCATCGCCGGCGACGGCGCGGCAGTCGGCGTGGCCACCAGCGTGGGCGTCCCCTTGAGCAGCAGGGTGACACCGGCGGCATCGGCGAACTGCTGCAGCACGTCTCCCCTGGCGCCCCAATCGTCCGGCAGCGGCGCTCCGGTGAGCGTCGCGAACTCGCCCACGTGCGGCGTACATACCACCGCCGGCGACTCGCGGGTGAGACTCCGCAGCAACGACGCCGCGTGCTCTCCCTGCTGCCGTGCGAGGTCGGCCACCAGCCACAAGGCGTCGGCATCGAGCACCAGCGGCGTGCCCCGGTGCTGCGCCAGCCACTGCTGCAGCACACCCGCGGAGGCGGCCGACCGCCCGAGCCCCGGTCCGATGGCAAGGGCATCGAGGCGCAGCTCGGCCAGGTCGGGATTCCCTGCGGGCTCGCCCGGCCCGACTGGCGGCGCGGGCCACCGATGAGCCAGCGCCTGCGGCACCTGCGCCTGCACGGCGGCGACACTGGGGGCGTCCACCATGGCGTGTACCAGCCCGGCGCCGCTCCGGAGGGCCGCCCGCGCCGCGAGCGCGATGGCACCGGCCATGCCTTCGTGTCCGCCAGCGAGGCCCACGCGCCCGCGCCGCCCTTTGTGCGCGTTCCAGGCGATAGCGGGGAGGCGGGCCGCCAGCGCGGCGCCGTGCGCCCAGCCCCACGCGGCATCGTCGGTGGCGCCCGGGCGATCGGAAAAGCCACCGAGCCCGATGTCCGCCAGCACGAGCGTGCCGGCGTGCGCGCGCTGCAGCAGCACGCCGCGCTTGAGGGTGCCGAAACAGACGGTGACGTGCGCCGGCACACTGCCGTCCGCCATCGCTCCGGTGGTGGCATCGAGGCCGGTGGGCACATCGAGGGCCATTACCATCGCCCCGCGATCGCGCGCCTGCTGCAGCCACGCGCAGGCCGCGGCGATGGCGTCGCGCAACGGGCCCTGGTGGCCCGTGCCGAGGAGCCCATCGACGACGACGCGCTCGCGGCCGGTGGGCGCGCCGTGCGCCAGCGCGGGCGCGGCGAGCGTGGCCGCGCGCTGCGCATCGGGGGTACGCGGTGGCGTGGCCGCATGCAGGCGCACGGTCACGCCGGCGCGGGCGAGCTGCGCCGCCACGATGTAGGCATCGCCGCCGTTGTTGCCGCCGCCGGCCAGCAGGGCCACGCCGTGCGCCAGCCGATCGTCGAAGCGCCGCAGGATTTCGGCGGCAGCCACGGTACCGGCGGCGAGCATGAGGTCGAACGAGGGGACGCCGGCCGCAATGGCGGCCAGGTCGCGGGCGGCGGCTTCGGCGGCCGTGGTGACGCGAACCATCGTCACGGCCGCCCAGCGGGCGCCACGCCGGCGCCCGTCATGGGGCCGTGCTCAGACGTGCGTGGTGCTCCACGGATACTCGCGCTCGAACGCATCGGCGAAGTCGTACACGCCGAAGAAATCGTCGCGCGAATCGTGCGCCTGGCTGATGAGCAGCCCCATGTCGACGAGCGTGAACACGATGTCGCCGATGTCGCTGGTGGAGCGCACGCCCCAGTGCTCGAGCACCAGTCGTGCCATCACGCCGAAGCGCTGCAGTGCGAGCTCCCGGCAGGCATGCGCAAGCTCCGGCCCGCTGATGTGGCGGCGTTCGGTGAGCCGACCCTGGCAATGTTCGAGCGACGACAGCACGAAGAGATACGCGCGCTCGTCGAACCGCTGCTCACGCAGACGGATCTGGTCCATGATGCCTTCACGGAACGCCAACTCGGTCACTGCCCTACTCCTCGCGAGATGCACACTGAACCTGCGCCCACTCCGACGTGCGGTAAATACTGGAGCGGAAGCACGGCGGACACAATATCAACTCCCGGCAGCCCGCCACCGGATCCCATGTCGACGACGGAACCCGATGACACGCAACCGGTTACCGCGCCCTACACGCGCGAGACGGCGCGATACAGCGGATACTGGTCGGCCAGCGCCTTGACGTCGGCGCGAACAGCCGCCACGGTGGCCACGCCGTCCGGCGCCACGAGCACCCGATCGATGAGGACCGCAATCTGCTCCATCGCGTCGGCGCCCATCCCCCTCGTGGTCACCGCCGGCGTCCCGATGCGGATGCCGCTGGTGACGAACGGCGACTGCGTCTCGTTGGGCACCGTGTTCTTGTTCAGGGTGATCCCCGCCTGATCGAGCGCCTTTTCGGCCACCCTGCCGGTGAGCCCCTTGTTGCGCAGGTCCACGAGCATGAGGTGGTTGTCGGTGCCGCCGCTCACGATGTGATAGCCGCGCTGCACGAGCGCCGCCGCCAGCACCTGGGCGTTCTGCACCACCTGGCGGCAGTACGCCGTGAAGGCCGGCTGCAACGCCTCGTGAAACGCCACGGCCTTGGCGGCGATGACGTGCTCCAGCGGCCCCCCCTGCATGCCGGGGAACATCGCCTTGTCGATGGCCTTCGCATGTTCGGCCTTGCACAGGATGATGCCGCCGCGCGGACCGCGCAGCGTCTTGTGCGTGGTGCTCGTGACCACATCGGCAAAGGGCACCGGCGACGGATAGACGCCCGTGGCCGCGAGCCCCGCGAAGTGGGCCATGTCCACCCAGAAGAGCGCGCCAACCTCCTTGGCCACGTCGGCGAAGGCCTGCCAGTCGATCACCCGCGAATAAGCGCTGTAGCCGGCGATGATCATCTTCGGCTTGTGCGCGCGTGCCTTGGCCCGCATATCGTCGTAATCGATGAGCCCCTCGCCGGTGACCCCGTACGACACCGCGTGGTACAGCAGGCCGGAGAAGTTCACCGGCGAGCCATGGGTGAGGTGACCGCCCTGCGACAGATCCATGCCGAGGAACGTCTCACCGGGCTTCATGAAGGCGAGGAACACGGCGGCATTGGCCGACGCGCCGCTGTGCGCCTGCACATTCGCATGCTCGGCGCCGAAGAGCTGCTTGACCCGGTCGATGGCCAACTGCTCCACCTTGTCCACCACTTCGCAGCCACCGTAGTAGCGCTTGCCCGGCAGCCCCTCGGCATACTTGTTGGTGAGCGGCGACCCCATGGCCTCCATGACCGCCGGCGACACGAAGTTCTCGCTGGCGATGAGTTCGAGGCCGTCACTCTGGCGCTCGATCTCCTCACTGATCAGATGGGCGATCGCGGGGTCGGCCGCGCTCAGCGCGCCGCCCGGCGGCAGCCGGTCCCACTGCGACCAATCGGCACTGGCTCCTGCACTCATGCCCCACTCCCCGGAGCATCCGCTCCGTTCTGTTCGTTCGTCTGCTCGATCTTGTTCACACGCTGCTCGTGGCGGCCGCCCTCGAACGGCGTCTCCAGCCACGTCCTGAGAATGGCCACCGCGTCCTCGTCGGACACGAAGCGCGCCGGCAGCACCAGCACGTTGGCGTCGTTGTGCTTGCGGGCGAGGCCGGCGATCTCGGGGGTCCACACCACCGCGGCGCGTACACCCGGATAGCGATTGGCCACGTAGCTCATGCCGAGCCCGGTGCCGCACAGCAGGATCCCGCGATCCGCCGCCCCGTCGCTCACCTGCTGCGACAGCGGATGCGCGTAGTCGGGGTAGTCGGTGCTGGCGGTGCTGTGGGTGCCGATGTCCTCCACCTCGTAGCCCAGCTCGCCGAGCACCACCCGAAGCCGTTCCTTGAGTTCGAAACCGGCGTGATCGGAGGCGATGGGAATGCGCTCGCCGGGGCGTGCAACGTCAACCATGGGTCAGCTCACTGGGCGTAGAGGTCTGTTTACGAGACCGGAATGCTCCGGTCAGGATTCCTTGTTGGGGTACTGCGGCCACGTCCTGATCATACCGCGCACCGCCTGAATGCGCTGCTCGGCCACGCGGTCGGCCGCCTGATAGGTCGGGATGCCCTGCTCGCGCGCGATCTTGAACACGCTGAGCACCGTTTCGTAGATCTCGTCGGCTTTGCGCAGCGAGCGTTCGCGGCTCCAGCCGGTGAGTTCGCTGTACACGTTGATCACGCCGCCGGCGTTCGCTACGTAGTCGGGCGCGTACAGGATGCCACGCGCCTCGAGCTCGTCACCGTGACGATCCTCGAGGAGCTGATTGTTGGCGGCGCCGGACACGATCTCCACCTGCAGCTGCGGAAGTGTCTCGTCGTTGATGATGCCGCCCAGCGCGCAGGGCGCGAAGATGTCGGCCCTGGCGGCATAGATCTCGGAGAGGCCGACGGCAATGGCCCCGAACTCCTCCACCGCGCGGGCGATGCGCGCCGTGTCGATGTCGGTCACCACGAGCCGGGCCCCGGCGGCGTGCAGTTCACGGGCGAGGTGGAAGCCCACGTTGCCGAGCCCCTGGATGGCCACCGTGCGCCCGGCGAGATCCTTGCCGCCCCACTTCTGGTACGCCGAGGCCTGGATGGCGCGGAAAACCCCGCGCGCCGTGACGCTGGACGGATCGCCCGAACGGGACCCGATGCCCGCCACGTGCGTCGTCTCCATGTGCACGAAGTCCATGTCCTCGACGGTCGTGCCCACGTCTTCGGCGGTCACGTAGCGGCCGCCGAGGGAGTCGACGAAGCGACCGTGGGCGCGGAAGAGCATCTCGCGGTGCGGCGTCCGGTTGTCGCCGATGATGACCGACTTGCCGCCGCCGAGATTGAGGCCGGCCACGGCGTTCTTGTACGTCATGCCGCGCGACAGCCGCAGCGCGTCGATGAAGGCCTCTTCGCTGGACGCGTAGTTCCAGAAGCGGGTCCCGCCGAGCGCCGGCCCGAGCGTGGTGTCGTGGATGGCGATGATGCCGCGATAGCCGGAGGCCTTGTCGTGACAGAAGACCACCTGCTCGTGGCCCATCTCGGCGATGATGTCGAAAGACTGCATGGGGTGTATCGTCTCAGTCGGGAAGTGAACCGTCGTGCGCCGCGGCCGCCGCGAGGGTCTCCCGCGCAATCACGATGCGCTGGATCTCCGAGGTGCCCTCGTAGATCTCGGTGACCTTGGCGTCGCGCAGGTAGCGCTCGAGGGGATAGTCGGTCACGTAGCCGTAGCCGCCGAAGATCTGGACGGCCTGCGACGTGACCCACATGGCGGTTTCGCTCGCGAAGAGCTTGGCCATGCTGCAATAGCGGGTGACCTTCTCGCCCCGCTCCTTGGCGGCCGCCGCGGTGTGCACCAGGGTGCGGGCGGCGGTGATGCGCGTGGCCATGTCGGCCAGCTTGAACTGAATGGCCTGGAAATCGGCGATCGGCGTACCGAACTGCTTGCGCTCGGTGGCGTAGCGCGCACTCGCCTCGAGCGCCGCGCGGGCGATACCGATGGCCTGCGCGGCGATGCCGAGGCGCCCGTGATCGAGCGAGCCAAGGGCGTAGATGAGGCCCTTGCCCTCCTCGCCCAGCAGGCGATCGGCCGGTACGCGGCAGTGGTCGAGCACGATCTGCAACGTCGGCGAGGCGCGCAGGCCAAGCTTGTTTTCTTTCTTGGTGAGGTGGAACCCGGGCAGGTCGGGCGTGAGGATGAACGTGGAGATGCCCTTG
The DNA here is from genome assembly GCA_040379205.1 of Gemmatimonas sp. Classification (GTDB taxonomy): domain Bacteria; phylum Gemmatimonadota; class Gemmatimonadetes; order Gemmatimonadales; family Gemmatimonadaceae; genus Gemmatimonas. The sequence continues at coordinate 11,065 of JBEILM010000028.1, forward strand.
CTGCCGCGGCGCGCGTCCGACGTGTCGGTGCGCGCCATGCACAGGATGACCCCGGCCTCGCTGCCATGCGACACCCATGCCTTGGTGCCGTTGAGCACCCAGTGGTCGCCATCGCGAATGGCCTGCGTGCGCAGCGAGGCCGCATCGGAGCCGGCCTCCGGTTCGGACAGGGCGAAGGCCCCGAGCGATTCGCCGCGGGCCATGGCCGGCAGATACTGCGTGCGCTGCGCCTCGCTGCCGAAGTTGAGCAGCATCTGCGTGGGCAGCGAGTTGTGCACGCTCAGCAGCACCGCCGCCGAGGCGTCGGCCACGGCGATCTCCTCGAGGGCGAGCAGGTAGCTCTGGGCATCGAGTCCCAGCCCCTCGTACGACTCGGGGATGAGCATGCCGAAGAACCCCAACTCGGCCATCTCGGTGACCATGCTGCGATCGAAGCGCGACTCGCGGTCACGTTCGGCAGCCAACGGTACCAGCTCACGCTGCGCATAATCGCGCGCGAGGCGCTGGATTTCCTGCTGGGTTTCCGAAAGGGCGATGAGCGACATGGCGTCAGTACTGGTAGAAGCCGCGGCCGGACTTGCGGCCGGTCCAGCCGGCGGCGACGTGCTTCCGCAGCAGCGGGCACGGGCGGTACTTGGGATCGCCGAGCCCCTCGTGCAGCACCTCGAGAATGGCGAGGCAGGTGTCGAGGCCGATGAAGTCTGCCAGCGTGAGCGGCCCCATGGGATGGTTCATGCCGAGCTTCATGACCGTGTCGATGGCCTCGGGCGTGCCGACCCCCTCCATGACGCAGTAGATGGCCTCGTTGATCATCGGCATGAGGATACGGTTGGCCACGAAGCCCGGGTAATCGTTCACCTCCACCGGCGTCTTGCCGAGCGTGGTGGACAGCGCCACGACGCGCTGCGTGGTCTCGTCGCTCGTGGCGAGGCCACGGATGACCTCGACCAGCTGCATGACCGGCACCGGATTCATGAAGTGCATGCCGATCACGAGTTCGGGGCGCTTCGTGCGCGCGGCGATCTCGGTGATGGAGATGGAGCTGGTGTTGGTGGCCAGGATCGCGCCGGCCGGCGCCAGCCGGTCGAGGTCCTCGAAGATGCGGAATTTGAGGTCGACCCGCTCGGTGGCGGCCTCCACGACGATCTGGGCATCGGCCACGGCATCGAGGGCGGTGGCCGTCTGGATACGGCGGAGCGCCGCGTCGGCGGCGGCGGCCTCGAGCGCCCCCTTTTTGACCTGGCGATCGAGGTTGCGCGCGATCGTGTCCCGGCCGCGCGCCAGCGCATCGGCGCTGACGTCGATCATGGTCACCGCGTGTCCGCTCGTCGCGAAGACATGCGCGATGCCATTTCCCATCTGGCCGGCGCCCACCACCGCCGCCCGCGTCACCCCACTGCCACCCGTCGTGTCCGACATATCGACTGCGCTCCTCGAGAGCAAAGTTGGTTCTTACGAAACGTGTGTCGCGGCCTGTCCCGGACGCGGCCGTCGTTCGCGCCACTCGGCCAGTCCCACCGTCACCATCAGCACCAGCGCCGCCATCAGCCCGCCTTCTGGCCCCCAGCTGCCGCCGCCCAGCCATTCGGGGCCGTCCACCACGGCGCGGTACCCGGGCGTCGCGAACGGCAGGCCACTCACCGGCACGTGCAGCACCGCCGCCATCACCCAGTTCCACGCCAGATGCGCCGTCCACGTGCCGGGGAGCCCCAGGCGCTCGCGCACCACACACAGGCACCAGCCGGCCAGCATCACGATGAGCGTGGTGCGCACGCCGGCCCCCGGATTTATGAGATGCACCAGACCGAACGCCACACTCGTGGTGCTCCGTGCCAGCAATCGGTTGCCAGCCTCCGCCGCCACGCCGTACAGGTAGCCGCGAAACGCCAGCTCCTCCCAGAGCGCCGCTGGGCCGAGCACGAACAGCAGCCGGAGCGACGTCCCTGTCCACGTGTCGCTCACGAACCCGAGCGCCGGCACGGCCTCGAAGCGCACCTGCTGCGCCCCCCAGAGCAGCGCCATCGTAAGCGCGATGGCCGCCGCACCGACGGCGGCGCCGGTGGCCAGCAACCGCGGGTGCCACGTGCCCTCGCCGATGCCCAGCATCGACCACGGAGCGACGTCCATGAAGCGGATACCCGCCCAGCAGCCGCCCAGTACGCCGACCAGCATGCTGTAGGGATACATCGGCACCGGCTCGCCGAGGGCGCGCGACAGCGCGGCGAACGCGAAGCCGGCGACCGACTCGAAGAGGCCCTGGGCCAGCACCCACGCGACGGCGAAGCTGCCGAGGCGCCAGAGCACGCGCGCCAGGCGCACGAGCCCCGGCACCTCGTTGGCGCCGTTCACGTCATCGGCCGCGGGCGCGCTCACCGGCGCCGTTCCTCCGGATCGGCGTCAGCCGACCCGTTCGACCGAGAGCGCCACGGCGTCACCGCCACCGAGGCAGAGCGTGGCCAGCCCGGTCCGGGCGTTCCGGTCGATGAGGGCGTGCAGGAGCGTCACCAGCACGCGCGTGCCGCTGGCACCGATGGGGTGGCCGAGCGCGATGGCACCGCCGTGCACGTTGACACGGGCCGGATCCCAGCCGAGCCCCTGCCCGTCGGCCAGCGCCTGACTGGCGAAGGCTTCGTTAGCTTCGATGAGGTCGTAGTCACCGATGGTGGTGCCCGCCTTGGCCATGAGGTTCTTCACGGCGGTGATGGGCGCGAAGAAGAGATCCTGCGGATCGCCGGCGCCGGTGGCGTAGGCGGTAATGCGGGCGAGGATGGTGAGCCCGTGCTCACGGGCGTAGGCCTCGCTCGTGACGACCACGGCGGCGGCGCCGTCGTTGAGCGTGGAGGCGTTGCCGGCCGTGACCGACAGCGAGCCGGCGTCCGCGCCCTTGGCGGGGAACGCGGGGCGCAGACCGGCCAGTGACTCGGCCGTGGTGTCGGCGCGTGGGCCTTCGTCGGCGCTGACGACCGTGGGGCCCTTCCGGCCCGGAATCTCCACCGGCACGATCTCGGCGGTGAACTTGCCCGCCTGCTGCGCAGCGATGGCCTTGGCGTGCGACGCGGCCGCGAACTCGTCCTGCTGCTGGCGCGAAATGCCCGCCTTGGTGGCGGTGTATTCGGCGTGCGAGCCCATGTGCACGTTGCAGGTGCCGCACCAGAGCCCGTCCCTGATCATGCCGTCGACCATGCTCTGGTCACCCAGCTTGATACCGCCGCGCATGCCGAACACATAATGCGGCGCGTTGCTCATGCTCTCCTGCCCGCCGGCCACGATGACCTGGGCGTCCCCGGCCTTGATGGCCTGCGCCGCCAGCATGACCGCCTTGAGCCCCGACCCGCACACCTTGTTGACGGTGAGCGCCGACGCCGTGGACGGCACGCCGGCCTTGAGCATGGCCTGGCGCGCCGGCGCCTGGCCCGTCCCTCCCTGAAGGACATGGCCCATGATGACTTCCTGCACCTGCGCGGGATCGACGCCGCTGCGCTGGAGGGCAGCCCGGATGGCGATGGCGCCCAGCTCGGGTGCCGACAGGGAGCCGAGGCCCCCGAGATAGCGCCCGATGGGGGTGCGCGCGGCACCGACGACAACGGGCTGGCGGGAAAGATCGGTCATGGGAGTCCGAAGGACAGCAGTAAGGACGGCAGAGAGGATCGACACGACGGGTCCCGCCGTGCGACGCGCCCCGGTCCGGGGCAGCCCCGAAAAGTAACCGGGTGCACGCCCTGCTACCGCCCGGGGCCTCTACCCATCGGCCGTGGCCGAACGGCGGACGTTAACGCGGAATCATCTCCCGGATCTGCCGGATGGCGTACTCCACCTTCTGGTCGAAGGCGCGCTTGCCCAGCGCGGCGCTCGCCTTGCGGGCGTCACCGGTGATCCCGTTGTTCTTGCGGGGCACCGAGGCATCCGGTCGCTGGCCGCGCGGAAGAATGGGGTCGCCCTCGGCCCTGGGCAGCTCGTCGAGCCGCACCCAATCGCTGCCCCCGAGGTAGAGCATGATGGACGTGTCGCTGATGCTGCCGTGGCCGCCGGCGGGGAGGCCGATCGTCTCGAGATACTTGCCGAAGTCGTCGTTGGCGGTGCTGTACACCGCGTCGCAGTAGACCACCGTGATGCCCTGAGCGGCGTACTTCTCGGTGAGCTTGCGGGCCACGTCGGCGTAGACAGTGGGCTGACCGCCACCGTGGTCACCCATCAGCACCACATGCCGGAATCCGGTGGCGATGGCCTGCTCGCTGAGGCGTTCGAGCACCAGCCCAAGGATGTCCGGTGTGAGGCCGATGGTGCCGGGGAGCGTGGCGCTGGCGTTGTTGGGCGTGTACGGCAGGACCGGCATGGCCAGCGCGTTGCCCAACCCCACGGCAATGGCCTTGACCAGTTCGCGCCCCATGAAGTTGTGGCCGCCGTTCACATTCTGCGGGCCCCGCTGCTCGGTGCCGCCGGTGTAGAAGAGTGCCGTGGTCTTGCCGTCGGCCAGCGCCTGCTTCACTTCGGGCCACGTCATCAGTTCGAACTCGACGTTGGGCTGCGTGGGGCGCGCGGCGCCGGGGCGTTGCGCCGCGCCGACCGCGGGCAGCGCGAGGGCGGCGACGAGGAGACACGCGGTCGCATGAAGACGGCGCGTGGACGGCGACATGGACATGACGAAGGAAAGGTGGGACGAACGGTTGGACGAAAGATCGTGCAGCCCGTCTGGCCGAATGGCAAGGCGGGGTGCATGCTTCGATCACCCTCGCGGAGCCTGCCATGCTCGACACCCTGCGCCAACTCATTGCGGACAGCCTGCTGACCGTCCCCGAGCCCGATCCACCGATCGAGCCGGGCGACATCCGCATCGCCGCCTGCGCCCTGCTGCTGACCATGGCCCACGCCGACAAGCGTCTCTCGCGCGACGAACGCGGCGTGATCCGGCGGTCGCTGGTCACGCACTTCGGGGTCGATGAGCGCGGCGCCAACGAGCTCATCGCTGCCGCCGAACGGGAATGGGAAGCCGCTCCCGACGAGCAGGCCTTCGCGGCCCAGGTACGGGCCGAATACGACGAGGATCAGCGCCAGATCCTCGCCGATCTGCTGTGGGATGTGGCCAGCGCCGACGGCTGGATCGAGACGCACGCGGCGCTGCTCGTGACCAAGACGGCGCAATGGCTGGGGATCGAGCGGGGCTGAACGGCGCTCGTCCCAACCCCGCGCCGAAGCCCGGCGCGCGCCGGGTCTGGACGCCACCGCGCCGGATTCGTGAAGTTGCAGGGATGCGACTCCTTCCGACCCGTCTGCTGCCGCTCCTGGCGGTGCTGCTGCCCTCGGTGCTCGCCGCGCAGGTGCGCCCCGTGCGGCGTCCACCGGCGACCCCCCCGAAGCCGGCGCCTGCCCCGGTCGTGGCGGCTCCGACGCTGGCCATTCCGCTGGCGCGGGTGCGCGGCGAGGTGTTCGACAGTGTCGGGCTGGCGCCGCTGGCCTACGCCACGGTGCAGTTCGTCGAGGCGTCCGACCCCACCAAGGTGCGCAGCGTGCGCACCGACTCGCTGGGCGAGTTCACGCTCGATTCGGTGCGGGTGGGCAGCTATCTCGTGGGCATGATCCACCCGCAGATCGACCGGCTGGGGCTCGAGAACCGGATCGTACAGGTGAACGTGGCCTCGAGTGGCGACGTGACGCTGCCGCTGGGCACCCCCTCGCCGGCCACGCTGCTGGCGCTCAAGTGCGGCAACGCCGGCCCCGGGCTCGACGAGGGCGCGTTCATGGGCCTGGTGCGGACCTCGCGGGGCACCCCGCTCGAGGGGTCGGCGCGGGTGCGGGCCCAGTACAACGAGACGATCGTGACCGGCGGCGGCGTACAGCGCCGGTTTCCCGCCCGGTTCGGTGACGCCAACACCACCGGAGCCTTCGTGGTGTGCGGCGTACCGCCCGACGGACTGATCACGACCCGGGCCTACGCCGGTCGCGATTCCTCGGGCGTGGTCGAACTGCGGGTGCCGTACCACGGACTGCTCGTGCGCGACCTCATTATCAGCAATCCGGAACGCGTGAGCGAAGCGGGGAGCGCGGAGACGCGCAGCCGCACCCTGCTGCGCGGTACGGGTCGGGTGAAGGGCACCGTTCGGGATGCCGGCGGACGGCCGCTCGTGGGCGCGCGTGTGAGCCTGCCCGGCAGTTCCGGCGAAACGGCCACCGTCTCGGGCGGGCAGTTCAGTCTCAGCGGACTGCCGGGCGGCTCGTGGATGCTGGAAACGCGCGCCGTCGGCTTCGAACCGCAACGGGTGGTGGTGGACATCCTCGACAGCACCGAAACAGTGGCCGAGGTGGCCATGGCCGGCCTGACGCCGACGGTGGACACGGTGCGGGTGCGCGCCGACAAGTGGAGCCAGGAGATGGCCGGCTTCGAGATGCGCAAGAAGATGGGCGGCGGCTACTTCTTCGACGACGCCGCGCTCACGCGCCGCAACGCGCAGTTCACGGCGGACATCCTGCGCGGGGTGCCCGGGGTGACGATCTCGCCGGGCGCCGTGGGCAGTGATCGGGTGACCATGCGCGGCAGTGCCGGCGCCGGCACCTGCATCCCCGACGTGTTCATCAACGGGCTGCGCACGCCGGTGCCCAACGGGGTGATCGACAATCTCGTGCAACCGCAGGACATCCGCGGTGTCGAGGTGTACTCGCGCATCGGCAGCACCCCCATCGAGTACCAGAGCCGCTCCGGCTGCGGCTCGATCGTGATCTGGACCGGCGCCCGGCGGCCGAACCCCTGACCTCGTCGGGGGTTGCCTGACTGGTTTCGAGCGTGCCGCCACTCGCCGCCTCGGCCGGCTCCGACGCTAGTCGTCGAAGCCGACCACCAGGTTCATGCCCGCCTGACGCGCACGCCCGACCGCCGTGCCGGCCGCCGTCAGCAGACCGTCCACGCTGGTAATGCCCTCGGAGACCTCGGCGACACCCACGCACAGCGTGCAGCGGACCATCTGGAACTCACCGGCGAAGAGGTGCCGCTGCATGCGCTCGCGAATACGTTCGGCCAGCACGAGGCCGCCCGACAGCTCGGTACTGGGCAGGAGCACGGCGAACGCCTCGCCCCCCACACGTCCCACCACGTCGGTGGTACGCGACTCCTGACGGCACAGCCAGGCGATGGCCCGCAGCCATTCGTTGCCGAAGGCCTCGCCATGTTCGTCGACGAGCGCGCGGAAGTGGTCGGGGTCCACGAGCAGCATGGTGAGCGGCTGCCCGTAGCGACGGGCACGCGCGACTTCGGACTGCGCCACATCGAAGAACGCCCGCCGCGCCGACACCCCCGTGAGGTAGTCGGTGGTGCTCGACGCGTCGTCCCGGAGGCGCTCCTCGAGCTTGCGCCGTTCGGAGACGTCGTGCGTCACCACCGAGTAGCCGATCGTCTCGCCGGCCGCATCGCGCAGCGCCGTGACCACGGTGCTGGCCCAGAACATCGTGCCGTCCTGCCGCTGCCGGTGGCCTTCCTCCTCGCACCACCCATTGCGGGCGGCGAGGGCGAGCGTGTCCTCGAGGTACACCTGCCCGCCGTGCTCCGGTGGCAGCAACGCCGTCATGGACTGCCCGATGATGGCCGACTCCGGCCACTGGTGCACCCGTTCGGCGGCAGCACTCCAGCTGTCCACGAGTCCGGCGGTGTCCAGCGTGTAGATGGCGTACTCGCGAACGGCGCCCTCGATGGCGTGCAGGCGCTGCTGCAGCCGCCCGATGACCCCGCGCGCCGAGGCCAGCTCGGCGGCATCGGTGGCCACGGCGACGATGCGCCCGTCGGCCACCTTCACGATGGAGAGGAACACGCCCTGCTGCTGACCGGGCGCCAGCAGTTCCACGCTGTCGACCACCACGCCTCGCGGCCCGTCGAAGGCTCGGACCCGCGACGCCAGCTCCGGGGCCACGACCCCCAGTGCATCGAACAGGTCGTCGAGCGATCCGGTGCGGGTGAACGGAGTGAGCAGGCGCCGCGCGGCAAGATTCGCCAGCTCGACCCGACCCGCCTCGTCCATCTCGACGAGGCCGACCGGGGACAGCAGGAACAGGTCGAGCAGCGCCCCCGGCGTCACGCGGTGGCCTCGGCCGGGGCCGCGGGCGCCGCCGGGGCCACCGGGAGAGCCCGCGTCCGGATTTCCTCGAGCACACGCGCCACGAAGGCATCCTGCGACAGGATGTCCTGCTTCTTGCCGGCCCCTCGCGAGCGGAGCGCCACCGTCTGCTCCTCGGCTTCGCGGCGACCGATGACACACATGTACGGGATCTTCTCCACCTCGCCCTCGCGCACACGGTAGTTCAGCGTCTCGTTGCGCGCGTCGAGCGTGGCCCGCACCCCGGCCGCCTTGAGGCGCGCCACCAGCGCTTGCGCGTGCTCGTTGTAGTCGATCGCGATGGGAATGACCCGCACCTGCTCGGGGGCCAGCCATACCGGGAAGGCGCCGCCGAAGTGCTCGATGAGGATGGCGATGAACCGCTCGAACGAGCCGCTCACGGCGCGGTGGATGACCACCGGCCGGTGCGGCGCGTTGTCCTCGCCGGTGTAGGTGAGGTCGAAGCGCTCCGGCGCGTTGTAGTCCAGCTGGATGGTGCCCAACTGCCAGGCACGGCCGATCGAGTCCATGACGTCGAAATCGATCTTGGGGCCGTAGAAGGCGCCGTCGCCCTCCTTGAGCTCGTACGGGCGGCCCGTGCTTTCGAGAGCGGCACGCAGCGCGCCTTCGGCCCGGTCCCACAGCTCGTCGCTGCCGATCCGCTGCTCGGGGCGCGTGGCGAACTTGAGTTTCGCTTCGAGACCAAACGTGTCGTAGTAGCCGAGGATGAAGTCCATGAGGAACTTCACCTCGCTCTCGATCTGATCCTCGCGCAGGTACACGTGGCAATCGTCCTGCGAGAACTGGCGCACGCGCGTAAGCCCCGACAGCGCGCCCGAGAGCTCGTTGCGATGCAGCACGTCGAAGGTCACGTAGCGCACCGGCAGCTCGCGGTACGAATGCTTCTCCGACGCGTACAGCACGTGATGCGACGGGCAGTTCATGGGCTTGAGCGACATGTCGTGTTCGCCCGTCTCGTTGTCGAGCACGAGGAACATGTTCTCCTTGTACTTGCCCCAGTGTCCCGACTGCTCCCACAGCTTCTTGTTGTACAGCAGCGGCGTCTTGATCTCCTGGAACGCCTCCTGCTGCCGCTCCTTCACGAAGGCCTCGAGCGTGTTGTACAGCGTGGTGCCCTTGGGCGTCCAGAACGCGGCGCCCGGCGCCTGCGGAAAGATCTGGAACAGTCCCAGCGACTTGCCCAGCACACGATGGTCGCGCTTCTTCGCCTCCTCGAGATTGTGCAGGTGCGTCTCGAGTTCGTCCTTCCTGAAGAAGGCCGTGGCGTAGATGCGCTGCAGCATCTGCCGCTTCACATCACCGCGCCAGTACGCCCCGGCCGTGTGCAGCAGCTTGAAGTGCTTGAGGTGCGACGTGTCGGGCACGTGGGGGCCACGGCACAGGTCGATGAACGGGCCGTCGGTGTAGGTGCTGATCACCTCGTCCGTCCCGTCGAAGTCGGCGAGACGCTCGAGCTTGAGCGGATCGTCGGCGAAGCGCCCGCGCGCCTCCTCCAGCGAGACCTCCTCACGCACGAACGGATACTTCTCGGCCACCACCTTGCGCATCTCGGCTTCGAAGGCGGCCAGATCCTCGGGCGTGAACGGCGTCTCGACCTCGAAGTCGTAGTAGAACCCGTCGTCGATGGCGGGGCCGAAGCCGATCTTGGCGTCGGGGCGCAGGCGGCGCACGGCCGTCGCCAGGATGTGAGCGCCGGAATGCCGCAGCACCGCCAGCGCCCGCGGATCCTTGTCGGTGATGACCACAAAGGCGCCCGACGTCCGCAGCGGCGTCATGAGGTCCTGCACCTCCCCGTCCACGGCCACGGCCAGCGCGGCCTGCAGCAGGCGGGCACCGATCGTCCCCACGACGTCACGGGCCAGCGTCCCGGCGGGCACCTCGCGCGTGGAGCCGTCGGGGAGCGTGAGGACGATCGGCGCGTCGGCGGAAACGGAGAGCGTACCGGCAGGCATCAAAAGGCGACCAGCGAAAAGGAATCGGACGACGAGGGGACCGCAGGTGACGTCCTCCCTCATGACAGCACCTCAAGTTATCCTTCGGCAGTGAGTTACGCCAAGACGGCAGCAACCAGGATGCGTGAGGCACGGGCATGAGAGAGGGGCGGCGGCGATCGGGATCATCAACGGGAACGTCCGTGGGGCTCGTCGCCCTTGGGGCGGTGGCCGGTCTGGCCCTGGGGCTGCTGGTGGCGGACCGGATGGGGGGCATCGATGGCCTGCGCCGTCGGCTCCGCGGCCGGTCCGACGGCCGGACCGAGACGTTCGGCGACGAGGAGTTGGGGCGCCCCGATGGGCTCGACGAGTTCAGTGCCCATGAGTTCGCGGACGCCTGGGACGACCACACCGACGACTTCGACGACGCCGAGTACGCAGCGGCCTATGCCCCGGCCCCGCGACACCGCCCCGCCCCTGTCGCTCGGGGGGCGATGCTCGACCCCGAGGAGCTGGAGGCGCGGGTACTCGAAGTGTTCCGCAACGACCCCGAGCTGTCCGAGTGCGCCATCGACATCAGCGCCGACGAGGACGGCGTGATCGAACTGGCCGGGTGGGTGAGCAACGCGTCCGATATCGCACACGCGATCACGCTTGCCCGCGGGGTACCGGACATCGGCGAGGTGGTGAGCCTGCTCGCGGTGCGGCCGGCCGCGTCCTGAGTGGTTCGCCGGGGGCAGCCCCGGTTAGTTTCCGCGCATGACTGCGCCTGACACTTCCCTGCCCTCGACGTACGACGCGGCGGCCACCGAGGCCGCCTGGTATCCCCGCTGGACCGAACACGGCGTGTTCACCGCCGCCCCGGCCGGCGTCGAGACCCGCGAGCCGTTCGTCATCGTGATCCCGCCGCCGAACGTCACGGCGGTGCTGCACATGGGGCACGGGCTGAACAACACGGTGCAGGATGTCCTCATCCGCTGGCGGCGCATGGCCGGCGACGAAGCGCTCTGGGTGCCCGGCACCGATCACGCCGGCATCGCCACCCAGAATGTGGTGGAGAAGCAGCTCGCCGCCGAGGGGCAGACGCGCTTCGACCTCGGACGCGACCCGTTCGTGGCCCGCGTGGCCGAGTTCGTGGACAAGACCGGCGGTGAGATCCTGAATCAGCTCAAGTCCATCGGCGCCAGCGCCGACTGGACGCGTACGGCCTACACGTTCTCCCCCGAGCTGTCGCGCGCCGTGCGCGAAGCGTTCGTGCGGCTGCACGAGGACGGGCTGGTCTACAAGGGCCACCGGGTCATCCACTGGTGCCCGCGCTGCGGCACGTCGCTGTCGGACGAAGAAGCGGAGTTCACCGACACCAACGGCAAGCTGTACCACCTGCGCTATCCGCTGGCCGACGACCTGACGCAGGCCATCACCGTGGCCACCACGCGCCCCGAGACGATGCTGGGCGACGTGGCGGTGGCCGTGAATCCCGACGACGAGCGCTATCAGGCGTGGATCGGCAAGGAGGTGATCCTGCCGCTCAACGGCGTGCGCATCCCGATCATCGGCGACAGCTACACCGACCCCGCCTTCGGGTCGGGCGCGGTGAAGATCACGCCGGCGCACGACGCCAACGACTTCGAGGTGGGCAAGCGCCACGGCCTTGCCATGCCGGTCGTGATCGATGCCGAGGGCATCGTGCGCGAAGCCGACGCCGCGGCGGGCCGCGTGCCGGCCGCGCTGGCGGGGCTCGACCGCTTTGCCGCCCGCAAGGCCATCGTGACGCTGCTCGAGGCGGCGGGGGCCCTCGTGAAGATCGAGCCCCACGCCCACAGCGTGCGCCACTGCTACCGCTGCGACACCGTGGTGGAGCCGCGGCTCTCCGACCAGTGGTTCGTGCGCATGCAGCCGCTCGCCGACAAGGCGCTCGCCGCACTGCGCACCGGAGAGCTCCGCATTCTCCCTGAGCGGTGGGAAGCGGTGTATGTGAACTGGCTCGAGGGCATCCGCGACTGGAATATCTCGCGGCAGATCTGGTGGGGCCATCGCGTGCCGGTGTGGTATTGCACCGCGTCGTGCGGCCAGGCCCCCATCGTGTCGCGCACGGATGTCACGACGTGCCCCGGCTGCGGCGGCACCGTGCGTCAGGACGACGACGTACTCGACACCTGGTTCTCCAGCTGGCTCTGGCCCTTCTCCACTCTCGGCTGGCCCGACGAGACGGCGGATCTCAAGGCATTCTACCCCGGCGACGTGCTCGTGACCGCCCCCGATATCCTGTTCTTCTGGGTGGCCCGCATGGTCATGAGCGGCTGCTGGTTCACTGGCAAGGCGCCGTTCCACACGGTGTATCTGCATGGCACCGTGCGCGACATGCAGCACCGCAAGATGTCCAAGTCGCTGGGCAACGGCATCGACCCGCTCGACGTGGTGCAGCTGTACGGCGCCGACGCGCTGCGCTGGACGATGGTGGCCGGGCTCGGGCTCGGTGTCGACGTGATGCTCGACCCGAATGACCTCGAAAAGTCGTTCGCGCCGGGGCGCAACTTCTGCACGAAGCTGTGGAACATCGGGCGCTTCCTGCTGTCGCGCGTGGGCACCGGTCCGGTGGCCCCCGTGACCTCGCTCGACACCGCCCAGCTCACGGCCGCCGACCGGTGGATTCTCGAACGCCTCGACGTGGCGATCGCCGACTGCGACGCGGCGCTGGGCCCGGCCCGGCCGGCGGATCTCGCGCGGTGGACCGACAGTGAGCGCCCGCGTGGCCTCCGGCTGTCGGAGTACGCCGAGGCGGCGCGCCGCTTCGTCTGGAATGAGCTGGCCGACTGGTACCTCGAGAGCATCAAGCCGCGCCTGGCCGCCGAGGGGGCCGATCGCGAGGTGGCCCGCGCGGTGCTCGCCCACGCCTTCGACGGTGCGCTGCGCCTGCTGCACCCCATCGTACCGTTCATCACCGAGGAGCTGTGGCAGAAGCTGCCGCAGACGCCGAACGGCGCGTTCCTCACCCAGGCGAGCTGGCCGGTGGCGAGCGGCGAGCCGGCCGGCCGCGGCCAGGCATTCGAGCTGGTGCGCGAGGCTGTGCAGGCGATCCGACAGGTACGGTCGGAGTACAACGTGAATCCGGGCGCGTGGGTGGACGCCACGCTCGTGGCCACCGGCGAGGTGGCGGCGGCGCTGTCGGCCCAGGCCGACACGGTGGGCTCGATTTCCCGGGCCAAGGTACGCGTGGAGGCCGCCAACCCCGGCGGCGCCGCCGCGCAGGTCCTGCTCAGCGGCGGGGTCGAACTCGTGGTGCCGCTGGCGGGCATGATCGATCTGGACAAGGAGCGGCAACGCTTGCAGGCGGAACTCACGCAACTGGACACGCAGCTCACGGCCCTCGAAGCGCGGTTGGCGAACGAGAAGTTCGTGGCCAAGGCGCCGGAAGCGGTCGTGGCCGCCGAGCGTACGAAGGCGGCCGACTGGCGCACGCGGTGCGACCAGCTCCGCGCCAAACTCGCGGCCCTCGGCGCGTGACCTCGGTCGTCTCGAGCCGGTCGCGCGCCCGCGCGCGCCTGCTGGCGATCGGCGCCGCGCTCCTGGTCGGCAGCGCCTGTGCCAATCAGGGGGCGCCGCCTGGCGGTCCGCCGGACGTGGCCTCGCCGCTCATCGTCAAGGTGACGCCGGAAAACGAGGCCGTCATCGATCGGCCGCGTGACGTCGAGATCCAGTTCGACGAAGTCATCAGCGAGACGCCACGCGGGGCCCGCGACTTGCGCGAGCTCGTGTTCATCAGCCCGCGGAGCGGCCAGCCCCGCGTGAGTTGGGGGCGCTCGCGCATCACCATCCGGCCGTCCAAGGGGTGGAAGCCCAACACCGTCTATTCCATCCAGATCAAGCCCGGCATCCAGGACCTGCGCAACAACGGCATCGACAGCACCATCCGCCTGGTCTTTTCCACCGGCGGGCCGATTCCGCAGACGCAGATCACCGGGGTGGCGTTCGACTGGCCGGCCGGCAAGGGGCTGCCCAACGCGGTCATCGAGGCGATTGCGCAGGACAGCACCATCTATCAGGCGGTCGCCGACTCCGCCGGGCGCTACACCCTGCGCTATCTACCCATGGGCCCGTATCTGCTGCGCGCTTTCGGTGACCGCAACAGCAGCGGCGAACTGGATCCGCTCGAATTGTGGGACTCGGTGCGCGTGACGCTCACCGAACGGGCGAGCGCGGCGTTCTACACCTTCGTGCACGACACCGTCGGGCTGCGCGTGTCCACCGTCGAGGTGCAGGACACGAATCGGGTGCTGCGGGTGACCTTCGACAAGCCCTTCAGCCCGACGCAGCAGTTCTCGCCCGACTCGCTGCGACTGCTGGCGCCCGATTCCTCGCGGATCCCGATCCGCCTGGTACAGACGGAGCCGGAACGCCAGCGGGCCGATTCGCTGGCCAAGGTGCGGGTGGCCGATTCGGTAGCCCGCGCCAACGCCGCCAAGAATCCGGTGGTGGACTCCACCCCGGCCATGCGGGCCCGCGCCGATTCCATTCAGCGGGTTCGCCGCGCCGACAGCATTGCCGACGTGGCGGCGCGCGCCCGTCGTACACGCCTGGACGCGGAGCGTGCCGCCCGGGCGCGTGGTGTGCGCTACGTGCCCCCGGACACCACACCGCCGCCGCGCATGGAACGGCCGAGTGTGTACACCACGATCTTCGTGACGCTCGATTCGGCGCTCAAGTGGCAGACGGCGTACCGACTGGAAGTCCGCGGCGTGCGCAGCCTCGGCGAGGTGCAGAAGAGCCCGAGTCGTGGGTTCACGACCCCCCGGCAACCCAAGGTGGACACCAGCGCCACGCGAGCCCCGGCCGCACGTCGCGATACGGCGCGTCGTGACTCCGTGCGTCGCGACACCACGCAGCGCGACAGCACACGGCGCGATACGCTTGGCACCGTGCCGGGCGTGGCCCGCCTGCGGCGCCGGTAAGCGCGCCGTGACGGTGCCGACGCGACGCCCTGCGCTGTTCCTCGACCGCGACGGCACCCTCATCGCCGACGCGCATTACGTGGCCGACGCCTCACGGGTGGCGTTGCTCCCCGATGCCGCTGCGGCGGTGCAGCGGGCCAACGCTGCCGGTGTGCCGGTGGTGATCGTGACGAACCAGTCGGGCATCGCCCGCGGCCTCATCACCCCGGCCCAATACCAGGCTACGCGCGACCGGACCGTGGCGCTGCTCGACGCCGCCGGCGCACGGGTGCTCGCCACCTACCACTGCCCGCACTGGGCCGATGTGACCGGCCCCTGCGACTGTCGCAAACCCGGGCTGGGCATGTACCGGCAGGCGGCACAGGCGCACGACCTCGATCTCGCGCGCAGCGCCTACATCGGCGACCGCTGGCGCGACGTGCAGCCGGCACTCGCCACGGGCGGCATCGGCATGCTCGTGCCGGGCATCGAAACGCCAGCGAACGATGTGGACACAGCGCGCTCGTCCGCGTGCCCCCGCGTATTTCTCGAGGCCACGCTGCTCGACGCCGTGACCCGGGCGCTCACGCTGATGTCGGCCGACACGGAGCCGCCGGTCACACCATCGGCAGCGGCGCAGTAGCTTGAAGCGCATGTCCGCCCCCGCTGCCGCTCCCCGTCGCGCCCGCATCGCCGTCCTTGCGTCGGGCGGTGGGTCCAATCTGCAGGCGCTGCTCGACCATTTCCGCGGTCCGGGTTCCAGTACGGGCGAGATCGTCTGGGTGGGATCCGATCGCCGCGACGCCATCGCCCTGCAGCGCGCAGCGCAGGCCGAGGTGGCCACCGGTGTCGTGGAGGTACCGACCGAGGGTGAGGCCCTCGTGGCGCAATTCGCCGAGGTCGGTGCCGACCTGCTCGTGCTGGCCGGCTACCTCAAGCTCATCCCGGCCGCGGTCGTGCACGCGTTTCATGGCCGGCTGCTCAACGTGCACCCGGCGCTGCTGCCGGCATTCGGCGGCCCCGGCATGTACGGGCAGCGCATCCACACTGCGGTGCTCGAGTACGGCGCCACCATCACCGGCGTGACGGTGCACTTCGTCGACGAGCACTACGATCGCGGACCGATCATTGCCCAGTGGCCGGTCCCGGTGCTCCCCGGCGACACACCCGCCGCACTGGCGGCCCGCGTGCTGCGCGTGGAGCACCGGCTCTTCCCGCTCTGCGTGGCGGCGGTCGCCAGCGGCGCCATCGTGCTGGGCGACGACGCCCGGGTGCACGGCCACCTCGACATCCCGGTCGGCCTCGCCGTGCCGGCGTGGCGCTTCGGCCTGGTCTCCGATGCTGACACCGATGCCGCGGCCTTCCCGACCGACCTGGCGCGGCTCTTTCCCCGCTGACTGTCCTCTCCATTCCGGCCCTTTCCCCGATCGATGCGCGCCCTTCTCTCCGTTTCCGACAAGTCCGGCCTCGTCCCCTTTGCCCGGGGCCTCGCCGCCAAGGGTGTCGAACTCGTCTCCACCGGCGGGACCGCGCGTACGCTGCGCGAAGCCGGCCTGGCGGTGCAGGACGTCAGTGAGCTGACCGGCTTTCCCGAGATGCTCGATGGCCGCGTGAAGACGCTGCACCCCGTGGTGCACGGTGGCCTGCTTGCCCGGCGCGACCTGCCCGAGCACATGGCCGCCATCGAGGCGCACCACATCGGGCTGATCGATCTGGTCGTGGTGAACCTGTACCCGTTCCGTGAGACCGCCGCGAAGCCTGGCGTGCATCCCGACGAAGTCATCGAGAACATCGACATCGGTGGGCCGAGCATGCTGCGTTCGGCGGCCAAGAACTTCGCCGCCGTGTGGGTGGTGGTCGACCCAAGCGACTACGCGCGGGTGCTCGGCCACGTGGAGGCCGGCACCGACGATGCGGCGCTGCGCCGTCTGCTGGCCGAGAAGGTGTACGGGCACACCAGCGCCTACGACGCGGCGATCGCCACCTGGTTCGCACAGCAGCGCGGCGAGCCCTTCCCCGACCGGTATCCGCTGGCGTTCGCGAAGCAGCAGGTGCTGCGCTACGGCGAGAATCCACAGCAGCGGGCCGCGTTCTACGTGGAGAAGCCCGGGGCCGGACTTGGCGCGCTCGCGCAGAAGGGAGGCAAGGAGCTGTCGTTCAACAACCTGCTCGACCTCGAGGGCGCGCTGCTGGCCATCGAACCGTTCGGCGAACAGCCGGCCTGCGCCATCATCAAGCACACCACACCGTGCGGGCTCGCCACGGGCAGCCACGCGCTCGACGCCTACCGCAAGGCGCTGGCCTGCGATCCGGTCTCGGCGTTCGGCAGCGTGATTGCCTTCTCGGTGCCGGTTGACGTGGCGGCCGCGGAAGCCATTTCGAGCCTGTTCGTGGAGTGCATCGTGGCCCCGCGGTTCGACGACGCGGCGGTGGAGATTCTGGGGCGCAAGAAGAACCTGCGCGTGCTCGAAGGGCGTGCCCCGTGGCCTGCCGCTGGCATGGACTACAAGCGCGTGCGCGGGGGCCTGCTGGTGCAGGACCGCGCACCGGTCCCCACGGACCCGCAGCAGTGGCAGGTGGTCACCACACGACAGCCCACCCCCGAAGAGCAGCGCGACCTGCTGTTCGCCTGGAAGAGCGTGGCGAGCGTGAAGTCGAACGCCATCGTGCTGGCACGCAACGGCGCGACGATCGGGATTGGCGCCGGCCAGATGAGCCGGGTCGATGCGAGCTTCGTGGCCGTGCACAAGGCCACCACGCTGGGGCACGAGACCAAGGGGGCGGCGCTCGGGTCCGACGCGTTCTTCCCCTTCCGCGACGGCATCGATCAGGCTGCGGCGGCGGGCGTGACGGCCATCGTGCAGCCCGGCGGTTCGGTGCGCGACGAGGAAGTCATCGCGGCCGCCAACG
Organism: Gemmatimonas sp.; assembly: GCA_040379205.1. Taxonomy (GTDB): domain Bacteria; phylum Gemmatimonadota; class Gemmatimonadetes; order Gemmatimonadales; family Gemmatimonadaceae; genus Gemmatimonas. The sequence goes on from JBEILM010000028.1 coordinate 28,930, forward strand.
AACATGGCATGACGATGATCTTCACCGGAGAGCGGCTGTTCCGGCATTGAGCCGGTGCCGCCCCTCGCGTCTTGCGCTGCCCCTAGCTGCGGGCGATCTCCGTGATCGCCCGCACCAGCTCATCCAGCTCCGCCGTCGTGGTGAACAGCTGCGGCGTGACCCGCACGCCGGTCACGCCGGCGGTGTCGATGGCCACCGTGAACACCTGGTAGCGCTGCATCAGTGCCGTGGCGAGGTCTCCCGGCTTCATGCCGACCACGCCCACGTTCGCGATGGCGCCCGTGCGCGCCGGATCGCGCGGCGTGAACAACTGCACCCGCGGCACCTCGCGCACTCTGGTGGTCCAGTACTGCTGCAGCCAGCGCAGCCGCGCTTCCTTGCGCTGAATGCCGATAGCCTCGTGAAACGCGATGGCGTCCTCGATGGCGAGGTCCGTGTGCACCGGGTGCGTGCCGGTGTGATTGAGCTTGCGGATATCGTCCGCTTCGAAGCCCTCGTCGCCATAGAGGGGCCAGAGGTCGCGCACCCGGTCGCGACGCACGTACAGAATACCCGCCCCCAGGGGTGCTCCCAGCCATTTGTGCAGGCTCGCCCCGTAGTAGTCGCACCCCAGATCGGGAATGCGGAAGTCCAACTGGGCAAAGGCATGCGCCCCATCCACCAGCACCGGAACACCGCGCGCGCGGGCCATGGCGCAGATCTTCGCCACCGGCAGCACCTGGCCGGTGATGTTGATCATGTGGCACACCATCAGCAGTCGCGTCTTCGGCGTGATGGCGTCGGCGTAGACCTGCACGACCTCGTCGTCGGTGGTGGGGTCGATCGGCACCGTGACCCGGCGGTTTACCACCCCCCAGCGACGCGCCATGAGCGCGAACTGGTCGAGCATGGCGCCGTAGTCATGCACAGCCATCACCGCTTCATCACCCGGCTTCCAGTCGAACCCCGAGATCACGGTATCCAGCGACTCGGTGGTGTTGCGGGTGATGACGAGTTCCTCGGGGGTACACCCTGCGAGGGCGGCGAGGCGCGCCTGCACGCGGGCCTTGTTCTCCCCCTGCACCGTACGCATGTAGCTCGAACTCAGGCGGTTCACGTCGCGCACATGGGAGACGAACCGCTCCAGCACGGGCTCGGCCTGCAAACTGTAGTAACCGTGCTCGAGGTGGATGAACTCCGTCGGCAGGCGATACCGCGTCCGCAGCGCGCTCCAGAAGTCGTCCTGCCTCGCCAGGGCCTCGGGGTCGAGGGTGGCCCACGCCCGTAGCGTCCCGGGCGGAAACAGCGCCCCGGCAGCCAGGGCGCCGAGGGTCTTCACGAAGTCGCGCGAGTGCATGGCAAACCGGGCGTCAGGAAGGCGGCTCATTCAGGCGGACCCCGGGTAAAGTACCACCGGACAACCCCGTCCCGGGCGGTTGTGCCCCCCGGCCCACCCTGCGAACTTTGCTGATTCTAGCTGTTCTGCCGTCCTCCTGGCCGTCCCCCGGCCCGGAGCCGCCACACCCTCCGTCCAGTCCATGACCGTCGCAGCGACCGCTACCGCGACCTCGGCTCGCGCCGCCAGCGCTCTTCGCGCCGAGGCCGCCGAACTCGACTACCGTCCATCCTATCTGGCCGCCGCGCTGGCAGGGCTCGTGACCCTCGTGCTGTACCTGGTCACTCTCGCCCCCACGACGTCCATGTGGGACACCAGCGAGTACATCGCGGCCGCCTACGTCCTGGGCATCCCACACCCGCCGGGCAACCCGTTCTTCGTGCTGATCGGGCGCGTCTTCGCGATCCTGCCGATCGCCCCCACGGTGGCCATGCGCATCAACGTGCTCGCCGCGCTGTCGAGCGCGGTGTCGGCGATGTTCTGGTTCCTGGTCACCGAACGCGTGCTGGTCGGGTGGATGCCGCGTCGTTGGCAGCGCATCGTGGGCGGGTCGCTGGCCGTGCTCATCGGAGCCACCGCGTTCACGGTGTGGAACCAGTCGGTCGTGAACGAAAAGGTGTACACCGTGTCGCTGGTCGGCCTGGCCATTATCTGCTGGCTGACCGTGCGCTGGTGTGACGATCCGGAAGGCCCGATGGCCGACCGCCTGCTCGTGCTGGTGGCGTACCTGCTGGGCCTTGGCTACACCAATCACATGGCCGGCATGCTCGCCGCGCCGGCCGTGGGCTTCGCGGTACTCATTCGCCGGCCGCAGACGCTGCTGCGCTGGAAGCTGCTGGTGGCCTGCGCCGCCGCGCTGGTATTCGGCCTCACGCCCTTTGCCACCCAGCCCATTCGGGCGGCACACTTCCCCGCCATCAACGAAGGCGAACCCACGGGCTGCGTGACCGAGCTGAAGATGGACTGCACCTTCAGCCAGCTCACGTACGACCGGTTCATGTACAACTTCAATCGCGGCCAGTACGGCAAGCCGGAACTCTCCGAGCGTCAGGCGCCCTTCCCGGCGCAGCTCGGCATGTACTGGCTGTACTTCAAGTGGCAGTGGCTGCGCGACGCGTACAACGAGAATCCGGGACTGCAGAACAGCCTCGCCGTTTTCTACTTCATCATGGTCATCCTCGGCGGCTGGATGCACTTCCAGAAGGACCGACGAAGCTTCTGGTTCTTCGGGCCGCTCGTCTTCACCATGACGTTGGGGCTGATCTTCTACCTCAACTTCAAGTACGGTCACTCGCAGGCGCCGGAGCTGGGCGACTCGGTCCCCCGCGAGGTGCGCGACCGCGACTATTTCTACCTGTGGAGCTTCTCCGCCCTCAGCGTGTGGGCGGCGCTCGGCCTGTTCTACCTCTGGGAGACGGTGGCCACGCTCTTCGGCGCCGACGAGGTGAAGCTGGGCCGCGACACGGTCGTGGAGCCGCGCACCCGCAGCTTCGCCATGGCGTCGCCGCTGCTCGCTGTGGCGTTCATCCCGCTCTTCGGCAACTGGACGCAGGCGTCCCGCGCCGGCCAGACGGACACCACCGACTTCGCCCGCGACTTGCTCAACTCGGTGGAGCCGTATGGCATTCTCATCACCGTCGGCGACAACGACACCTTCCCGCTCTGGTATGCCCAGGAAGTCGAGGGCATCCGGCAGGACGTGATCGTCGCCAACACCTCGCTGCTCAACACCGACTGGTACGTGCGCCAGCTGCTGCGCAATCCGGTGCGCGAGTACGACGCCGAGAAGGGGCCGGCCATTTTCAAGGGCGGCACGTGGACCAAGCCGTCGGGGCCACCGGTGCAGATGACCTTCGACGAGGCCGACGCCATGCCGTTGGCCATCCAGACGCCGGAGAACGCGGCGTTCCAGAAGGGCGACCTCATTGCCCAGCCGCGGCTCCCGCAGCTCATGAAGGCCGACCAGATGGTCTACTTCATGATCCGCGACGCCTTCCCCGGGCGCCCCATCTACTTCAGCCGCACCGCCGGCGGGTATCCGTACGAACTCGGGCTGGAGCGCTACGTGGTCACCCACGGCATGGCCAAGAAGCTGATGACCACACCGCAGGTGCCCGGTGGCGACCTCGTATTGGTCCAGGGCGAGGGCTTGGTGGACACCAAGCGGTCGTATGAGCTGTGGAACTCCGTGTTCACGGCCACCAAGTCGCTCGCAGCCCGCAACGGCTGGGTCGATGATGCCTCCGTCGGCATCCCCGACCTGTATGTCATCAGCGGCGTGACGCTCGCCGAGGCGCTGGCCCAGTCGGGGCGCATGGCACTCTCGGACTCGGTGTACCAGCAGTCGCGCGCGATCGCCAAGGCCATGCGGCGTGAACAGCTCTTCGGCTTCGACCGCATGCCGCAGCTTCCGGTACAGCCGGGCGCGGACACCGCGGCCCAGCCGCTGCTGTTGCCCTCCGGCGACAAGTAACCGCGCACGAACCAGCCGCCGTCGCGACGCGTTCACGACGACATGAGTTGGTCATCCCTGCTGCTGCTGGCCCTGGGCCAGCCACCGGCCGCGCGCCCCGATTCCGTCGGGGGTCTGCGCGGCCGGGTTGTGGACGCCACCACGCAGGCGCCGGTGGCGGCGGCGTCGGTGGTGCTGCGTGGCACCCGAACGGGCACGCTCACCGATGCCGAGGGCCAGTACCGGCTGGCCGGTCTGCCCGCCGGCCGCGTGACCATCGTGGTGGCCCGCGTCGGCTACACGGCGGTTACGCGTGAAGTCGACGTGCGCGCCGGCGAAGAAACGCGCCTCGACGTGCCCCTCACGCCGAGCACCACGCAGCTGACGGCGGTGCGGGTGGCCGCCGAGGCCACCGAACGCCAGCAGTTCCGCCTCTCCGGCAGTCCCGGCGTCGTGAGCGTGCGCGGTGAAACCATCAAGCGGGTGCCGGTGATCGGCGAGCCCGACGTGCTGCGGGTGGTGCAACTGCTCCCCGGCGTGGTGGCCACCAACGACTTCACCGCCGGCTACAACGTGCGCGGCGGCGAAAGCGATCAGAATCTCGTGCTGCTCGACGGGTTCCCCATCTACAACCCGTTTCACCTCGGCGGGCTCTTCGGCACGTTCATCGACGAAACGGTTGGCGAGTTCGAGCTCATGCCCGGCGGCTTTCCGGCGCGCTACGGCACCCGTCTCTCGAGTGTGCTGAATGTGGTGCCCAAAGCCGAAGCCCGCAGCGGCGTGCACGGGTCGGTGGGCGTGTCGCTGCTGGCCAGCACGGTGGCCCTTGGTGGCACGGTCCGCGGCACCACCAGTTGGAACGTGGCCGCCCGCCGGACCTACGCCGACAAGTTCGTGGCGCTGTTCACCGACAATCAGCTCCCGTACGCCTTCACCGACATGCAGGCGCACGTGCGGCACCAGTTGCCGGGGGGCGGCACCCTGAGCGCCACCGGCTACTGGGGGCGCGATGTGCTCGACGCCTCGCTCGCCGCCTTCGGCGATTCGTCACAGGCCGGCGGTGGCCGCCTCCGCTTCGACTGGGGGAACTCGCTGGTGGGGCTCGCCTTCACGCAGCCGCTCGCGCGCGGTCTTGGGGGGGATTCGGCGCTGGTCATGCAGCGCCTGTCGCACACGGGGTTCGGCACCACGCTCGATCTGGGTTCGGGCACGTTGCGCTTCGTGAATGGCCTCAACGAGACACGGGCGTGGGGGGAGGTCGCGCGGTGGCGCGGCCGCCATGAGACGCTCGCCGGGTACGAGTGGTCGGCGTATCGCATGGGCTTCGATGTGGACGCCGACGCGGCGGGCACACCCGGGTTGCTCGGCCTTGCGCTGCGGCCGAGTGCCGCGAGCGTGTACGTGGACCACACCGTGCGGGCCTCGCGGCTCACGGCGCGGGCCGGCTTGCGCGGCGAGACCGTGACGGGCACCGGTTGGCAGGGGCTGTCGCCGCGCGCCTCCCTCAAGTGGTTCGCCACGCCCGATCTGGCCTTCACGCTCGCCGCCGGACAGACCACCCAGTGGACCCCCGCCCTGCGCAACGAGCAGGCACCGATCCGCGTGTTCGACTTCTGGCTGGTAAGCAACCGTGAGACGCCCGTGGCCCGCTCGTGGCAGATGAGCACGGGCGCCGAGCGCTGGTTCAACGGTTCACGCTTCGTACGACTCGAAACGTGGCTCAAGACGTACGATCGCCTGCCCTCGTCGAACCTGTTCAACGACCCTGATGTGCAGGGCGACGAGTTCATCGTCACCACCGGGCGCTCGTACGGCGCCGACCTGCTCGTGCGCCAGCTCGAGCGGGAGAAGCTGTCGGGGTGGATTGCCTACTCGTACGCCGTGAGCTGGCGGGAGGGCCCCGAGGGACGCTTCGCTCCGGTCCAGGACCGGCGGCACAACCTCAACGTGGTCACGTCGTATCGCCCCGGCGGCCGCGTGAGCTACGGCGCGCGCCTCGGCGTGGGTACCGGCACGCCGTTCACCGACGTGGTGGGGCAGCTGGTGCGGCGCCGCTACGACCCGCTCACCAACAGCTTCGGCACCGGAAACCTGCCGGTGGCGCGCGAACCCATCGGCGGAGTGCGCAACGCGGCGCGGTTTCCGCTCGTGCAGCGGCTCGACCTCAGTGCCACCTACGCGCGGCCCGGCCGGCGGACATGGGCACCGTACCTGTCGTTCATCAACGCGTACAACGCGCGCAACGTGTTCACGTACGTGTTCGACTACACGGCCAATCCGCCCACGCGCACGGCGTTCTCACAGTTTCCACTGCTGCCCACGTTCGGGGTGACGGTTTCATGGTGACGCGTCGACGCTGGTGGCATGCGGCCGCTGTCCTGCTGGCGCCGCCGCTGCTCGGTGGGTGCGAGCTCGACGCCGTGAACGTGCAGCCGCCGAGGCCGCAGGTGGTGGTGCACGCCGTCCTCAACGCCGACGCCTCCGAGCAGGTGATCCTCGTGGAATCCTCGCTCACGGGGCGGGTGGCGATCGATTCGGCCGTGCGCTTCGATCCGCTCGACCCGATCCGCACGGCGGGCGGCGAGCCGCTCTCGGGCGCGGATGTGCGACTGCTCAGCGACGGCGACTCGACCGGGGTGGCGGCTACCGAAACGCGGGTGTCGGGACGCGGCACCGGCCGGTACGTGATGGCTGCGACCGCGCTCGCCATCCGGCCGGGTGCACGCTACCGGTTGCGGGTACGCACGACGGATGGCCGTGAGGTGACCGGCGAGACACTGGTACCCGGTGCCCCACCGGGCTGGACCCCGGGCAGCGGCACGCAGCCAACGGCGGTGTCCTTCGCCCGCGATCGGGACACGCTGGCGCTGAGCTGGACCCCGGTGGCCGGCGCGCGCACGTATGCCGTACGGGTGGAGACCCCGTTCGGTCCGTGGGCGCTGTTCTCGGACAGCACGCGCTTCGCCCTGTCGGGCACGCTGCGCAACTTCCTCGCCGACGGGCTGCCCTCGGTGTGGCTGCCGGGCTTCCGGCAGGTGGTGAACGTGGTGGCCGTCGACCGCAACTTCTACGACTACAACCGCTCGGGGAACGATCCGTTCGGCGGCACGGGGCTGATCAGCAGCGTGCGCGGCGGGCTCGGGCTGTTCGGCAGCATGGTCGGACTCGTGCGGCGCGAAGTCACGGTCACCGAACGGGATCGTGCCCCGCTCGACGCGGCATGGCGCGGGACCACCGCCGAGGGCCAGGAGGTCGCCTTCGACCTCTGGATCGATGTGGCCGGCCCCACGGTGGCATCGGTGAGCGGGCGCCGGCAGGCCCCCGAGCAGTTCGTCATCGGGACGCTCCGCGACAACAACCTGCGGCTGGCGGTGCTCTCCACCAGCTCCAGCGCCGATACGGCCGCGCTGTTCAGCGGGCGCCTGCAGGGCGACTCGCTCGTCGGCGAGTGGGATCGCCGCTTCGAGACGCGCCTCCCGCGCGTCTTGCGGCGATCGCCGCGAACGGCGGCCGCCGTCACGCCGTAGTCAGTGCGGGCGCCTCCCGCGCCCCGAGCCACCGGCCCCGGTGTCCACCGACCGCATCCGGAGCCTCCCCGAGCCTGCGCCGCGCCTGTCGTCGGTTTGGGGCGCGTGGCAATTTGCAGGTTCGTGCCTCTTTCACCCCGCCGGAGTTGCCTGTGCGCCGATCGCCCGTCCTGTCCGCCTTGCCGCTGGCCACCGCGTCTGCGGTGTTGCTCCTGACCCTGATGTCGCCCGCGATTGCCACGGCGCAGGGGTTCCGCGGGGGCACGCAGATCGAGGCCGGCGAGGAGTGCCCGCCGGGCACCACCGAAATCCGTCCGCGCACCTGCCTGGCTCCCGAGGGACCGGTGCCGAGCATCGTGGACTACCGCCCCAAGTCCACGCTCAAGGTGCCGGCCACGGGCATGCGCTGGAAGGCGAAGTTCCCGGTGGTCGACTTCCACGGGCATCCCGGCGCCGCGCAGATCGGGAGCGCCGAGGCCCTCGCGAAGTTCGGACCGACGCTCGATTCGCTCAACGTGCGTCTCATGATCGTCGCCGGGAATGTGTCGGGCGACCGCCTCGTACAGGGCGTGACCCTGGTGAAGAACTCGCCCACCATGAAAGACCGGGTCCGCTTCCTCACCGGCATCAACTTCAACGGGGTCGGCACGCCCGGCTGGGCAGACAAGGCAGTGGCCCAGCTCGAAGCCGATGTGAAAGCGGGTGCCGTAGGTATCGGCGAGGTGGGCAAGGGGTTCGGCCTCTCGCAGAAGAAAGCCGACGGTTCGCGGCTCAAGCTCAACGACCCCGAGCTCATGCCCGTCTGGGCAGCAGCGGCGCGCCTCAAGCTGCCGGTGTTCATCCACACCGCCGATCCGCAGGAGTTCTTCCGCGCGGTCGATTACACGAACGAGCGCTGGCTCGAGCAGTCGCTCTTCCCTGAGCGCCGGTACCCCCAGGATCGCTATCCGAGCTTCGAGCAGCTCATGAACGAGCGGGACAGCCTGTTCCGTGCGAACCCCAAGACGACGTTCGTGGCCGCCCACCTCGGTTGGCACGCCAACGATCTCGGCCGGCTCGGCAGGATGTTCGACGAGATGCCCAATGTGCTCGGCGAGATGGGCGCCATCCTGTACGACATCGGGCGTCAGCCCCGAGCCGCGCATGACTTCTTCGTGAAGTACCAGGACCGCATTCTCTTCGGCAAGGACAGCTTCCAGCCCGAAGAGTATCCGTACTATTGGCGGGTGCTGGAGACGCGCGACGACTACTTCGACTACTACCGCGACTACCACGCCTTCTGGAAGTTGTACGGCATCGATCTGCCGGATGCGGTGCTCAAGAAGGTGTACTACCAGAACGCACTGCGGATCATGCCGGCGGTGTCGCAGGCGGGGTGGCCGAAGTAGCAAACGGCTGAACTGCAAGAAAGCAGGAAGGAGGGTGTCAGGAAGGAGGGGGCAGTGGCTGCTCCCTCCTTCCTGACACCCTCCTTCCTGTTTCCTTGGGGTTCACGAATCCGGGCGCGCCGCCGCTCAATGCATAGCCCCACTCAATGCAGCACAGCGAAACAATCGATCCTCGAATCCATTGTTCGCGTCCGTCCTCCTTTCTAATGTTTGCTTCATCACCGCATCCCGCGGTGTACCAACCGATGGGGAGTAGCTGCCCGCCACGAAGAGCGGGAGCAGCCGATCGTCAAGACGAGGCCACGGCCTCCGGTCGACTGCGTGCGTCGCCAGTGAGCGACGCATTGTGCGAGACCACCGCACCCTGTGCCGTGGGAACTCGTGCGTGCTCTCCTTGCGCGTTTCTCGCGGCCACTACCCGGAGTGCCGCCAATGTCGGATCAACAGGACACCGCCTGGTTCGGGCGACTGCGTCTTTCGTCGCCGAATCGCGATGTGATTCGCCGAGAAGCGCCCCTCTCGGAAGCGGAGCGTGACGCCCTCGAAGTCTGGATGCCGCGCTCCGCGCACATCCTGGCACATGTGCGTGGGCGTCCGACTCGTGAGGGACAGCCGGTCTGGATCGTCGCCAGTGAGGGCGTGATCGCCGCGATCCTGTCGGACGAGGAGCCGGGGCATCTGCGCGCGCGGGTGCACTGGATTCCGGCCTCGAAGGTCCGGCGCATCGATGCCCTCTGTCATGACGGACTGGCCGTCGTTCGCCTCGAGACGTTGGGACGCGGCTTCGTCCTCCACGGCAACGACCAGGAAAGCGCGACGCGCTTCGTGGCCCTCACACAGGCCATTGTGCAACTCGCGACCAGACGGGCGCAGCAGGCGACGGCGCTGGCGAACGTCTCATGATCCGGCCAGTCGATTTGTCACGTCGTTCAGCGCGTGCCCGTTGGTTGGGCGTTGGCGCCGCCTTGGCTGCGGCGATGCTCGGTGCTGCCGATGCCGGCGCACAGTCCCGCCCGAAGAGTGAGGCACCGATTCGCATTGCCGTCTTCGATTCCCGCGTGGTGTTCGATTCGCTGCCGGAACGTGCCACCGCCGAATCGGAGTTCGCGCTGGATCAGGCCAAGGCCCGCACCATGCTGGCCGCCGCCACCGACTCGTTGCGGGCCGCGCTCGACGACTTCACGCGCGTCGAGCAGCAGCTCTCGCCGCGCCAGCGTGAGGCGACGGTACTGCATCTGCGGGCCAAGGAACTGCTCGTCGAAGAGATGGTCGCCAACCTCGACCAGATCATCATGCGTCGACATGGCGAGCTGCAGGCACCGATGCGCGAGCGGGTGCGCGCGGCGGTCCGTGAGATACGCCAGCGCGAGCGCTACGATCTCGTGCTCGACCTGGCCGTCGAAGGGGCCATCGTGGATGCCGACGAACGGGTCGACATCACCGCCGCCGTGCTGCGGCAACTCCGCGTGCCACCGCGCGCGTCGGCAACGCCCGGCAGTCGTCTGCGCTGAGCGCTCGGCGACGCGGGCTTTGCAGTACCGGTCCGCGGTCCGCATCGGCGGTGTGGGTCGCTCGACGTCGGGCCTCGGGGTGCGGTCGAGACACTGCTGAACCACGGATCGGACGCCTGATGCCGCGGAGGGCGCGGATACTGCATGGCAGTCGTATCCGCGCCCTCTGCGTTCATGTCAGTCCCGCCGACCCTGGAGTCGCGACAGGAGGCGCAGCAGTTCGAGGTACAGCCAGATGAGCGTGACCATGAGGCCGAAGGCCGCGAACCATTCCATGGCCTTGGGCGCGCCCATGCGCACCCCCTCCTCGATACGGTCGAAATCCAGCACCAGGTTCAGCGCCGCCACGCCCGCGATGGCGAGGTTCACACCGATCGCCAGCGGTCCCGACGACGTGAAGTAGCCGATGTTCACGCCGAAGAGCGACAGCACCAGCGAGCCGATGTAGAACAGGCCGATGCCCATCATGGCCGCGACCATCATGCGCTTGAACCCCTCCGTCGCCCGCAGTACGCGGAAGCGGTAGAGCACGAACACCCCGGCGGCAACACCGATGGTGAGCAGCACGGCCTGCTGCGGCAACCCGGCGAAGCGCAGATTGTAGAGCGCCGAGATCGCCCCGAGGAAGATGCCCTCAAGCGAGGCATAAATCGGGGCGGTCCACCGCGCACTCTGTGGGCGGAACGCGGTGATGAGTGCAAACACGAAGCCACCGATCCCGCCGACGAGCATGGCCGGCATGACGAGGTCCGTCCGGCCTGTGGCCACCTGCGACCACGTCAGCGCGGCCGAAAAGGCCAGCACCGCCAGGAGCACGGCAGCCTTGCCCGCCGTACCGGAGACCGTCATCGTCGCCGAACCGGTCATGCCGAGCGTACCACGAGCCGTCTCGGCGAATCGCGAAAGAACTGGATTATTGCTGCGCATGGATGGCAAAGGGGTTGGAGATGACCCTGCATGATACACCGCGCACCGGAGAAACGATCGCCTCGGCTTCGCCCCGGGACCATTCGGGCACCACGGGCACGGTAGCCGCGCCCGGTCTCCTCCGGCTCCTGAGTTCGGACCGCCGGTCTCAATGTGCCGGAAAGGTCGGTTACAGTTTTTTGCGGATGGTGCCGTAACCCACCAACAGGTAAAGAGCGCGTTCCCACCTCCGTTTCACCAAATGCCAACGCCCATGCCTCTCTCCGCGACGATGCTGAGATTCGGCCGACGCTCTTCGGCCGCCACCAAACTCCGGGCCGTTGAACAGGTCCAGGGCTGGATCGAGTTCACCCCGCAGGGGGTGGTGCTCGACGCCAGTGACCTGCTGCTGCAGGCCGTCGGATATGCCCGCCATGAACTCATTGGCCGGCACCATCGCACCCTCTGTGATGCGGCCTACACCAGCACCCCGGAATACGCCGCGCTGTGGGAACGACTGGCGCGAGGCGAACTCGACGCCGGCGTCTACCCGCGCCGGCGCAAGGACGGCTCCGAGCTGTGGCTGCAGGCATCGTACGTACCGGTGCGTGGGCTCGGCGGGCGTGTCACGCGCATCGTGGAGTTTGCCACCGACATCACCGCCGAGCAGGCTAGACGGGCGGCCATGGCCTCGCGCCTTGCCGCCGTCGACCGCTCGCAGGCCGTTATCGCCTTCGACCTGCAGGGCATCATTCTCGAGGCCAATGGCAACTTCCAGACGGCGATGGGCTACCACCTCGACGAAATCGTCGGAAAGCATCATCGGATGTTCTGCGACGCCGAGTACGCGGCCAGCGCCGAGTACGCCGACTTCTGGCGGCGGCTGCGCGCCGGCGAGCCCTTCGTGGGTACGTATCGCCGACTGGCCAAGGGCGGTCGCGAGGTGTGGATCCAGGGGGCGTACAATCCGCTGGTCGACGCGAAGGGCGCCCCCTACGGCGTCGTGAAGATCGTGAGCGACGTGACGGCCGAGATGCAGGGGCGCCGGGCGCTCGACGCACTGGTGGCCGAGGCGCATCGGGTTCTCGGTGCCGTGGCTGCCGGAGACCTCACGCAGAAAGTCGAAGGCCACTACACCGACCGCCTCGCCACGCTGGCGGCGAGCATCAACGACACCGTCCGCACACTCTCGGACACCGTAGTCACGCTGGACGCCGCGAGCGCCAGCACCTCCGAGGCTGTTGCCGAGCTCACGCAGGGGGCCGACGACCTCGCCCATCGCACGAACACGCAGGTGAGCTCGCTCGAAGAAACGGCCGCCGCCATGGAGCAGCTCACCGCCAGCGTCACGCGCAATGCGGAGCACGCGCAAACGGCGGACGTGCTGGGGCGCGAAACGCGCGCGGTCGCCGAACGGGCGACAGAGGTGACCGGCGAGGCCACCCGGGCCATGGCGCAGATCTCCGAGAGCGGACGCCGCATCGGCGAGATCACGAGTGTCATCGACTCCATTGCCTTCCAGACCAACCTCCTGGCGCTCAACGCCGCCGTCGAGGCTGCCCGCGCCGGTGACCAGGGCCGCGGCTTCGCCGTCGTCGCCGACGAAGTCCGTTCGCTCGCCCATCGGTCGGCGACCGCCGCCAAGGAGATCGAGTCGCTCATCGCCGAAACCCTCCATCGGGTGGGCGAAGGCAACCGGCTCGTGAACGTTGCCGCGGTCACCCTCGGACAGATCACAGGCTCGATCGAGCGAGTGACCGACCTGGTGTCCCAGATCAGCGTCGCTTCACGGGAGCAGGCCGCCGGCATCGGTCAGGTCAACGAAGCGATGGCGGCCATGGACGGCGCGAACCAGCAGAACGCCGCGCTCGTCGAGGAGCTGAGCGCTGCCACGCGGTCGCTCGGCGACGAGGCGGGCGCCCTGCGTCGGACCGTCGAGGGCTTCACCCTGGCCGACGAGGCGAGCAGCGCGCAGGCGTCGGCACCGCCCCATCGCACCCGCCCACGTCAGGCGCCTCCGCACGCCGCGGGGCGCCGCGCTGTCCCCCAGTTGGCCGGCGCGTTCTGACGCGGGGCTCACCCCCGGACGCCAACTTCAATCGATCCGGTCGGCGGGCTACATTTCCCGCCGATCGTGGCCTCGGCGCCGCGCTCGCCTCGGGGGGATGGTCGAGTGGTTTATGGCTCCGGTCTTGAAAACCGGCGTACCGGCAACGGTACCGTGGGTTCGAATCCCACTCCCCCCGCTATGCCCTCCCCTTCCCGTGCCCTGCGTCGGGCCTGTTTCACTGCCGTGTGCCTCGCGGCGGCTGCCGCGTCCGGGAGGGCCCAGGGGGCTCCCCGGATCGCCGAACAA
>JBEILM010000029.1:0-41788 GCA_040379205.1 Gemmatimonas sp.
CAAGGGCGCCGTGCTCACGCAGCTCACCGCCTGGTGGCTGGGGCAACTGGCCGGCCAGGTCGAGCATCACCTGCTGACTGCCGATACCGACGAGATCATCCGTGAGGTGCCGACCCTGGCGCCATATCGTGCGGCGCTGGCGGGACGCGCCATGCTGTGCGTGCGGGCCGAAGTCGTCCCCATCGAGTGTGTCGTGCGTGGCTACATCACCGGCTCGGCCTGGAAGGAATATCAGGCTCAGGGCACGCTGGCCGGTGAGGCGCTGGCGACCGGATTGCAGGAGAGCGACCGCCTCGAGCCCCCCATCTTCAGTCCCGCGACCAAGGCCGAGACCGGCCACGACGAGAACATCCCGGTGTCGGCCGTGATCGCGTCGGTGGGCGCCGAGACGGCGGCCACCCTGGAGCGTCTCGCTCGCCGGATCTACGAATTCGGCCGCGCCGCGGCCGAACCGCGCGGCATCATCGTGGCCGACACCAAGTTCGAGTTCGGATGGCGCGATGGCCGGCTGCTGCTCATCGACGAGGTCCTGACACCGGACAGCTCGCGCTTCTGGCCGGCTGACCAGTATGCACCGGGCCGTGGTCAGCCCAGCTTCGACAAACAACCGCTGCGCGATTGGCTCGACGTCGAACGGCGTGCCGGTCGCTGGAACGGTGAAGCGCCGCCGCCGACGCTCCCGCCCGAAGTCATCGAGGCCACGAGCCTCCGGTATCGTGATGCCTTCGAGCGCCTCACTGGCGCCCCGCTCGACCTCGAGCGCCTCGGCCTGACTACCCACGCATGACGTTCGCCGCGGAGGGCCACCTGCTCATGCTCGGATCGGTCGGGGTCGGCGCGCTCGTCTTTGCCCTGGCGTTGCGCATCCGCTCATTTCCGGTGTGGCTGGCCGGACTGGCCTGTATGGTGGCTGCGGTGCTCATCGCGTGGCACTATCGCCTTCCGTTGCCCTCGGCCTGATGCGCGGCCACTCTCCATGCCGGGGTGCGTCATGAGCGAACCCTCCGAGCGCCCGCGACCCATGCGGCCCCGGCAGGCCGCGGCCATCGCGCTGCCCAACGGCTTCACGCTGGCCAATCTCTTCTTCGGGATCTTTGCCATCGTGGCCGCGTCGCGCGGCGACTTCGATGCGGCGGCACGCTTCATCGTGTTCGGCGCCATCGCGGACGCACTCGACGGACGGATCGCCCGCGCCACCAATTCCGGGTCGCGCTTCGGCGAGGAACTCGACTCGCTGGTCGACGCGATCTCGTTCGGCACGGCGCCGGCGCTGATCATGTACTTCGCCGTGTTCCAGAGCACGCGCTGGGAGTGGATCTTCTGCTTCTTCTTCACCGCCTGTGCGGTGATGCGCCTGGCGCGGTTCAATGTGATGCAGGCGGGGCGGAAGACCACACACTTCCAGGGCCTTCCCAGTCCGGCAGCCGGCGGCATCCTCGCCACCTACTACTGGTTCAGTCAGACGCCGCTCTACACCGAAACGGTCGTCGCCGATCTTCCGTGGCATCAGTTGCTGCGCTTTCTGATGCTTGGCCTTGGCATGCTCATGATCAGCAACGTGCAGTACGCCAAGTTCCCCGTCGTGAACTTCCGGACGCTGCAGGGAGTGCTCGGTTTCATGCTCGTCGTCAGTACGCTCATCGGTGTGATCTTCCTGCCGAAGCAGTTCTTCTTCCCGGCCGGCATGGCGTACGTGTTGTACGGTATTGGCCGCACGGTGTTTCTGGGATTGCTCGACCGTCTCCCGGGCCGCGAGGATGGGCCGGATGCTGACGAGGAAGACGAGTTCGACGCCCCTGCCTCACCCCGTCGTCGCCGTCGCCGGCGGCGCTCACCCCGTAATCCATCCGGTCCCGAGACCGGTCGCGAGGATTCTTCCGCATGACCCGCTTCCGTTGCGCCATCCATATCACGCCGCGGCGCGGCATCCTCGATCCGCAGGGGAAGGCCGTGGCCGACGCCCTGCACTCCCTCGGCTTCGCGTCGGTGGGTGAGGTGCGGGTCGGCCGCTACGTGGTCGTCGATGCCGAGGCCGAATCGGCGGAGGCCGCGCGGGCGCAGATCACGGCCATGTGCGAGAAGCTGCTCGCGAACCCGGTGACGGAAGACTTCGACATCGCCAGCGTGGAGCGCGCGTGAAAGCCGGCATCGTTCGCTTTCCCGGGTCGAACTGCGACGAGGACGCGTACCACGCGATCGCCGATGTCCTCGGTCAGGAAGCGGTCTACCTCTGGCACAAGGACCATGACCTGCAGGGCGTCGACCTGGTCATCCTGCCGGGTGGCTTCAGCTACGGCGACTATCTGCGGGCGGGGGCCATCGCGCGATTCAGCCCGATCATGCAGGAGGTCATCGCACACGCCAGGCGCGGCGGACTCGTGCTCGGCATCTGCAACGGCTTCCAGATCGCCTGCGAGGCCGGGCTGCTGCCGGGTGCCCTGCTCCGCAACGACACGCTGCGCTTCGTGAGCGCGCCGGTGACGCTGCGGGTGGAAAGCATCGCCACCCGCTTCACCTCGCAGTATCACGTGGGGCAGATCATCTCGGTGCCGGTGGCCCATGGCGACGGGCGCTACACCGCCGATCCCGACACGCTGGCCCGTCTCGAGGGCGATGGGCACGTGGTGTTCCGCTACGTGTCGGCCGGTGGCGACGCCTCGACCACCGCGAACCCCAACGGCTCGCTCCGCAACATCGCCGGGATCGTGAACGGAGCGGGCAACGTGCTCGGCATGATGCCGCACCCCGAGCGGGCGCTCGAACGGGCCCTCGGTTCCACCGACGGACTTCCCCTGTTCCAGTCCATCCTCGACTCGTTTCTCGGAGGCGTGCCGGCATGAGCGCATCACATTCGGCGACCGCCGCGTCGCAGGTCCAGCCGCGCCCTGGTGATCCCGCCATCACGCCGGCGTTGGTGGCGGAGCATGGCATCACCGAGTTCGAGTACGAGCGGCTGGTGAACATGCTTGGCCGCACGCCCACCTTCACCGAACTCGGTGTCGTGAGCGCACTGTGGAGCGAGCATTGCTCGTACAAGCATTCCCGGCCGATGCTCAAGACGTTGCCCACCAAGGCGCCCTGGGTGCTGCAGGGCCCGGGCGAGAACGCCGGCGTCATCTCCGTGGGCGATGGCTGGGCGGTGGCCTTCAAGATCGAGTCACACAATCATCCGTCGGCGGTGGAGCCGTACCAGGGGGCCGCGACTGGTGTCGGCGGCATCCTGCGCGACGTCTTCACCATGGGCGCGCGGCCCATCGCGCTGCTCAATTCGTTGCGCTTCGGTCCGCTGACGTCGGCACGGGTGCGGTGGCTGTTTGCCGGCGTCGTCAAGGGCATCGGTGATTACGGCAACTGCGTCGGGGTCCCCACCGTGGGTGGCGAAGTGGTGTTCGATCCGTCGTACGAAGGGAACCCGCTGGTGAACGCCATGTGCGTCGGCCTCATGCGCGAGGACGAGCTGATGCGGGCGGTCGCCTCGGGCGTCGGCAACCCGATCATGGCGGTCGGTGCCCGGACGGGCCGCGACGGCATCCACGGCGCGTCGTTCGCGTCGGAGGATCTGTCCGAGGCGAGCGACGCCAAGCGCCCCATGGTGCAGGTCGGTGATCCGTTCACCGAGAAGCTGCTGCTCGAAGCGTCGCTGGAACTCATCCGCAGCGGCCACATCGTCGCCATTCAGGACATGGGGGCGGCCGGGCTCACCTCGTCGTCGGCCGAGATGGCGGAGCGCGGCGATGTCGGCGTGACGATCGATGTCACGAAGGTCCCGGTACGGGAACAGGGGATGACCCCGTACGAAATCCTGCTGTCGGAATCACAGGAGCGCATGCTGGTGGTGGCCAAACAGGGCCACGAGGAGCACGTCCGGGCGATCCTCGCCAAGTGGGATCTCGAGGCCGCGGTGATCGGCGAGGTGATCGCCGAGCCGGTCTATCGGGTGACCGAGGGCGACACCGTGGTGGCCGAGTTCCCCGGCTCTCGCCTCGTGACGGAATGCCCGCAATATGTGCTCGAGCCACGCGAAAGCACGGCGTTGCAGGCGGCGCGTGCGCAGGACCCGCACGAGGTGGTGCCGTTGGACGAAGAACGCGATCACGCGTGGACGCTCGAGCGCCTGCTCTCGTCGCCGACGATCGCCAGCAAGCGCTGGGTGTGGCAGCAGTACGATTCGACGGTGCGCACCAGTACCGTGCGTGGCCCGGGCAGCGACGCGGCGGTGGTCCGTTTGCGCGGCACCGACAAGGCGATCGCGCTGTGCATCGATGGGAACGGCCGCCACGTGGCCCTGTCTCCCCGCAATGGCGGGCGCGCGGCGGTGTGCGAAGCGGCGCGCAACGTGGCGTGCACCGGCGCGCGGCCGCGAGCGATCACGAACAACCTCAACTTCGGCAATCCCAAGAAGCCCGAGGTCTACTTCCAGCTCAGCGAAGCCATCGCCGGCATGGGCGAGGCGTGCGCGGTGCTCGAGACGCCGGTCACTGGTGGCAACGTGTCGCTGTACAACGAAAATCCGCAGGGGGCCATCCACCCCACTCCCACGATCGGCATGGTGGGCGTCGTGGAGTCGATGGCACACATCACACCATCGGCCTTCCAGGCAGTCGGCGACGACATCGTGCTGCTCGGTGATTGCACCGACGAACTCGGGGCCAGCGAGTATCTGCTCGCCATTCACGGGCTCACCATCGGCGAACCGCCGGCCTGTGATCCCGTACGCGAACGGGCGCTCATCGAAGCCCTGCTCGAGGCCATCCGCAGCGGTGCCGTACGCTCGGCACACGACTGCAGCGACGGCGGCCTCGCGGTGGCGCTGGCCGAGTCGGCCATGCTCGATCGGGAGCGCTCGTTCGGCTTCACCGTCGATCTCTCGCCATGGGCCACGCTGTCACATCGGGCGGTGCTCTTCGGTGAGGCGCACGGCCGGGTCGTGGTGTCCACGACCGACAGTGCGGCGGTGCTTCAGGCGGCGCAGCGGCACGGCGTGCCGGCCCGGGTGATCGGGCAGGTCACCAGCGCCGAGGCCGGCGCCAGCGTCACCATTTCCGACGACACGTTCACGGCACCCGTGGCGTGGCTCGCGAAGGCGTTCCACGAGGCGATTCCGCAAGCTATGGACGGTGAGACGCCGGCCGAGTATGTCGTCGCCGCGTCGCACGCTCCCACTACCGACTGACGGGGCGATCTCCCATGTGTGGTATCTTCGGCGTCTACGGCCACAAGGACGCGGCCGCCCTGACGCAGCTGGGCCTGTATTCCCTGCAGCACCGTGGTCAGGAGTCCGCCGGTATCGTCGCCGTGGACGAGAACGGGCACGGGCGTGTGAGTCGCGCGATGGGGCTCGTCTCCGAGGGTTTTGGAGATGCGGAGATGGCCTCGTTGCGCGGCCCGATCGCGATCGGCCACACGCGCTACAGTACCGCGGGGGCGTCGGCCATCGAGAACGCCCAGCCAATCCTCGCGCGCGTGCGCCGCAGTCACATCGCACTCGCGCACAACGGCAATCTCACGAACGCCGTGGCGCTGCGCCGCGAGCTCGAGGAAGAGGGGGCGATCTTTTCGAGTACGATGGACAGCGAGGTCATCGTGCATCGCATTGCCCGGGCGCAGGGGGAGTCTCCTGAGGCGCGCGTGGCCGAGGCACTGGCCGGCGTGGAGGGAGCGTACTGCCTGCTCGTCGTGCTCGACGAAACCGTCGTGGTCGCCCGTGATCCGCACGGGTGGCGGCCGTTGGTGATGGGGCGGATCGCCGACAGCGTGGTGTTCGCCTCCGAGACCTGTGCCCTCGACATCGTCGGGGCCACCATCGAGCGCGAGATTCTGCCCGGCGAGGTCGTCGCCATCGACCGGCACGGTATCCGCTCCGTACAGCCCCTGCCCTCGGCGCCGCTCAACCGGTGCGTGTTCGAACACGTCTACTTCGCGCGCCCCGACAGCAAGGTGTTCGGTGGGTCTGTGGATCGCTCCCGGCGGGCGCTCGGTCGGCAGCTTGCGCGTGAGTGCCCGGCGCCGGGTGCAGACGTGGTGTTCGCCGTTCCCGATTCCTCGAATTCGGCCGCGCTCGGTTTCGCCGAGGAGTCGGGGGTGCCCTACGAGCTGGCACTCATCCGCAATCACTACGTCGGCCGGACGTTCATTCAGCCCACGCAGTCGGGTCGCGATGCCAAGGTCAAGGTGAAGTACAACCCGGTGCGCGAAATCATCGAGGGCAAGCGGGTCGTCATGGTCGATGACTCGATCGTGCGGGGCACCACCACGCGCGGGCTCGTCTCGCTCGTGCGTGCCGCGGGTGCCCGCGAGGTGCACATGCGCGTGTCGAGCGCCCCGATCATCAGCTCCTGCTACTACGGCATCGACACCCCGCGCCGCGAGGAGCTGATTGCCGCGCAGATGACGCACGAGGAACTGACGCGTCATCTCGGCGTCGACTCGCTCGGCTACCTCTCCATCGATGGCATGCTGTCCGCCATGCCCGAAGGTCCGGGTGGCTACTGTCACGCCTGCTTCTCCGGCCGTTACCCGACCGCCATTCCGTCGGAGCCTGACTTGCTCCGGGCCGGCGGTGCGGCCGGTGTCCCCGTCGGATTCTGACCCCCCACCCCATGCAGGGAGTAACCTGGTGACCCGCTCCGTCTATTTTTTCGGGAACGGCAAGGCAGACGGTACGCGGGACATGAAGGTGGTGCTCGGCGGCAAGGGCGCCAATCTCGCCGAGATGACCAATCTCGGCGTGCCCGTGCCCCCGGGCTTCACCATCGCCGCCGATCAGTGCGTCGCGTACCTCGAGCACGGCGGCATCAGCGACGCCCTCCGAGACGAAGTGCGCGACGCCCTGGTACGACTCGAGGACGCCAGCGCCAAGCGCTTCGGTGATGCCGCGAATCCGTTGCTCGTGTCGGTACGCTCGGGGGCCTCGGTCAGCATGCCGGGCATGATGGAGACCATCCTCAACCTCGGCCTGAACGACGATACGGTCGAGGGGTTGGCCCGTGCGAGTGGAAACCCGCGGTTCGCGTACGACTCGTATCGCCGCTTCCTGCAGATGTACGCCGACGTGGTGCTCGGCGTGTCGATCCACCGCTTCGAGCAATTGCTGGCCACGAAGCGCCTCACCACCGGCGCCGCCTCGGACAGCGAACTGAGCGCCGACGCCCTGCGATCGCTGGTGAAGGAGTACCAGCAACTGGTACGGGCCGTCACCGGCGCCGAGTTCCCGATGGATCCCCAGGCGCAGCTCTGGGGCGCCATCGAGGCCGTGTGGAATTCCTGGACGCTCAAGAAGGCCGTCGATTACCGCAAGGTGAACGGCATCCCGCACACACTCGGCACGGGCGTCAACATCGTGTCGATGGTGTTCGGCAACATGGGCGACGACTCCGGCACTGGCGTGGCGTTCACACGCGATCCGTCCACCGGCGAACGCCGCTTCTATGGCGAATTCCTGGTGAACGCGCAGGGTGAGGATGTGGTGGCTGGCATCCGCACCCCGCTGCACATTGACGAAATGGCTCGGCTGCTCCCCGGGGCGTACGAGCGGCTCCTCGACACGCAGGCGCGGTTCGAGCAGCACTTCCATGACATGCAGGACATCGAGTTCACCGTCGAGCGGGGGGCGCTGTTCCTGCTGCAGACGCGCACCGGCAAGCGCACGACGGCAGCGGCCCTTCGCATCGCGCTCGACATGGTGGACGAAGGTCTCATCACCCAGCGCGACGCCGTTCAGCGCCTGCAGCCGAACCAGCTCGACCAGCTGCTGCACCGCGTGATCGCCTCCACGGCTCATGCCACGCCGATTGCCGTGGGGCTTCCCGCCAGCCCCGGTGCGGCCAGTGGCATCGTGGTCTTCGATCCCGACGCGGCCGAGCAGCGGCACCACAAGGGTGAGCAGGTCATCCTTGTCCGTGAAGAGACGACGCCCGAGGACTTTCACGGCATCGTGGCAGCGCGTGCCGTACTCACGGCTCGTGGCGGCATGACCAGTCACGCGGCCGTTGTGGCCCGTGGCATGGGCAAGTGCGCCATCGTGGGCTGCACGGCGCTCGAGATCTCCAATGAGCAGCGCAGCATGCGCATCGGTGAGCACGTCGTGGCCGAGGGCGATTGGATCACGCTCGACGGCGGGACCGGGCGCGTGTTTCTCGGCGACCTCCCGACGCAGCCGAGCGAGGTCATGCGCGTCATCAACGGGGTGCTGCCGACGGCCGATGCGCCGACGTACCAGGGATTCGCGACGCTGATGGGGTGGGCGGACGAGCACCGCCGCCTCAAGGTGCGCGCCAATGCCGATACGCCGCGCGATGCCCGGGTGGCGCGCAATTTCGGCGCCGAAGGCATCGGGCTGTGCCGCACCGAACACATGTTCTTCGAGGGTGACCGCATCACCTCCATGCGCGAGATGATCATCGCCCGTGACGAAGGTGGGCGTCGTCGCGCGCTCGAGAAGCTGCTGCCTATGCAGCGTACGGACTTCGAGGGGATCTTCCAGGCGATGGACGGCTACCCCGTCACCATTCGCCTCCTCGATCCGCCGTTGCATGAATTCCTGCCGCACGGTGGCGAAGAGTCGTCGTTGCTCGCTCAGTCACTGGGGCTTTCGCGGCAGGAACTCGGGCGCATCGTGTCCGCGCTGCGGGAAACAAATCCGATGCTCGGCCACCGGGGGTGCCGGCTCGGTATCGTGTACCCCGAGATCACCGAGATGCAGGCGCGCGCCATTTTCGAGGCGGCGGTACGTGCCTTCCGACGTGGTATCGACGTCCGCCCGGAGATCATGGTGCCGCTCGTGTCCGACGTGAGCGAGCTGCGGCATCAACGGGTGATCATCGAGCGCGCGGCCGAGCAGGTGATGGGCGTGATGGGCGAACGTGTGCCCTACCTCATCGGCACCATGATCGAGTTGCCGCGCGCGGCGCTCACCGCCGATGAAATCGCTCAGCAGGCCGATTTCTTCTCGTTCGGCACCAATGATCTCACGCAGACCACCTTCGGCCTCAGCCGCGACGATGCGGGCCGGTTCCTTCCGCAGTACCTCGATGCGGGGCTGCTGGCCGACGATCCCTTCCAGGTGCTCGATGCCAAGGGCGTGGGCAAGCTGGTCAAGTGGGCCGTCCGCGATGGTCGTGAGACCAAGCCGGGGCTCAAGGTGGGCATCTGCGGCGAGCATGGCGGTGAGCCACGCAGCGTGACATTCTGCCACGACGCCGGACTCGATTACGTGTCCTGCTCCCCGTATCGTGTGCCGGTGGCTCGTCTGGCGGCTGCCCATGCCGCGCTCGCATCGGCCAAGTCCGCGTCGTGAGGTAGATCCCATGTCCATCCTCGCCCATGCTCGGCGTCGCACACTTTGGACAGCATCGCTGACCGCCGCGATGTGCGGCGCCCTCTTCACTCCCGGTCACGCGCTGCACGCCCAACCCGCCGCCGCGGGTGCCGCCACCACAAGCGCCGCGACGGCACCGGTGGCGCGGGCACAGGACGTGGCGTCGCTCGATGCCATTCTCGCCGCCCTGTACGACGTCATTTCCGGCCCCGCCGGACAGAAGCGCGACTGGGACCGGTTCCGCTCGCTGTTTATTCCGGGGGCCCGTCTGATCCCGACGAACGGACCGGCTGGGCAGGTGCCGCGGGCGACGGTGCTGACGCCTGACGAGTATGTGCAGCGTTCGGGACCGAACCTCGAGCGCAGCGGATTCTACGAACGGGAGATTGGGCGGACGGTGGATACGTTCGGCCGCATCACGCAGGTGTTCAGTGCGTACGATTCCAAGCGCACACCGAGTGACGCCGCGCCGTTTCAGCGTGGCATCAACAGCATCCAACTTCTGAACGACGGCACTCGCTGGTGGTTAGTGACCGTCTATTGGGACGCCGAACGCCGTGACAACCCGATTCCGGCCAGGTACCTCGGGACCGGCGGACGCTGACGATGGCGATGGGACCCGCCGTTCGACGAGTGGCGGTCATCGGTGCGGGCCCCTCGGGCATCGCGACGGTGAAACACCTCGCGGAGGCGGGCTTCGAGGTGGTGTGCTACGACCGCAACACGGCGGTGGGTGGCAACTGGTTGTTCCGGCCGGACTCGTCGCACTCCAGCGTGTTCGAGACGACGCACATCATCAGTTCGAAGGCGTTGTCGCAGTACCATGAGTTTCCCATGCCGGCGGAGTATCCCGACTATCCGTCGCATGCCCAACTGGCGGCGTACTTTCAGTCGTACGCGGATCATTTCGCGGTCACGTCGCGCGTGCGCTTCGGCACCGAGGTGCTGAGCGCGGAACCCGCAGAGGGCGAACGTTGGTCACTGACGGTGCGCGACACCGACGGTGAACGTACAGAGTGTTTCGATGCGCTGGCGGTGGCCAATGGGCACCACTGGTGTCCGCGGCTGCCGGAGTACCCGGGCACGTTCGATGGGACGTTGCTGCATTCCCACGACTACAAGCGTGCGGCGCCCTTCGCGGGACAACGGATACTCGTGATCGGCGGCGGCAACTCCGCCTGCGATGTCGCGGTGGAAACGGCGAGGGTATCGGCCCGGACCGACCTGTCCTGGCGACGCGGCTACTGGGTGGTGCCGAAGTTCATCTTCGGCCAGCCGAGCGATGTCGTCAATGCCCGCTCGCAGTGGCTGCCGGCACCGCTCCGCCGTCGGGTGAATGAGCTGTTGTTACGTGTGCTGCAGGGGCGCAATCGCGACTACGGTCTTGCCGATCCCGACCACCCCTTCGGCAGCACGCACCCGACCATCAACTCGGAGCTCTTCTACGCCATTCGCCACGGTCACATCGGTCCCCGCGCCGACATCGCGCGGTTCGAGGGCCGCACCGTGCACTTCGTCGATGGGACACAGGCGGAATACGACGTGGTGATCGCGTGCACCGGGTACTGGATCGCGCACCCGTTCTTTCGCCCGGAGGTGATCGACTATTCGTCGGGCCCCGTGCCGCTGTATCTGCGCATGTTTCCGGCGCAGCACCCCACGCTGGCGTTCATCGGCCTCTTTCAACCCCTGGGGTGTATCTGGCCAGCGGCTGAACTGCAGGCCGCGCTGCTTGCGCGGCGCCTGTCTGGCGCGTGGTCGCCGCCGCGTGATTTGGCCGCCGCCATCTCACGTGAGCTGGCCCACCCGGACTACGCGCAGATCGCCACCCCGAGGCACACGATCACCGTGGACTATCACGCCTTTCGCCGGCGGCTGCTCGACGCGCTGGCGGCGTAGTGGCCCTTTCGTAGCGGCCCTGACGTCGGGACGCCGCGAACGCGCGAGTGGCCACGAACACAACGGGCCCGCGCCATCGGCGCGAGCCCGTGTGTGAACGACCAGTGGAGGTGAGGGGAATCGAACCCCTGTCCGAGACTAGATCGACTCCAGCTTCTACGTGCGTATTCCATTGATTGAGGTCTCCCTTGGCTGGCCAATGGAAAGCCCACCGCGGGACAAGCCTTCTAGAGTCTCACCTCACGGCGGAAAGCGCACCGCGAGGCTAGCCCAGATTTGCGATACTCACGTGCCGCCCCGGGCGGGCTGCCGCGTGAGCACTGCTACGTAACCCGAAGGTTAGGCAGCGAGCGCGAGGTTGTTGTTCGCGATTGTGGTTTTCCCGAGTGTTTTACCAGGTGCTCGAGTACCTGGGCACGCTACCAGAGCTTCACCAACCCCGTCGAAGCCAGTCACCCCCGGTTCCGACGGCCCTACCCACCCGCATACACTACACGCGCCGAACGGGTTCCCGCAACCGATTCAGGCGGCTTCGCAGGTCAGCGAGGAAACATCCGGGTCGTCCGGCTTGAGGCCCCGCGCCTGATACTCCTCGTAGAACTCCAGATAGGTGGAGAAGATCGTCTCCACCTCGGCGAAGTCCCGCACCTGGTGCAGCTTGGCCCGCAGATCCGCCGAGTTGGGAAGCCCCTTCACGTACCAGCCGAGGTGCTTCCGGAACTCGAGTGCCGCACCGATGGCGTCCACCTCGTAGCTCTGCACCATGCGTGCATGGTCGAGCGCGATGGCGAATCGCTCGTGCACTGCCGGCGTCTCCGGCATGGGCTTGCCTTCGAAGAGCGCCCGCGCCTGCCGGAAGATCCACGGCTGGCCGTAGGAGCCGCGGCCGATCATGATGCCGTCGGCCCCCGTGTGATCGAGCATGCGCTTGGCGTCGGCCGCCGTCTTGATATCGCCGTTCCCCAGCACCGGGATGTCGAGCGCGACCGCCACCATGGCGATTTCGTCCCAGGCGGCCTGCCCCGTGTACATCTGCGTCCGCGTCCGCGCGTGGAGGGCGAACACCTTCGCACCGGCGTCCTGCATGCGGAGCGCGATCCCTACCGGGTCGCGCATCTCCTCGTTCCAGCCGCTGCGCGTCTTCACGGTGACTGGCAAGGGCGTGGCCTTGGAAACGGCCCGAATGATGGACTCCACCAGGCCAAGGTCCTTGAGGCACCCGGACCCCCCGTTGCGACGCACCACCTTCTTGACCGGACAACCGAAGTTGATGTCGACGAAGTCGGGGGCGAACAGGTCGGTCACCATGGCGGCGGCATCGGCCATGGCCGCCGGCTCGGCACCGAAGATCTGGACGCCGATGGGGCGCTCCTCGGGGCTGAAACGCAGCTTGCTGATGGTGGCCACGTTCTCGCGCCGAATACCTTCGGCCGACAGGAACTCGGTCACAACGACGTCGGCACCGTGCGCGTGGCACAGCCGGCGGAACGGTGATTCCGAGACGCCCGCCATCGGCGCCAGGTAGAGCGGCGTGGTGTTGGGCACGGGGAACGGGAACGTCTTGCGGGCCATGCGCGGAACCTAGTCGCCTCCGGGGGGAGACGGCAACGCGGCCGTTTGACTCCGGCGGCCCTGCCGTTAGGATACGGGGTTATGGAACTGCGCGAGTTTTTCTCCGAAGATGCGGTCCAGCTTGAGCTGCAGGGCACGAGCAAGGACGAAATTCTCAAGGAACTGATCGGGCTGCTCAAGCTCGACGAAAAGTCCGAGGGCATGCTGTTCAAGATGCTCAAGCGGCGCGAGAACCTCGGGTCCACCGGGATCGGCCGCAGCATCGCCATTCCGCACTGCCGGTCGCTCGTGGTCAACCGGCTGCGCGTGGCGTTTGGGCGCAAGAAGGATGGCGTCGATTTCAAGGCCATCGACGACAAGCCGGTCAACTTCTTCTTCCTGATCGTCGCGCCGCCTCTCGAAGTCTCGAATCAGTACCTGCCCGTCCTCGGAAGGATCGCGCAGTTCAGCAAGGAGAGCGATGTGCCGGGCCGCCTGCTCGAGCTCACCTCGCCGGCCGAGTTCATGGCCCTCCTCGAAGAGAAGCGCGTCTGACCCGTCAGTGATCGATGCTGACCCGGGTGATGGGGCCGCGCAGGCGGCGGACCACCCGGGCGCTCTGCAGGATCGCCGCCGCCGCCAGGCCGGCTACCAGCCCGATCCAGAGCCCGCGCTCCCGTAATGCCGTGCGGAAGCCGAGATAGGCGCCGAGGGGGATGCCGACACCCCAGAAGGCCACCATGTGAAGGATCGCGGGTACCCGCGTGTCACCCGTGCCGCGCAACACGCCGCTGGTCACGGCCTGCAGTCCGTCGAAGACCTGAAACCAGCCGGCCAGGGGAATGAGCGCCACGGCCACGGCGACCGTGGCGGCTTCGGTGGTGTAACGCATGGCCAGCCATTCCGGGGCCGCAATGAACACGATGGCGCTGAGGCACATGAATCCCACCCCGCAGGCGATCGCCGCGAGCGCATCGCGACGGGCGGTACTCAGGTCTCCTCGCCCGATGGCTCGGCCCACCACTGCGGCTGCGGCGCCGGAGATGCCCAACGGCACCATGAACGTGAGCGCCGCCATGTTGAGCGCGATCTCGTGCCCCGCAAGCGATGTGGTGCTCATCCACCCCATGAACAGCGCCGTCAGCCCGAAGGCAAAGCTCTCGAAGAACCACTGTACCCCGATGGGCGCCCCGATGCGGATCATGCGCGACATCGGGACTATCGCGATGGTGTCCGAGCGCCACGGGCGCACCACGTCGCGCAGCAGCGGCCAGGCGAACCACGTGAGCGCAAGCGCCATGACCCACATGGACAGCGCCGTGGCATAACCGGCGCCGCGCACGCCAAGGGCTGGTGCCCCGCCGTTCCCGAAGATGAGCAACCAGTTGGCGCCAGCGTTCACGAGATTGGCGATCAGGGCGGCCGCGATCACCGGTCGCACGGGCCCCATGGCCTGCAGCGTCTGGCGAAAAACGTTGAACACGAAGAACGGCACGACCCCGAGGAGCCGGCGACGTGCGTACACGGCCGTGTCATCGATGACTTCGGGCGGTTGCTTCAGCGCGCCGAGCAGCCACTCTCCGGGGAGCAGCACCAGCATCACGACCACCGAGACCATCGCCGCCAGGACAAGCCCGCGCTGCACCCCGCGCGCGATGGCTGCCTGATCGCCGGCACCGACGGCCTGCGCCACCACCGGGTCGATCGCGAAGAGCAGACCGATCCCGAAGACGCTCACATTGAAGAAATAGAAATTGCCGAGGGCCACCGCAGCGATGGCTTCGCCGCCCAGGCGACCGACCATGAGCGCATCCACCACGCCCATGGCCTGGATACCCAGATTGATGAGGACGATCGGTGCCGCCACCTGCGCCATGTCGCGCAGATCGCCGCGCCATCCACGCGTCATGCGGTCATGCGGTCATGCGCCAGCGGCGATTACTCCCACTCGATGGTGGCCGGCGGCTTGGAGCTCACGTCGTACACCACCCGATTGACGCCATCCACCTCGTTGATGATGCGGTTCGAGATGCGACCAAGCACATCGTGCGGGAACGCATACCAGTCGGCGGTCATACCGTCGGTGCTGGTCACGGCGCGCAACGCAATGACGTGCTCGTAGGTGCGGCCATCGCCCATCACGCCCACCGAACGTACGGGGAGGAATACCGCAAACGCCTGCCAGATGTCCGGATACAGACCGGCGGCGCGAATCTCCTCGAGGTAGATGGCGTCGGCGCGACGCAGGATGTCCACCGCGTACGGCGAGACCTCGCCGAGCACCCGGATGGCGAGCCCCGGTCCGGGGAACGGATGCCGTCCAACCATCTCTTCCGGCAATCCGAGTTCACGTCCCACGTTGCGGACTTCGTCCTTGAACAGCTCCCGCAGCGGTTCGATCAGCGCGAACTTCATGTCCTTCGGCAGCCCGCCCACGTTGTGGTGCGTCTTGATCGTCGCCGACGGGCCGCCCTTGACGCTCACCGACTCGATGACGTCGGGATACAGTGTGCCCTGCACCAGAAACGCCGCATCCTTCCCGGCATCCGCCGACGCGGCCTCGAAGACGCGAATGAAGTGCTCACCGATGATCTTGCGCTTGCGCTCCGGCTCGCCGACGCCGGCCAGGGCCGACAGGAAGCGCTCCTCCGCCCGCACGGTGATCAGCCGGATCCCGAGATGCGCCCCCATGGTGCGCTCGACCTGCTCGCGCTCGTGCAGCCGCAGCAACCCGGTGTCCACGAAGATGCAGGTGAGCTGGTCGCCGATGGCCTTGTGCACCAACGCTGCGGCGACACTCGAGTCCACACCACCGGAGAGGCCGCAGATGACTTGACGGTCGCCCACCAACTCCTGGATGCGAGCCACCTCCATGTCGATGAAGTGGCCGGGTGTCCAATCGGGCGTGCAGTGACAGACGCCGAACAGGAAGTTCTGGATGATCTCCGCGCCGCGCACCGAGTGGTGCACTTCGGCGTGGAACTGCACCGCGTGAATGGGCTTGGTGGCGTGCCGGAACCCCGCGCAGGTGGAGCCGCTGTGTGCGGTGGCCACGTAGCCGGGCGGCACCTGCTCGACGTGATCGCCATGGCTCATCCACACGGTGGTGCGCTCGTCCGCATCAAAGCCGGCGAAGAGGCCCGCCGCTTCATCGATGGTGACCTCGGCGCGTCCGTACTCTCGACGTCCACCACCCACCACGGCGCCACCCTCGAGGTGGGCGATGAGCTGCATGCCGTAGCACACGCCCAGCACCGGCGCGATCTCGAGCAGTTCACGCGACACGGTGGGCGCACCCTCATCCGTGACCGAGCTCGGTCCCCCCGACAGGATGATGCCGGTCGGTTTCCACGCATGGATCCAGTCCAATGAAACGGATGGCGGATGTATCTCGGAGTAGACACGCGCTTCGCGCACACGGCGGGCGATGAGCTGCGTGAACTGCGAGCCACAGTCAAGAATGAGGATGCGGCTGTTGGTGGCGTTCGTCATCAGACCTTCCACTCCGGTCCCGTGAGCTTGAGGAACTCGATCGCCTTGGTCTCGAGATCGAGGATCGCGCCCGTGGGGGCGCCGTGCAGCCAGCCGCACCCTTCCCCGGGATTGACGAGCATCGAGTCCCCACGCGTCTTCATCTCCGGCACATGCGTGAAGCCATGCACGATGACCTCGTGCTTGTCGATCGAACGTTGGTGCACATCGGCCAGGTCGTGAATGAGGAGCACCGACTTGCCACCGAGGTCGAAGCTGTGCGGCGACTCGTACAGTTCGGCAGCACCGAAGCCGGTCTTTGCCGCCGCGAGCAGGGCATCCCGATCGCCGTCGTTGCGCCCGAACACACCGAGCAGCGGAAGCGACAGGTCGTGGAACGGCTGCAACGAGAATGGCGAGCAGTAGTCGCCCGCATGCATGACCAGCGAGACGCCGCCGGCCACCATCTGTTCGAGCAGGGCGCGGATCGCCGGCACGCGATCATGAGTATCCGACAACAGACCGATGCGCATCAGGCCGATCTCCACTGGGGGGACGCGCGCTCGAGGCGCACGAGATCTTCGTAGGTTTCCCGCGCTCCGATCACGGCGAAGCGATCGCCGTCAACGAGCACCTCCACCGGCCGCGGACGCGAGTTGTAGTTGGACGACATGGTGAAGCCGTAGGCGCCGGCTGTACGAATGGCCACGAGATCACCGGCCGTGACATCGGGCAGTTGGCGTGCCTTGGCAAAGAAGTCACCCGATTCGCAGATGGGCCCCACGACATCCGCGGTCACCTCGCCGGCCGTCTCCACCACCGCCTCAATACCATGATACGCCTGGTAGAGGGCCGGCCGGATGAGATCGTTCATGCCGGCATCGGTCACGACGAAATCCTTGCCTGCGGCGTGCTTGCGATACAACACGCGCGTGAGCAAGGCGCCCGCCTCGGCCACCAGAAACCGTCCCGGCTCGAGCAACAGTGTCAGTCCGGTTTGCGCGACGGCCGCACGCACGACGCGCGCGTAGTCCTCGACGTCGGCGTCACCTTCACCGGGCTCGTATGGCACCGACAGCCCCCCGCCCACGTCCATGTACGCGATGGCGTGGCCGGCGGCACGTGCCGCGTCGATCGCCGCAAGCAGGCGAGGCAACGCATCGCGCAGCGGGTCGGCGTTGCTGATCTGCGAGCCGAGGTGCATGCCGAGGCCCCGGAGCTGTACGTGAGACAGCGTCCCGATGCGCGCTACCAGCCGCGCCACGTCGTCACGCGGAATCCCGAACTTCTGTCCCTTTTCGCCGGTCTTGATGTACGCATGCGGTGTATCCACCGTGACCTCGGGATTCACGCGCAGCGCGATCGGCGCCACCATCCCCCGCTCTGCGGCCACGGCGTCGATGGTGACCAGCTCCGCTTCCGACTCCACGTTGATCAGCAGCACCCCGGCGTCGAGCGCCTGCGCGATCTCCTCGACCGTCTTGCCGACACCACTGAACACGACGTCCTCGCCGGTGAAGCCGGCCTGCTGCGCGCGGAACAGTTCACCGCCCGACACGATATCGACGCCCGCCCCGAGTTCCTGCAGCAACGACAGTACGGACAGGTTCGAGTTCGCCTTGACCGCGAAGTGCAGCCGGTGCGGGAGCCCGGCAAACGCGCGGTCGAGCTGCGCATGGCGGGCACGCACCGTGTTCGCGCAATAGACGTACGCCGGCGTACCGACCGCCGCGGCGAGCCCCGGCAGTGGCACGCCCTCGGCGTGCAGCACGCCGTCGCTGCGTGAGAAGCCGGAGGCGGACATGCTGGGCGTGCCGCTCAGTACGACCGGGCCCACACGACCTCGTACTTGGCCGGCTCGCCCGTCACCATGCAGGTCGTCGGCGCCGCAGGCGAACGGAACTCGGCATCGGGAATTACGCGGATCGTGGCCTTGGTCTCCTCCTTCACCCGCTGTTCGACGGCCGGATCGCCGTTCCACCCGGCATACACGAAGGCGCCCGGCCCCTCCATGACCTCCTTGAACCGGTCGTAGCTGATGCGCTCACGAATGGTGTTGGCCTCCACGCGGGCGCGCGCGGCGGCGAGCATGTCGGCCTGAATCGTCTCCAGAATCACGGGCAGTTCGGTGCGCAGCGCGTCGAACGCGATCGCACGCTTCTCCCGAGTGTCGCGCCGCGCCAGCATGCCCGCGCTCGCCGCCAGGTCGCGCGGCCCGATCTCGAGACGCAGCGGAATGCCGCGCAGCTCCCAGTGGTAGTACTTGGCCCCAGGCTTTATGCCGATGCGGTCGTCGACGTGCACGCGGATGCGCTCGTGGTCGGGGCGCTTGAAACTGCCCAGATCGTCGGCGATGCCGCGCGCCGCCTCGATGGTGGCGGTGCGCTCCTCGTCCGTCTTCCAGATGGGCACGATGACCATCTGGATGGGCGTCAGGCGCGGCGGCAGTCGGAGACCGGCGTCGTCGCCATGCGTCATCACGAGCCCGCCGATCATGCGCGTCGACACACCCCAGCTCGTGTTCCAGGCGAATGCCTGTTCGCCCTGCTCGTTCTGGAAGCTGAGATCGAACGCCTTGGCGAAGTTCTGCCCCAGGTTGTGCGAGGTGCCCGCCTGCAGCGCCTTGTTGTCCTGCATCATCGCTTCGCAGGCGTACGTGCGGAGCGCACCGGCGAACTTCTCGGAATCGGTCTTCTGGCCCGTGATGACGGGCATCGCCATCCAGCCTTCCATGAACTCGCGATACACGCCGAGCATGCGACGCGTCTCGGCCTCGGCTTCTTCGTGCGTGGCGTGCGCCGTGTGCCCCTCCTGCCAGAGAAATTCCATGGTGCGCAGAAACAGGCGCGTGCGCATCTCCCACCGCACCACGTTGGCCCACTGGTTGTACAGCAACGGCAGGTCGCGGTAGCTCTGCACCCACTTGGCGAACATCGAGTAGATGATCGTCTCCGACGTGGGGCGCACCACGAGACGTTCCTCGAGCGGCTTCCCGCCGCCGTGCGTCACCACCGCACATTCCGGCGCGAATCCCTCCACGTGCTCGGCCTCCTTGGACAGGAAGCTCTCCGGAATGAACAGCGGGAAGTACGCGTTCACATGGCCCGTGGCCTTGAACATGTCGTCGAGCGCCCGCTGCATACGCTCCCAGATGCCATAGCCGTGCGGCCGGATGACCATGCAGCCGCGCACCGGCGAATAGTCCGCGAGCTCGGCGCGGAGCACGAGCTCGTTGTACCAGTCGCTGAAGTTCTCGGCGCGGGTGCTCAGCTTCTTGTCGTCGCTCATGGGGCGGATCCGGTCGTCGAGGTCGCCCAGGCGCACAGCGCCTCGAGCGTGGAGAAGAGTTGGTCGTCGTGCCCTGCGCGGCGCACGCGCCACGGTGCATCGGTCGCGGCAGGATCGACGATCACGAAGGCGGCGGCGCCGGCCTTGCGGCCGGCTTCCAGCTGCTTGTCCAGCTTCATCGGGCGCAGCGCGTGTTCCACGATGGCGCCGCCCTGCCGCAGCGCGGTGGCCGTCTGCAGGGCCGCCGTCGGCGCGAACGGCGCCTCGGGACCCTGCGCCACCCAGTAGTGCAGCGGTGCGACCGTCGACGGCATCAGGCCGCGTGCCCGCAACAGTTCGCCCAGCACCACGTCGCCCATGCCGAAGCCGAGCGCGGGCAGGTCGGTGCCGCCGAGCGACTTGAGCAGCGTGTCGTAGCGGCCGCCGCCGCAGATGGCACGAAATTCGCCGATGTTGTCGAACAGCTCGAAGACGATGCCCGTGTAGTACGCGAGGCCACGCACGATGGTGAGATCGACACGCACCCAGGAGCTGACGCCAAGGGCGTCAAGGTGCCGGAGATACTCGGCGAACCGGTCGAGATGCGGCTTCACGGCCGGGGCGTCGCCGTAGCGGGCCTGCAGCGTGGCGAAATCGACGGTGCCGAATCCGAGCACGACATCCTGCGTTGCGGCATCGAGCCCGGCTTCGACGAGCTTCTCGGCCGACACCTCGCGCGGCTGGCGCTCGAGCTTGTCGAGTACGGCATACACCACCTGCCATGACGTGTCGGGAATCATGAGATGCTCGAGCAGGCCGTTGAGCAGGCGACGATCGCTCACCCGCGCGCGCACGTCGCGGTCCGTGAGGCCGAGCGCGCGCATGATCTCGATGGCCACCGACAGCAGTTCGGCGTCGGCCAGCACATCCGACTCACCCACGAGGTCGACGTTGAGCTGGTAGTGCTCGCGCAGCCGACCCTTCTGCGTACGTTCGTAGCGGAAGAGCTGGGGCAACGAGAACCAGCGCACCGGCTTGCGCAACGTCTGCGCCTTGGCGCCCACCATGCGTGCGAATGTGGGCGTCATCTCGGGTCGCATGGCCACCGCGCGCTCGCCCTTGTCGACGAAGTTGTACAGCTGGCCGACAATCTCGTCGCCGCTCTTCTGCGTGTAGAGTTCGAGCGGTTCGAGCGGCGGCCCGTCGTACTCCTGAAACGCATAGCGCCGCACGATGCGGCGCCAGGTGTCGAAGATGTAGGCCCGCTCGGCGAACTGCTCGGGGAAGAAGTCGCGGAACCCGGGTAACGGCTTGTGTGACATCCCGGAAAGCTACCGAGCCACCGGATCGACCTGCAACCGCTCCATGGCATCACCGACCGTGTGAAAGGAGCCGGTCACGAGGACGGTCGCTGCATCGCTGCGCGCACTGGCGAGGGCGCCCGCGAAATCGTCGATCCGCTCCACGGGCACGCCCGCTTCGCGTGCCCACTGCTCGACCTCGTGCAGATCCCAGGCGCGCGACGGGGGGGCGGTCGGGGCCATCGTGACGACAATGCGTTCGGCGGCACGGGCCACCGCCTGCAAAATGCCGCGCCAGTCCTTGTCACGCAGTACGCAGACGACGGCCGTAATGGGATGCGGCAGCCCGACCGCGAGCAGGTTGGCCACCACGGTCGCGGCGCCGTCGGCATTGTGCGCGACATCGAACAGCCACGGGTCGGCGCGGTGGAAGCGGCCGGCGAGCCGCACGCCCGGCAGCAGACGAGCCGCATCCTGCTCGATCGCCGCCCATCGGCCGCCCGCACCGCGCAGCATGGCCAGCGCCACCGCAGCATTGTCGGCCTGGAAGTGACCCACGAGCGGCGTGGTCAGGCGTCGACAGACCCCATCCACCTCGAGCGTGAACGTCGTGCCCTGGACATTCACCACGATGTCGTGCACCTGCCAGTCGCGCCCGGTCACCAGGATGGGCGCACAGCCGGCTGCCTCGGCGCGAGCCTCCAACAGCTCGCGGATGTCCGGACGCGTATCGCCGACCACCGCCGCCTCTCCCGGCTTGTAGATCCCGGCCTTCTCCCCGGCGATGGCGGGGAGGGTGTCGCCAAGGAACTCCATGTGATCGAAGCCGATCTGGGTGACCCCGGCGGCCACCGGGTGCACGATGTTCGTGGCATCGAGCCGCCCTCCGAGCCCGACCTCCACGATGGCCACGTCCACCCTGCAGTCGGCGAAATGGCACAGTGCCATTGCCGTGGTGGCCTCGAAGAAGGTGGCCCCCAGTTCGGAGAGCAATGGCTCCCACCGTGAGAGCCACGCGGCGATGTCGGTGTGTGCCATGCGCTGGCCGTCCACCACGATGCGCTCGGCGAAGTCCACGAGGTGCGGCGACGTGTACTTGCCCACCCGGAGGCCGGCGCCGCGCAGCAGCGCGTCGAGGGTCGCGACCGTACTCCCCTTGCCGTTCGTGCCCGCGACGTGAAAGACCGGGTACACGCGGTGGGGATTGCCAAGCCGGGTGAGCAATTCGGCGACCCGATCGAGCCCGAGACGCCATGCGCCGCCCGTCCGGGCAAAGAGCCGTCGCAGCGCCGCGTGGTACGCCGACTCCGTGGCGACAGGAACGCCGGGCGATTCCGCCGGCGACCCCAGGGGGCCAGGCGCGGGCGGGACCAGCGTCAGCTGTCCCGCTGAGCGTGACCGGTAGCGGCGGGGCGCCCGGTCATGTGCCGCAGCAATCGGGACAGGGTCCCGCGCAGCTCCTTGCGATGCACGACCCCATCGACCATGCCCTTCTCCAGCAGGAACTCGGCTGTCTGGAAGCCTTCCGGCAGATCCTGACCCAGCGTCTGCTTGATGACGCGCGGCCCGGCAAAGCCAATGACGGCGCCCGGTTCGGCGAGGATAGCGTCCCCCAGCATCGCGTAGCTGGCACTCACCCCGCCCGTGGTGGGATTGGTAAGCACGGAGATGTACGGGATACGCCGCTCGGCGAGCTGCGACAGCACCGCCGACGCCTTCGCCATCTGCATGAGGGAGAGGATGCCCTCCTGCATGCGAGCGCCGCCGGACGAGGACACGATCACGAGCGGATGCTTCTTCTCGAGCGATCGCTGACCCAACCGGGCGATCTTCTCACCGACCACCGAGCCCATCGAGCCGCCCATGAAGGCGAAATCCATGACCCCGATACCCACCGGCATGCCCTCAAGGAGGCCGGTGACGGTCAGGATGGCGTCGGTGTCACCCGCGTTCGCCAGTGCTCGCTTGAGGCGCGTGGGGTAGTCGGGGAAGCCCAGCGGGTCGACCGAGCGGAGTTCGCCACCGACCTCGTTGAGGGTCCCCTCGTCGAGCAGAAAGCCGGCATAGTCCCAAGCGCGGACTCGTCGGTGAAAGTCGCAGGACGGGCACACGTTCAAGTTCCGCAGGAACTTGTCGCGGATGTCGGTATGATCACACGCCTCGCACTTCTCCCATGTGTCCCGCGGGATTTCGAGGCGCTCGCGACGCGGCTGCAGCGTCTTCTTTTCCTTCCGGAACCAAGCCATAGGCTGGGTAAGATTGGGGGACAGCGCGCCGAAGGCTAGGCCTTGCGCACGGCCGAGTCTGCCTACCCGGCCATCACGCCGGCGGCCCCTGCCCTCATGTTCACAGCCCGAGTGCGTCGGGTTGGCCGCGCCCTTCGGCCGAAATGCGCAGCAGGACGGCCACGGCCATCCAGCTCACCAGCAGGAACGATCCGCCGGCGCTGAAGAACGGGAGGGGGATGCCCGTGACCGGCATGAGGTTGATCGTCATGCCCACGTTCACGACGACGTGCACGAACCAGGCCGACATGAGTCCGAAGGCAACCAGGCTCGGGAACGCGTCGTTGGCGCGGGAGGCTACCCGGGTGGCGCGCATGAAGAGCGCCAGAAAGAGGGCCAGCGCCACCGAGACCCCGACGAAACCCAGCTCCTCCCCAACCACGGAAAAGATGAAGTCGGTCTGCTGCTCGGGGAGGAAGTTCAGTCGTTTCTGGCTGCCGAGCGTGAAGCCCTTGCCGAAGAGGCCGCCGGAGCCAATCGCGACCTTGCTTTGGATGACGTTGTAGCCCGACCCCTGCGCGTCGATGGACGGATCGAGGAACACCAGGAAGCGCTTCTGCTGATACGGCTTGAGCTTGTCCCAAAGCAGCGGCGCGACGACGCCCATGACCACGTTGGCGACCACGAGGATGACCCCTTCCACGGCGTAGGGGCGGTACCAGAGGACCAGCGCCACGAGGATCAGGAACCAGGCTCCCCACACCCCGGTGCTGAAGGCCAGGATGAGGCTGATGGCAGGACTCGCGAGCAGCAGCAGCATCTGCCAGGGCACGCCGGCCCAGAACAGCATGGCGAAACAGATGCCGATGAACACGAGGCCGGTCCCCAGATCGGGTTGGAGCATGACCAGCACCCACGGGACGCCGACGATGAGGAGCGGCTTCCAGAGGTCGAACAGCGAGCGAAACCCGTCCCGCCGCACGGCCAGCGTGCGGGCCAGCATCAGGATGGTCGCCAGCTTGGCCAACTCGGAGGGCTGGCCGATGCGGCGGCCGGCGATGGTGAGCCACCCCTTCATGCTTTGCGCGGTCCCGGCGCCGCTCCCGAAGAAGTACACCACCACCAGCAGGCCGCAGCTGAGCAGATAGAGCGGCCACGCACTCCACTCGATGAGGCGGACCGAGGCCCGGGTCACGACCGTCGCGGCCAACGCGGCCACGCCGAAGAGGACGAGCTGGCGCTGCCACAGCGATTCGACCGCCTTGTCGGGGACGTCGGTCTGACCGGCCGAAAAGACCATGGCCAGACCGAAGACGGTGAGCAGGAGCGCCGTGATGAGGAGCGGAACGTCGATGCTCTGGCGACGGAGCAGGCTGGTAGTGGGCAACGGTCGGCTCGTACTCAGTCGTTGGTGACCGCGGTCATGGTGAGCTTCGTCTTGAGGTACCGTTCCATCAGCTTGGTGGCCACCTTGGCCGCGCTGGACCCGTGGAGGCCTTCTTCGATGATGATCGCCACCACGATCTTCGGGGCGTCGGCGGGCGCGTAGCCTACGAACCAGGCATTGTCCTGCTGCCCGTCCACCTGCGCGGTGCCCGTCTTTCCGGCGATCGTCAGCCCCCCAATCTGCGCACCCGCTGCCGTGCCGCGGCTAACCACGTCCGCCAGTGCCAATTGGATGCCGCGAAGCTGATCAGGAGTGAGATCCATAATCTTCTCGCGCACTGGCGTCCTGGCGACGATCTGCGGTGTCGCCGCTTGCCCGTCCGTCGCCAGCGCCGTGTAGAACTTCGCCATGTTGATCGGTGTCTGGGCATTGTTGGCCTGTCCGATCGAGAGGCTCAGGACGACCGACCGGTTCCATCCCCGCGGTCCATACTTGTTGTCGAAGTACTTCGTGTCGGCGGGCCATGTCGGCAGCCCCTCGAAGGGAAGGTCTACGCCCGTCTTCTTGGCGAACCCCAGCTTCACGCCGCCGGCGAGGAGGTTCGACAGGCCGATCTTCAGGCCGAGCTGGTAGAAGTACACATCGCACGACTTGGCGATGGCCTGCGCGAGGGTGACGTCACCATGCCCCTTCTTGTCCCAGCACTTGAACACGCGGCCGTAGTAGTAGCCGCCGGTGCATGGCTGTGGCATGCGCGTGTCCATCGTGACCAGACCGCGCTCGAGCCCCATGATCGCGGTGGCCAGCTTCCACGTCGACGCCGGAGCGTAGGTCCCGGCCAAGGCTCGGTTGACCATGGGGCGCCGGGGATCGGTCCGGAGTTCCTGAACGAAAGCGCGTGACGCCCCGCCGATGTACCGGTTGATGTCATACGTCGGCGCGCTGTACAGCGTCAACACGCCACCGGTCGTCGGGTCCAACGCCACCACCGCACCGCGGAGCGAATCACCGAAGTAGGAGTGCGCGTACTTCTGCAGATCGAGATCGATGTTGGTGCGCAACGGCGGCGGAGCCTCCGGCTGCACCTCGGGGCGCACGCCGTTGTCGCGCACCACACGATTCCGCGCATCGACCTCCACGAATCGCTGCCCCTCGCGCCCGCGCAGCTTCTCCTCGTACTGCAGCTCGAGGCCGGCCTTGCCGACCTGCTGGCCCGCCTTGTAGCCCGAAAAACGCTCCTTCGTGAGTTCGACTTCCGAGATTTCCCCCGTGTAGCCGATCAGCGCCGCCATGGCCTCCCCGTCGGGATAGTACCGCTTCGGCGAACTCTGAATGATGAGTCCGGGGAATTCGGCCCGCCGCTCCTCGAGCACCGACACCACCTGGAAGCTGGCGTCGTTGAAGATCACGGCCGGTCGCGTGGGCGCGGCACGAAAGCGACGTAGCGCCAGCGCCTGCTGCGCGGAATCGATATCGACGACCCTCGACAGCGACCGCAGCGCCGACTTGAGCGAGTCGCTGCTGGGACTCAGGATGGACACCGAGTACCCGGGAAGATTCTCGGCGATGATCTCGCCGTGCCGGTCGTAGATGATGCCGCGAGACCCGGGCAGCGGTACCTCGCGGAGTCGGTTGCTCTCCGACGCCAGGACGAATGCCTCGTTCTGCAGCACCTGCGCGCGGAAGAACGCGCCGCCCAGCGCGAGAAACGCCGCGATCAGAATGCCGCGTGCCACACGGGCACGACGCAGAACCGAGTTCGGATGGTAGCTCATCGAGCCATTGCAGAGTTACGCCTCGCCGGCCAGCGGCACCGAGTCGCGCCCGGCCATCGGCGCCCTAGAGCGATTGCGGCCGGTACAGCGGCCGGAACAGCGCGAGCAATAGTACCGCGCTCAACGCCGTGAGTGCCGCCGACAGCGGCGCCCAGAGCAGCAGCGTCACCATGAGAGAGGCACCGGCCGAGCTGCCTGTCAGCAGTGTCGTCGCCAAGTCGAACAGCCACTTGCCGCCGAAGACGAACAGCCCGGTCAGCGCGATGTGATCGGCAAAGAACACCGCCTTGAGCCACGACGCCCCGAAAGCGATGCCCGTCATGACCAGCGCCGTGCTTCCGAAATGTGCGGGGGCCAGCGTGTCCAGCGCCATGCCGACGAGAAAGCCGGTGAGCGCCGCAACGCCGGGGCGCAGACGCACCGCTGCGAAGAGCACCGCGATGAGCGCGAAGTCCACGTTGGCCCGGCCGGCGATCAGCGGGCGCACGCCGAAGTGCGCGACGATCAGCAGCGCAAAGCCGATCCACGCGCGCAGCGCACTGCCGAGTCCCGGCGACGACGGTGGGGACCGCATCAACGGCTCCCCCCCGGGGGCGGGCCGGTGCGTGGCGGCGGAGCCGGTCCGCGGGTCGTGTCTCGGCGTCGGCCACTGTCGGGACGCGGGAGACCACCCGCTGCCGGTCGCTCCCGCGCGCCGCCGCCGATCGTGTCGGCCTGCAGCAGGCTGTCTGTCGTGAGCGAGTCGAGCGCCGCGCGCCGCGCCGCCAACTCGTCGAGCGCGGCCCGACGGGCGATGGAGTCGCCGGCGGCGGCCACGGCCCGCGCCGCGCTGTCGGCGGCGGTGACACTCGTCCAGACGCCGTTCACCCCCTCCCGTGCGCGTGCCGGCAACAGCACCACCACGGGGCCGATGTCCGCCGGCAGCACCGACGGCTTGAGCAGGTAGGTGCGGGCCCACTTCTCGGGCGTGGCGAGTTCGCCGATGACCGTGCCCACGGGAATGCCGCGCGGATATGTGGCGCCCAGCCCCGAACTCACTATCAGGGCGCCGGAGTCGAGCTTCGCCCGAAACGGAACGCCGCGCATCTCGAGGAGCCAGCGCTCGGCGCCCGCGGCAAGATGCGGCTGCACGATGCCGAACGCCCGCTGATCCTCGCTCATGGCACTGACGCGGAAATCAGGATGCGCCCACGTGATGCCCCCACTCGTCTGGCGATCCACGCGATCGACCATGCCCACCAGTCCCGCGCCGTTCACGATCGGCAGGAACGGCCGCACGCCCACGTCGCTCCCGACGTTGAGCGTGACCTCGAACTCGCTGCCCGGTCGCGCCGGCAGCAACTCCGCCGGCACGAAGCCTTCGCGCAGGCGCGCCGACAGACCGAGCAGGCTGCGCAGCGTGGCGTTCTCATCGGCGATCGCCCGCAGGCTGAGCGTATCGGTCAACGCCCGCCCGCGCATGGTGAGCAGATCGTGACGCGTGACGACGGCGGCGCGCACCGACGCCGCACGCCCCTCGAGCGCGACGAGCGGGGCCAGCACATGCGTACGCAGTCGCGCGGCCACTTCATCGCGCGTGCTCCGCGGCGAGAGGAGAGCGAGGAGCGACACGACAAGACACACCAGAACCAGCCCGGTGTCTAGTCGCCCTGCTGCACGACCGTTGCGTGCCACGCGCCTCAGGATGCCGTCAGGTGGTGAGAACCGACCAGTACTTCTCTTCGTCGTCGAGGATCTTGCCGGTGCCGCGCACGACGCACGTCAGCGGGTCCTCGTCGACATGAATGGGCAACCCCGTCTCCTGGCTGAGCAGCACGTCGAGCCCGCGAATGAGCGCCCCACCACCCGTCATCACGATGCCGCGATCGACGATGTCCGACGCCAGTTCCGGCGGCGTGATCTCAAGCGCACGACGCACGGCATCGACGATCTGCTGAATGGGCTCCTGCACCGCTTCGCGGATCTCGCTCGAGTGCACGCGCACCGTTTTGGGAATGCCCGAGACGAGGTCGCGGCCCTTCACTTCCATCTCGCGCTCTTCACCCACCGGATACGCCGACCCGATCTGGATCTTGATCTGCTCCGCCGTGGGCTCGCCGATGAGCAGGTTGTAGTTCTTCCGCATGAACTGCACGATGCTGATGTCCAGTTCGTCGCCACCCGTACGAATGCTCGTGTCGCTCACGATGCCCGACAGGGCGATGACGGCGATCTCCGTGGTGCCGCCACCGATGTCGATGACCATGTTGCCCGTCGGCGATTCCACCGGCAACCCCACACCGATCGCCGCCGCCATGGGCTCCGTCACCATGAAGACTTCCTTCGCGCCGGCGCCGAGTGCGGAGTCACGCACGGCACGCTTCTCCACCTCGGTGATGCCCGACGGCACACACACGATCACGCGCGGCTTCACCTTGAAGACGTGCTTGTCGATCACGAGCGTGAGGAAGTACCGCAGCATCTTCTCGGTCACGTCGAAGTCGGCAATCACGCCGTCCTTCATCGGCCGCACGGCCATGATGCCATCGGGCGTACGCCCGAGCATGCGCTTGGCCTCGAGGCCGACGCCCTTGATCTTCTTGGTCTCGCGATCGAGCGCGACGACGGACGGCTCGTTCAGCACGATCCCCTCGCCCTTCACGTAGATGAGGGTGTTGGCGGTGCCAAGGTCGACGGCGATGGCGTTCGCCGGAAAGAACGAGTTGGACTTACTGAAGGGCCAGAACATCCAGAAGAGCTCGGGACGGCGCGAGGCGCCAGGAAAAAGACACCGGCGCCTGCACGACGCCGACTGAGGTAAGGTATCGGCTCACGCGAAGGCGGACAAGCTGTTGGAATACCATGACCTAGCACACTCCCGCCCGCTCCGCCCGGGAACGCCGAGGGGCCACCGGACACGGTGCCCGATGGCCCCTTCTTCACGCCGACCTCATCGGTTCGGCGGACCGACGCCCGATCAGTCCAGGAAGCTCCCCGGTGCCACCATCGGCATGCCGAAGGCATCGGCCACGCCCTGGTAGGTCACCTGCCCCGCCGACATGTTCAGCCCCTTCAGGAGCGCGCCATTGTCCGTCAGCGCCTGCTTCCAGCCCTTGTTGGCCAGCTGCAGGGTGTATGGCAACGTGGCGTTGGTGAGCGCCAGCGTCGACGTGCGCGGCACCGCACCAGGCATGTTCGCCACGCCGTAATGGATGATCCCGTCCACCGTGTACGTCGGATTCTCGTGCGTGGTCGGCTTGATGGTCTCCACGCAGCCGCCCTGGTCGACCGCCACGTCCACGATGACCGCACCCGGACGCATGCGCGCGAGATCCGCACGACGCACGAGCTTGGGCGCCTTGGCCCCCGGAATCAGCACACCGCCGATCACCAGATCACAGGTGCTGATCTGCTCGAGGATGTTGTGCCGGTTGGAATGCACCAGCTGCACGTTGGCCGGCATCACGTCGGAGAGGTACCGCAGCCGCTCGAGGGAGAGGTCGAGCACCACCACCTTGGCCCCGAGCCCCGCCGCCAT
Organism: Gemmatimonas sp.; assembly: GCA_040379205.1. Lineage (GTDB taxonomy): Bacteria > Gemmatimonadota > Gemmatimonadetes > Gemmatimonadales > Gemmatimonadaceae > Gemmatimonas. The sequence continues at coordinate 29,710 of JBEILM010000029.1, forward strand.
CTTGGCCGCGTTCACGCCCACGATGCCACCGCCGAGGATGACCACCTTCGCCGGCGCCACGCCGGGCACACCGCCAAGAAGCACACCACGCCCGCCATAGAGCTTCTCGAGGTACTTGGCGCCTTCCTGCACTGCCATCCGGCCGGCCACTTCCGACATCGGGATGAGCAACGGCAAGTCGCGGTTGGGCAGCTCGACGGTTTCGTACGCGATGCACGTGGCACCGCTCGCCAGATGCGCCTTGGTCAGCGCCTCGTCGGCGGCAAAGTGGAAGTACGTGAAGAGCGTCAGGTCTGGACGCAGGTACTGCCATTCCGCCGCGATCGGCTCCTTGACCTTGAGCAACAGCTCGGCCTTGCCCCACGCCGTGGCGGCATCGGGAACGATCTCGGCGCCCACGGCGCGGTAGGCGTCATCCTCGAAACCGCTGCCGATGCCGGCGCCGGTCTCGATGAATACCTGATGGCCCGCCGCCGTGAGCGCTTCAGCGCCGGCGGGGACCAGCGCGACGCGGTTTTCGTTGGTCTTGATCTCTTTCGGTACACCGATACGCATGTGCAACTCGATGTGAGGGGAGTGTCTGGATGGATGGTCAGCGTACGGCCTTCGGGCCGAGACTGACGAGCACGTGGCGGTCCGGATCGAAGAACTCGCGCGTTACCTCGCGCACCTGTGCTTCGTCGATGGCATCCACGAGTGCCATCAGCTCATCGACCGTCCGGAACGGCTCTCCGTACAGGGCCGTGGTCGCGGCGCGGTACATTCGCGACGAGATTCCCTCCATGGACAGGACGAGCTGGCCGCGAAGCTGCCGCTTGCCGGCCACGAGATCCGCCTCGGAGAGGCCGTGTGCGGCCACCTCACGCAGCACGTCACGCACGGCGTCGAGGGCCTCCTGCGCGCTCTCCGGCGCGCTGGCGAGGTACACGCCATGCGTGCCGGTGTCGCTGTACGAACTGCTGAACGTCTGCACGCTGTAGGCCAGGCCAAGCTCCTCGCGTACGCGCTGAAAGAGCCGCGAACTCATGCCGCCGCCCAGCAGCATGTCGATCAGGGCGAAGGTGAATCGCCGGGGGTCACCATGCGCGATCCCCTGGCCGCCGAGCACGAGGTGCGTCTGGCCGATGTCCTTGCGCTTCACATGTTCGGCGTGCGCCCCGGCCGCCTCGACCGGATCGATGGCAAACGGGGTCATGTCGCCGCGCGGCCGGTCGGTCCACCCGGCGGCACGCAGCACCTCCAGCAACTGGTCGTGCTCCACGCGCCCAGAGGCGGCCACCACGAGCCGCCCCGGGTGATACGCGCGGTCGTGCAGCGCACGCAGCTGGGGCACGTCGAGCGCCTTCACGGTGGCCCGGGTGCCGAGAATCGCGTAGCCGTGAGGATGGTCGCCCCAGAGCGCCCGGTTGTGCACGTCGAAGATGATGTCGTCGGGCGTGTCATCCACCATGCTGATTTCCTCGAGGATCACCTTCCGCTCGAGGGCCAGATCGGTCTCGCGCAGCAGGGGATCGAAGATCAGCTCGCCAATGACCGCGGCCGCCTCGGGCAGATGCTCATCGAGGACCCGCGCCTGGTACGACGTGTGTTCACGCTCGGTGTACGCATCGAGCGACCCGCCGAGCGTTTCCAGCGAGAGCGCGATGTCCTGCGCACTGCGCGAACGGGTACCCTTGAACACCATGTGCTCAAGCAGGTGCGACACGCCCATCTCGTCGGGCTGCTCGTGCAGCGTGGCCGCCCGCACCCAGGCACCGAAAGCAACTGACCGTGCTCCCGGAACGGATTCCGAGAGCACGGTCAGTCCATTGGGCAGGTCCGTCCGGCTCAGCGTGGACGACGTCGCGCCCGAGGCCTCAGCGCCGATCGCGACCACCGCCATTCCGCCCGCCGCGTCCGCCGCGGTCACCACTGCGCTCGCCACGCTCACCGCTCTCCTCGCGGCGCGGGCGCTCCTCGTGCTCGGGCATCCCCTCCGGCTTCGGGAGCAGTGCCTTCATGCTCAGGCGCAGGCGACCACGCTCATCACGGTCGATGAGCTTCACCGTCACGCGGTCGCCCTTCTTGCAGACGTCTTCGGGCTTCTCGACCCGCTCCCACCTCATCTCGGAGACGTGCAGCAGGGCCTCGGTGCCCGGCATGATCTCGACGAACGCGCCGAATGCCGTCACGGTCTTGACCGTGCCCTCGTACGTCTCGCCCACCACGGCTTCGGCGGTGATTGCCTGCACCATCTGCTTCGCGCGTTCCATGCTCTCGCCGCCGACGGCGGCGATCGTCACGGTGCCGTCATCGTCGACGGTGAGTTCGGCACCCGTCTCTTCCTGGATGCCGCGGATGTTCTTGCCCTTCGGGCCGATCAGCTCGCCGATCTTGTCGACCGGAATCTGCACCGTCACGATGCGCGGCGCGTACTTGGACAGATCCGCGCGCGGCGCGGCCAGCGCCTTGTCCATCTCGCCGAGGATGTGGAGGCGGCCTTCCTTCGCCTGCGCGAGCGCCTCTTCCATGATCTTGAGGTCGAGCCCCTCGATCTTGATGTCCATCTGGATGGACGTGATGCCCTCGCGCGTACCGGCCACCTTGAAGTCCATGTCACCGAGGTGGTCTTCGGTGCCGAGGATGTCGGTGAGGATCGCGTACTTCCTGCCTTCCTTGATGAGACCCATGGCCACACCCGCCACGGCCGCCTTCATGGGCACGCCGGCGTCGAACAGCGCCAGCGAACCACCGCACACCGACGCCATCGACGACGAGCCGTTTGACTCGAGCACGTCGGAGACGATGCGGATGGTATACGGGAACTCGGCGAAGTCGGGGAGCACACCCTGCAGCGCACGCTCGGCCAGGTTACCGTGGCCGATCTCGCGACGGCTGGTGCCACGCATCGGGCGCACTTCACCGGTGGAGAACGGCGGGAAGTTGTAGTGCAGCATGAACGACCGCGTGACTTCCCCGGCCTCCTTGATGGAGTCGAGGCGCTGGGCGTCCTTGGCCGTGCCAAGCGTGGCGGCCACGAGCGCCTGCGTCTGGCCACGCGTGAACAGCGACGAGCCATGAGCCCGCGGCAGCACGCCGTTGTCGATGCTGATGGCGCGCACTTCGTTCGGCTTGCGGCCGTCGACGCGCAGATTCGTGTCCAGCACCTGGGCGCGCAGCTCGTGGTACTCCACGTCGCCGAGGATGGTGTGAATGTCCTTGGCGTTGTCGGGGAATTCGGCGAGCAGCCCTTCCGCCAGCTCCTTCTTGGTGCGCTCGACGGCCTCGATACGCGTGTGCTTGTCCTTCTGGTTCAGCGCCTCGCGGATGCGACCCGACGCCAGCTCCTTGACCTTCGTCGCCACACCTTCCGGCGACTCGGCCTTCGTCCACGCCATCTTGGGCTGCTGGACCTTGGCGAGCAGTTCCTCCTGCATGGCGATGAGCTCACGGATGCCGTCGTGCGAGAGGCGCAGCGACTCGAGCACGTCCTGCTCGGACACCTCGAGCGCGCCGCCTTCGACCATCACGATGGAGTCCTTCGAGCCGGCCACAACGAGCTCCATGTCGGAGAACGCGAGCTGCTGGAAGGTGGGGTTGAGCACCCAGTGGCCCTGCACGCGTCCGACGCGAACACCGGCGATTGGCCCGAGGAACGGAATCTTGGAGGCGTTCAGCGCAAACGACGCGGCGACCAGCGCCAGCACGTCGGCGTCGTTCTCCTGGTCGGCGGAGATGACATAGATGAACACCTGGACTTCGTTCTTGAAGCCCTCGGGGAAGAGCGGCCGGATGGACCGGTCGATGATGCGGGCCGCGAGGATCTCGTGATCGTGCGGGCGCCCTTCGCGCTTGATGAACCCGCCCGGGATCTTGCCGGCGGCGTAGGTCTTTTCCTTATACTCAACCGTGAGCGGGAAGAACGGCAGGGGGCTCTGGTTGTCGCTGACCGTCACCGCGGCGAGGACCATGGTCTCGCCGAACTGGACGACGGCGGACCCGGCCGCCTGCTTCGCCATCCGGCCGGTTTCGATGACCAGGGGGCGTCCCGCGAACGTACGTTCGATTCGATGCATCATCTGCTGTGTAGCCTCATGAGAACGCAAATCGCGCGGGAGGCAAACTTGCCCCCGCGCGACGATGCGACGTTGTCCGGCTTAGTACCGGAGTCCAAGGTCCTGCACGAGCGTGCGATACTGCTGCACGTCCGTACGCTTCAGGTAGTCGAGCAGGCGCCGGCGCTTGCCGACCATCTTGAGGAGGCCGCGACGACCATGATGGTCCTTCGCGTGCGTACGGAAGTGACCCGTCAGGTAGTTGATGCGCTCCGTGAGGAGGGCGATCTGTACGCGGGTCGAACCGGTGTCCCCTTCGTGGGCCCGGTACTTGTCGATCGTGGTAGCCTTGTCGAACGCCATCGTCGTTGTATTCTCAGCCGTTCTAGCGCGTGTCGTGCGCAGCGGTTGTTGCGCGCAATTGCAGGTAGCACGGTAGCTTACTCCACCCCGGCCCGCCTGTAAAGGACCAACTGTGCCAGACCGCTATTTAGGGCGTACCATCGGGAAGTATCGGGTCACCCGTCACCTCGGGACCGGTGCCTTCTCGTGGGTCTACGAGGCCGTCGATCTCGACCTCGAGATCCCGGTGGGCCTGAAGATCCTGCGCCCTGAATTCGCCGGTCAGGACCTCGCCGAGGAGCGCTTCCGACGGGAGGCGGCCACCGCCGCCCGTCTGCGTCACCCGAATATCGTCACCGTCCGGGACGTCGGGGTGGTCGATGGGGCCGCGTTCGTGGCCATGGACCTCCATCCCCTCACGCTGGGGCGCCGACTCGCTCTCGCTGGTCGCCTCCCGGAAACGGAGTGCGTGCGCCTCGGCATCGGTATCGCGGCCGCCCTGGCGGTTGCCCATGCCAGTGGGGTCATCCATCGCGACATCAAGCCCGACAACATCCTGCTCGATGGCGATGGCGAGGCGATCGTGGCCGACTTCGGGCTCGCCAGAGCCCTCGCCTCCGGCGTGTCAGCCAGCAGCACCCATCAGGTGCAGGGCACGCCACACTACTTCAGCCCCGAACAGGCGCGCGGCCAGGAGATCGACGGGCGAAGCGACCTCTACGCTCTCGGGGTCACCCTGTACCGTGCCGCCACGGGCCGCCTGCCGTTCGAGGGGGATGACTGGTACGCCGTCGCCCGACAGCACATCGAGGCACTCCCGATCGCCCCGCGCACGATCGTCGATGACCTCACGCCGGAGTTCGAGGCCACCGTGTTGCGACTGCTGGCCAAGGAACCGCAGGACCGGTTCGCCAATGCCCTGCAGGTGGTCGATGCGCTGGCGGCGCTTTCCACGGCGCCAGCGCGAGGGCTAAGCATGACGCGGCTCGGCTCCAACACCATCGAGGCGTTCCGTCCGGCGCCTGCCCGACCGACGCGCTGGCCCCTGATTGCCGTGGGCGTGGCGTTGGTCGCACTGGCCCGCTGGGTTGCTTCCGGTCGCCCGCCCTCCGACATGGACGCGGCGCGCGACCTGGCGGGCCCGGCACCGGCCGACTCCATGCCGCGTCCCGACTCCACCCTGCGCGCTGCCGGAAACCCGCCCGGGGACTCCAGCCCAGCGATTGCCCCCCCGCCTGACAGCGCCCGGCCACCGGTCCGGGATACGGTGATCCGCCGGCCGGCGCCCGTCATCTTGCGTTTCGCCCGCCTCGAGGTCGCCACGGCCGACAGCGCCGACGTGTACGTCGACAATCGTCGGGTGGGACACGGCTCGTGGTCGGGGGAGCACGCGCCCGCGACCCGGCTCGCCATCAGATCCGTGCTCGCCGACGCCCCGATTTCGTGCACATCGGCCATGCACGACACGGTGCTGACGCAGGTCAAGGCAGGCCAGCGCCTTGCGGTCTCGCTCCCGGTACGTCCGTGCATCGAAGTGCGCTTCGATGTCCGCCCGCGCGACGCCCGTGTCGCCATTCGCCCGCTCGATGGCGGCCGGCCCCTCGAGACCCGCGCCGACAGCGCGCTCGCCCTGTCGTTGCCCGTTGGACGCTACGAAGTGCGCACGTCAGCCCCCCGCTGCATCACCATCACCGACACACTGGCCGCCTTCGCGACCCCGGACGGCGCCCCGGTCTCTCGCCGCCTCCGCCTGCTCTGCAGCTGAGGCTGGCGCTACACCCTATCGCGTCGAGGAATGCCGCGACAGCTGTCGCGTCCCTTGCGACCGCGTGTACCGACCCCGATGGTATCTCCACCGAGTCCCGTGTGATGTGAGCCGTCGAAGGACGGAGCTACCAGGGAAGGCCGTGCCTATCCACGAACCACTGCCGGTCGAGTCGACGGCCCAGCGCTCCCTCACCGCGATGTGGGAGCGCGTCGTCACCGAAGGGACCCATGCCTTGGGCGATGTGGCCGGGGTTCGTCCAACCGTACGGGCGTCCTGGGCGCGGGCCCTCGCGCGCGGCGTCACGCCGTCCCTTCCCCGCGCCCCGCACCTGCTCGACGAGTCGGCGCTCGCCATCCTGCGCGACGATGTCGATTGGCTGCCACACGCCGAACGCGCCGTGCGCACGCACACCACGGGGGCCATGCACGATGGCCACATCCTCGCGCTTTTCGACGCCGAGGCGCGCATGCTGGCCGCCACCGGCGATCCGGGAGCTCTCGAGGGGTTGGCCGACATCAACTTCCGCCCAGGCGCCCTCTGGAGCGAGGACGCGGTCGGCACCAATGGGCCGGGCACGGCCCTCGCCCTCGGTCGCGCTGTGCACATCGTGGGCGCCGAGCACTTCTGCGCGCGCTGGCAGGCCTGGCACTGCGCGGCAGCACCGGTTCGTGATCCCCTCACGCAGGAGATCATCGGTGTGCTCGACCTGTCCGGATTTCGCGAGCGCGCCCACCCCCACACGCTGTCGCTGGCCACCGCCATCGCCACCTCACTCGAGCAACGCCTCGCCGTGCGCGAAGCGGAGCGTCGCGTCTCGCTGCTCCGCCACTTCGGGGCCCTCGTCGGCCGTTTCCCGAGTGACGCCATCCTGGTCGTCGATCGCTCCGGCGAAATCATCGCCTCGTCGGCGTCCGCTGAGCGCCTGGTACGTCGTCTGAGCGCCTCCGGGGCCGAGGCCACCGAGGCCCTGCGAACCATGAGTGCCTCCAGCGAACGCGAACGCCATGGCACCGAATGGCGACCGCCCTCACACGCCCTCGTGCGCGACGCCACGCATCCCCTGCTCGGCGCGACGGCGGCGGTGCATGCGTTGCACGACGGCCAGACGCCCATTGGCGCATGTCTGGTCCTGCCGTCGGCGCGCGCGGCCGCATCGACACGAGCTGATCGCCATGCCGCAGATGCGCGGGTTCCGGTGCGTGAGCGCCGCATCGACCTACCGACCACACCCACCGCCCGTCCGGCCGCTCGGGCCATGGGCGTGCGTTACGACCTCGATGCGCTCCTCGGCGCCGCCCCCGTGCTCGATGAAGTGCGCCGCTTTGCCCGGGCCTGTTCCCGCACCGACCTTCCGGTGCTCCTCCTCGGCGAGTCGGGAACCGGCAAGGAAGTGGTGGCGCAGGGCATTCACGCCGCGAGTCCGCGGGCCGGTGCGCCGTTCATCGCGGTGAATTGCGCCGCCGTCCCCCGCGAGCTGATCGAGAGCGAGCTGTTCGGCCACGAGGCCGGCGCGTTCTCCGGTGCCCGTCGCGACGGTGCCCTCGGCAAGTTCGAGGCGGCCAACGGAGGCACGCTGTTTCTCGATGAGATCGGCGAACTGCCGCCGGCCGCGCAGGCCGCGCTGCTCCGTGTGCTGCAGGAGGGGGAAGTCACGCGACTCGGGGCCACGGCCGGCCGCACGGTCGATGTCCGGATCATCGCCGCCACCAATCGTGACGTGACGGCGGCTATCGCCAGCGGCCAACTGCGCGACGACCTGTATCACCGGTTGAATGTCCTCACGCTCTCGCTCCCGCCGCTGCGGGTGCGGCAGGGCGATCCGGTGCTGCTGGCGCGGCGGTTCCTTGGCCGAGTCCCCGGTACGCTGGCGCGCGAGTTCGCCCCCGAGGTGCTGCTGGCGTTCGAGCGCTATCGCTGGCCAGGCAACGTGCGCGAACTCGAGAATCTGGTGAAGCGGCTGGCGGCGCTCGCCGAAGGCCCCCTGATCACCGTGGACCTGCTGCCGGCGGCCTTGCGCGACGGTCTGCACACAACGGACGTGCCGAGCGCCGCCGGGCTTCGCGACGTGGAACTCGCCGACGCCATCGGCGACGACCGTCTGGCGAGAAGTCTCGATGCGGGGGGCACGGTCCGGGCGCAACTGCGGGCACGGTACGCCCACTTGATCGCCTCGCACGCCACCGTGCGAGAGGCGGCGGCCTCCCTCGGCATCACGCGCAGCACACTCTACCGACGTCTCGAGCGTCTCGGTCTCACTCCGGGCCGGGCGGTGCGCGACGCGCCCCCCGATCCTGGTCATTCGGCGCCTCGCTGATTCGCCTCCGTTGGGCCGGTGAGGCCATGGAGACGGCAGCGCGAATGCGCGTCAGCGAATGAGGAGCGCGCCGCCGATGGCGACCGTGGCGCCACCCAGGGCACCGAGCCAGACGTGACGAGTACGCCACCACGGCGTGGGCGGACGCACCACGAGCAGAAAATGCTCCGCCTTGACGCGCGCCACCTGCGACGTGATGAGCGCAGTGGCCGTAAGGCTGTCGCGGCTTATGATGTGGAGTCGCGCCACGAGGGCATCGCGCTGCTGCGGGTCGACCACGTAGGTCGACTGGCCGGGGCGGATCCACCGCGCCTCCTGCACCCGGAACATGGCGGTGCTGTCGGTCACGCTATCGATCTCGAAGCGGGGCGCATCGCGGGGAATGCGCGGCAACACGGGCTGGACGGACGCCCGAGCGGGCGGCGCGCTACGACACGCCGCCGCCGTCGCGCCAAGCAGAACCACGCATCGCCACGCGCCCTTCACCACGGCACCGTCATCGGCTCACGGGGCAAACACGGACCGCAGGTCGTTGAATGTCACCAGCAGAATGAGCGCCAGCACGGCCGCCACGCCAACCCGTGCGACCGCCTCGCGCGTCCGCATGCTGAACGCCCCGCCCTTGATCCGTTCGGCGAGCACCATCAGGATCTGGCCGCCATCGAGCACGGGAATCGGCACGAGATTGAGGATGGCGATATTGAGGCTCAGAAAGGCGATGAGAGACCAGAGGGTCTCGGCGCCGTTGCGGGCCGCCTGCACCGACGTGCGCGCAATCTGGATGGGACCGCCCAGGTTCTTCGCCGACACCCGACCGGAGAACAGGCCGCCGAGTACCGAGAAGATGTTCTGGGCCATCCCCACCGTGGCGCGACCGCCCGACGCGATGGCAGTGCCGAGCCCCACCGGTTCACGCACCACGGAATCGCGGACCATGATGCCGATGCGCCCCACCTTCTTCGGGGCACCCGTGACGCGGTCCTGTCCGTCGGCGACCTGCGGCGTGATCTGTCGCTGAAGCCGCTCCGTCCCGCGCTCGACGTCCACCGTCACGGAGCCCGAGATCACCGGTGCCACCCGCTCGAGGACCTCGTCCCACGCCCGCACCGACTCCCCGTTGATGGCGAGGATGCGGTCGCCGGCCTGCAACCCGGCCGTCGCGGCCGGGGCGCCGGCCACCACCGAGTCGATGACGGCCGGGACGTAGGGATTGCCGTAGCGGTAGTAGATGCCGCTCGAGACGGCCACCGTGAGCGCGATGTTCATGAGCACGCCCGCCGAAAGAATGAACACGCGGGCCAGCGTCGACTTACTCTCCACCCAGCGATTGGCCGGCACCGGCTTCGGGCCAAACGGGGCCATCGCGTTCGGGTCCCAGAGGGCGCCTCGCGCGTCGGACGGCGGCTCGGGGGCCTGATCGAGCGAACCGCGGTCGGCCTCACTCCCCTCGATTCCCGCCAGCGCCTCGTCGTCGCGCGAAGCCATGCGGACGTACCCGCCCAACGGGACCAGCGAGACGCGGTAATCGGTCTCGCCGCGGCGCCACCCGAACAGGCGACGCCCCCAGCCAAGCGAGAAGACCGGCGCGTACACACCGCACATCTTGGCCGCCACGAAGTGGCCAAGTTCGTGCACGAACACCACCAGCCCGAACACGAGCAGTGGTGCGATATAGACGGACAACGTCGCCATGCCGTTCAACCCTCGGTTCCTGCCAGGACGTGTGCGCGCGCCGCGGTGTCGGCCGCCAGCAATGCCTCGAGCGATCCGGCCGGCAACATCGCGAGCGCCTGCACCGCAGCCGCCACTCGCTGGGCGATGCCGCCGAAGCGCAGACGGCCCTCGAGGAACAGCGCGACGGCCTGTTCGTTGGCCGCGTTGTAGACGGCCGGCGCGGCACCGCCGAACCGACCGGCCAGGATCCCCAGGGACAGCATCGGGAAATCGTCGTGCCGCACCTGCTCGAAGGTCAGCCCGCCAAGAGCGACCGGATCGAAGGATGGTACGCCACTGTCGGGGACGCGTTCCGGCCAGGTCAGCGCAAACAGGATGGGCAGTTCCATGGAGGGGACGCCCATCTGCGCCAGCACACTCCCGTCCACGAACTCCACGAACGAGTGGATGATGCTCTGCGGATGCACGACCACGTCGATACGGTCGTACGGCACCCCGAACAGGTGGTGGGCCTCGATGACTTCGAGCGCCTTGTTGGCGAGCGTGGCGCTGTCGATGGTGATCTTGCTGCCCATCTGCCAGGTTGGGTGCTTCAGCGCATCCGCCACGGTCGCCGCCTCGATCCGTTCGGGGGCCCAGGTTCGGAACGGCCCACCTGACGCCGTGAGAATGAGGCGCTTGACTTCATGCGGCTGGCGCCCAGCCAGGCACTGCAGGATGGCCGAATGCTCACTGTCCACGGGCAGGAGGGTTCCCCCATGCTCACGGGCAGTCCTGGTGACGATCTCGCCGGCCACGACCAGCGTTTCCTTGTTGGCGAGGGCGACCCGCTTGCCGGCACGCAGCGCCGCCAGTGTGGCCGGCAGTCCGGCCGCGCCGACCACGGCATTGACGACGATCTCCGCCGCCGGGTGGGTGGCCGCCTCGACGAGACATGCGGCCCCCCGTCCCCAGTCGGCCGGCGCATCCGGGCACTCCTGCACGAGGCCCACGTAGGCGGGCGCGATGCGCGCGACCTGCTCCGCCAGCGCACTGAAGTTGCTGTTGGCCGTGAGCGCCACGGGTACGAAGCGATCACGCTGCCGCTCGAGCACGCGGAGCGTACTGGTGCCGATGGAGCCGGTGGCGCCCAGCAGCGCGACGCCGATCGGTGGCGAGGAAGTGGTCACAGCATTCACGGGAAGACGGACATCCGCCGGCAGCCGGTCATCGGGCGCCCGGTGCGGGAATGAGCAGGAGATCGTACAGGGCAAACGCTGCCGGCAGTACAAAGAACAGCGAATCGAGTCGATCGAGCACGCCCCCATGTCCGGGGAACAGCGTGCCGCTGTCCTTCACCCCGGCTTCCCGCTTGAGCAACGACTCGGCAAGGTCACCGATCTGGGCCACGACACTGATCGTGAGCGCGAAGGCCACGAGCCCCCATGGTGAGAAGGCCAGCTGCGCCTTCGGGATGAGCAACAGGCGCATGAAGCCGTAGGCTACCACCACGGTCACCACCAGCGCGCCGACGGCACCGGCCACCGTCTTGCCGGGGCTGACCGAAGGGATGAGCTTGCGCCCGCCGATGAGGCGGCCGCTGAAGTACGCCCCCGTATCACTGGCCCAGGTGAGGGCGACCGGAAAGATCACCACCAGCGCTCCGGCGAGGTCACCCACGGCATAGTTGTGGTAGCGCAGCGCATACGCGTAGCTGAGGGTGCCGCCGGCGTAGAGCGCGGCGAACACGGTGACGGCCGCCGCGCCAAGGGGCTTGCCATCCACGCCGCGCAGCCAGATAGCGGCTCCCAACACACCGATTATCGCCAGTACCCCCGCCACCAGCGGGATGCGCACCACGCCCAGCACCTGGGCGTGCACGGCCAACGGCAGGAGCGCCGCCAAGACGACGGCAAGGGCGCCCATGGGCTGGTGCCCCGCCGCCCGCGCCATGCGGCACAGCTCCCA
>JBEILM010000030.1:0-41000 GCA_040379205.1 Gemmatimonas sp.
GACCTGATCGACTACACGCCGGCCATCAGGGACTCCGCCCTCGCGCTGGCGAAGAAGTGCCGCATGGGGCCGTACTACATCCCGCCCGCGGCGGCCGACGGCAAGGATGCGAGCGGATACCGCTGCGCGTGGTACGCACCAGGGGCGAGCGGCGGCGTGAACATCGACGGGGGCGCCACGCACGATCCCGAGACCGGCATGATCTACGTGGCGTCGATCACGGGGTTGAGCACCACCACGCTGCTCAACGATCCCTGCTCGGAGTTTGCCTACAGCTCGCCCGCGAGCAACTGCGGCCTGCTCGGTGCCCTCCCGACGCCGCCGGACTACAAGAAGCCGGAGAACGTGGGCTTTGCCGGTCGGGCGTCGGGCTCGATGATCGGGGGCATCTCGATCGCCAAGCCCAAGGACTACGGCGGCATCACCGCCTACGACATCAAGACCGGCGACAAAACGTGGTGGGCACCCAACGCGGGGTTCATCAAGCAGACGAGCCGTGACTCGCTCTTCCGCGGGGTCACGCTGCCGCCGTTGCCCGGACGCGGTCAGGCGCAGGCGATCACCACCAAGTCGCTGCTGATCTACGGCACCGGCCGCAGCGGTGGTCTGCCCGGCGAGCCGCCGAAGCTCTTCGCGGTCGACAAGAAGACCGGCAAGCAGGTCGGCGCTGTGCAGATCCCGTCCAAGACCACGGCGGTACCGATGACGTTCCTGCACAAGGGCCGCCAGTACATCGTCTTCGCCATTGGCGCCGAGGCCGAGGCCAGCCTCGTCGCTCTCGCCCTGCCGCGTCCGTAAGCGGGTTCGTTGCTGGACACCAGACGGCGTGGGCCGTCTGGTGTCTGCCAGTACGAGCTGCTCTTACTTCTTCTCGTAGCGCTTGAGGGCGCGCTGCCCGACTTCGGCACCGTAGATGTTGCCCGCGGCATCCACCGCGACGCCCTCGGCGGAACTCGTGTTGGCGGGCTTGGCCTCGGGATCGGGGATGAACGCCGTCACTTCACCGGTCCGCGCACTGCCGATGCGGATGCCGCGCAGCCACGCGCCGTGCGGCGGATTCACCGAGCCCGACTCCGAGTCCGCCGAGTACAGCACATCGTTGCGGTCGATCCAGAGCCCGCTCGCGCGGCTGAACTGGTACCACGTGTCGAGCACCGTGAAGTTCGCATCGACGATCAGGATGCGATCGTTGCCGCGATCGGCAATGAACAGGCGGCCGCGCGAATCCATGGCCAGCGCGTGCGGCTGGTCGAGCTGTCCGTCGCCCCTGCCCCAGCTGCCCCACGTGCGCTTGAGTTTGCCCGCCTTGTCGAACACGAGGATCCGTGCCGTGGAGCCGGCGCGCGACGAGTGGCCCTCGGCCACATAGATGTCGCCGTTGGGAGCGGTGAGTACCGCGTTGGGCTGCCAGAAGAACAGCGTGTCGCGACCGCCTCCCGATGTGCCCAGCGTCATCAGCACCTCACCCTTGGGTGAGAACTTCACGATCTGATGCCCCTTGCCGGAAAAGGCCACCCCGGTCGAAGTCCCCGTGCAGGCACAGTCCACCACCCAGACGTTGCCGTCGCGGTCCACGTGGATACCGTGCGGTGACAGAATGAGACCGGTGCCGAAGGCTGTCACCAGGTTGCCCTTGGCGTCGAACTTGAGCACGGGGGCCAGCGGCGATCCGCCGCAGGAGTTGGCGCCGCACCGTTCGGCCACCCAGATGCTCTTGCCGTCCTTGTCGATCGCGACGGCGCTCGTGGAACCCCAAGTGCGGCCTTCGGGGAGCTTCGCCCACCCCTCCACGGTGCGATACGGGTTGGGACGATCGTTGACCGCCGGCATGGACGGTGACGACTGGGCGGTCAGTGACGCCCACGGGGCGGACACGAAGACCGCGGCCCACAGAAGGGAGGGCAGAAGTGTGCGGCGCATGGTGGGGGAGGCGGTTTCGGACGGGCAGGGGACGGTCGGAGTTGGTGGCCGGGGTGGCGGGGCAGCCCAGCACCGGGAAGTTGCAGCCCCGACCGGGCGCGGCGCCAGCGAGGCGCCGCCTGATGTCGCTTGACGCCGGCGCGTCGGTCAGAACATGACCTGAAGCCGTACGGTGGCGTAGCGTTCGGTGGGACGGTCGCCGGCGCCGAGCGCCGATCCCCCGCGGAAGCGGATCATCTCGTAGGCGGTCTGGATCTTGGTCTGCCGCTGCAGGAACCAGTTGAGTCCGATCGCCGCCTCGGTGGCCTCGTGCGGAGCCGTCGCGCGGTCGGCGAACACGGGAAACGCGGCGTCTCCGATGCTCACCCGAGCAACGCGCGTGGCCAACTGCCACGCGCCTTCGCCGTGCTGTGGCGTCAGGCCGATCTGCGACGCGGGGTGATCGGTGAGCGACCAGGCCGCGAGCGCCAGCCAGCTGCTGGTGGGCACTCGCGCCGCCGCAGTGCCTCGGCGCAGCATGGCGCGGTTGGCCAGCACTTCGTAGTTGAGCGACAGCCGTCCCTCGTGCAGCTGGGCGAAACCGCCCACGCGTTCGCGCCAGCCGTCGGCCACGGTGCCGCCGACGCCGGTGCGATACGTGAACCACGTGGTGCCGGTAGGCGTGCGAAACGCCGGCGTCTGCAGGTCCGTGCCCCGCGGCGACTGGCGACCACGCGTCGCACTGGACCCCAGCACGAGCCCCTGCGCACTTCCGCGCACCGTACGGCGCCGCGGCCGCCAGATGATGCGGGCGGCCAGATCCTTGTCGGTGTTGGCGTCGGCAAAGGCGCTGGCGTTGTCGGGCACACCGTTGAACACCCCGCCCATCAGTTCGAGCTCGCCGCGATTGATCTCGTGGATGAGCTGCAGCCCCTGGTCGCGGTTGCTCGTGAGTGATGACGCAATGGAACGCTCGGGGAAGTACTGATCGATGATGAGTGTCGCCCGTTCCTGCCCGTATGGCGAGCGAAAACGGCCGACGCGCAGCCACGTGGCCTGCGAAAACGACACGTCGGCGAACCCGTCTTCGAGATCGACCACGCCGTTCGCCGAGAACTCGGGCATGAGCCGCATGGACACGCGCGGGTGCAACACGATGTCCATCGTCATGCGCGCCCGACGGATCGCGAAGCTGGAGATGCCCGGCTGGTCATCACCAATCCAGAGTCGGGGCATGTCCATCTGGATCACGTTGCGCAGGCGCAGTTGCCGGTCGTTGCCGGGCGCGCGCAGGCGCAGCCCCTGGCCATCCCAGTGGATGGCGGGGCCAGTGGTGTCCACGGGCCCGATGCGGGCCTGCGCCTGGCTCTCATCGGCGGGGAGGGCGAGGAGGCTCGCCAGCAGCAGGGTGCTGGGCCGGGCAACGGCACGGAGCATCGAATGCACCCTCAGACTGGCGCCTCGGCGCCGCCGGTCATGATGGCGACGGCGTCGGGCATGGTGATGCTGGCGGTGTCGACGAACGCCACGCGTCGCCCGAGCCGCTGGATGTGAATGCGGTCGGCGAGCGCGAACACGTGCGGCATGTTGTGGCTGATCAGCACCACCGAGAGCCCCCTATCGCGCACACGGCGGATGAGCTCGAGCACCATGCCGCTCTCGCGCACCCCCAACGCGGCCGTCGGTTCGTCGAGGATCACGACATGGCGCGCAAACGCCGCAGCGCGGGCCACGGCGATGCCCTGCCGCTGCCCGCCGGAGAGCGTCTCCACCGGCTGCGTGATGTCACGCACGCGCACGCCGAGGTCGGCCAGGTGCTGCTCGGCCTCGCGGATCATGCGCGGACGGTCGAGCCAGCGCAGCAGCTGCCCGCGCAGACCGGGCCGCCGCACCTCGCGGCCGAGGAACAGGTTGTCGGCGATGCTCATGGCGGGGGCCAGTGCGAGGTCCTGATACACGGTCTCGATGCCGGCCCGGCGCGCATCGGCCGGAGTCCGGAAGTGCACGGGACGTCCGTCCAGCGCGATGTCGCCCTGGTCGGGCACGAGGGCTCCCGACAGCGCCTTGATGAGCGACGACTTGCCGGCGCCGTTGTCGCCGATCACGGCGACGATCTCGCCCGCCCGCACGGCGAAGTCGGCGCCGTCGAGCGCCACCACCTGGCCGTACTGCTTGATCAGGCCTCGTGCCTCGAGCACCACGGCCGCATCGGGCGCCACGCTCACGCGGCCCGCCGGGACCACTGGTCGGTTGCAACGGCGGCAATCACGAGGATGCCCGTGATGAGAATCTGGTACACCGACGATACCCCCATCAGCGTGAGCCCGTTGCGGAAGACCCCCACGATAAGCGCGCCGACGAGTGAGCCGGTGATGAGGCCCCGTCCGCCGAACAGGCTCGTGCCACCGAGGACGACGGCGGTGACCGTGTCGAGGTTCTCCGTCTGGCCGGCCTGTGGGTCGCCGACGCCGGTGCGTGCGATGGACAGCAGCGCCGCCAGCCCCGCGCACAGCCCCGCAAGCGCGTAGGCCACCAGCAGCACCCGTGACGTGTCGATGCCGGACAGGCGGGCCGCTTCCCGATGATTGCCCACGGCGTACAGATGGCGTCCGCCGGCCGTTTCCCGCAGCAGCCACCAAGCCACCGCGTACAGGGCCAGCATGGCCAGTGCGCCGTACGCGATCGGTGTGCCGCCCATCCGCACGGTATCGCCGAGCGCCGTGAGCAGCGGCGGCAGGTCGGTGACGCTCTGCGACCGCGACACGATCTGCGTGAGGGCAAAGGCGATGTTCATCGTGCCCAGCGTGACGATGAATGGCGGCAGGGCGAGACGTGTGACGAGGAGCCCGTTGATCGTGCCGGCCAGCGTCGTTGCCCCGAGCCCGATGGAGACGGCGAGCGCGGGCGACACGCCCGCTCGTGTGGCCAGCAGTGACGTCACCATGCTGCCGAACGCCATGACCATGCCGCATGACAGGTCGATCCCTGCCGTGAGGATCACCAGCGTCTGTCCGATCGCCAGCACGCCCACCACCATCACCTGCTGTACGATGAGCGAGAAGTTCTCCGGCGACAGGAACCGGCTGGACTGCGACGCGAAGAAAACGCACGCCACCAGCAGTGCCACGAGTGGGCCGAACGCCGCGTACTGCCGTGCCGTCACCGCGCGTCCGCCAGGAATCCGCGCGGCGCGTGGTTGTGCGCCGCGCTCACCTGGTGCCCCAGCAGCGCTGGGCGCCTTCCGCAGCGGTCAGGCTGGGCACTCCCGAGGCCGTGGTCCCCGCCACGAGCGACACACCGGTGTCGGTGTAGCCGGTCGGCCTGGTGCCGGTGCGCATGAAGGTCATGGCTGCCTCGACGCCAAGCTCCGCCATGCGGATCGGATACTGCTGCGCGGTGGCGGCGAGACGTCCCGCCGCCACGTCGGCCACGCCGCGGCACCCGCCGTCGACGCTCACGAGAATCACGTCCTTGTCGCGTCCGGCCTTCTGCAGGGCATTCCACGCCCCCGCGGCGGTGGGTTCGTTGATCGTGTACACCACGTTCACGTCGGGATGCTGCTGCAGGCAGTTCTCCATGACGGTCTGCCCCTTGGCCTGATCGCCGATGCTGTCCCCCATGCACACCACCTCGGGCGGCTGGGCGAGGTCGTTGCGCGCGCGGTCGTAACTCGCCAGGCCGAAGCCCTGCAGGAAACCGTTGTGTCGCTGGGCGCCGGTCGGATGTCCCGGCAGCAGGTCGATGGTGACGATGCGTGGCGCCCGGTCGCCGAGGCGTGCCTTGGCGTAGGCGCCGATCAGCTCCCCGGCCTTGTAGTTGTCGGTGCCGAAGAAGGCGTCGGCCGCGTCCATGGGGTCGGTGGGGCTGTCCACGGCGATCACCACCGCACCGGTCTCGCGCGCCTTGCGGATCGTGGGCACGATGGCCTTGGCGTCGCTGGGCGAAATCAGGATGACCCGTGCACCGGCCGCCAACTGGTTCTCGAGGGCGCTCACCTGGCCGGCGTTGTCGCCGTCGTTGCGGCCGGCGCCGCTCAGCAGGGTGGCACCGGCGGCTCGCGCGGCCTGGTCGGCCCCTTCCTTCATCTTCACGAAGAACGGGTTGGTCTCGGTCTTGGTGATCAGCCCGATGGTCGGGGTATCAGCGGTGCGGCCGCCGCAGGCGACGATCAGGGCCGCACTCGCGGCGATCGGCAGGAAGGATCGGAAGGACATGGGCCAAGTATGGGAGCAGATGCAGGTCCGGGGAAGTTGCGCTGCATGGCGCGCCGCCGCACCGTTGGGGATGCCACAACCGCCGTGCCATCGTCCCGGTTCGCTCGACACGCACCCCACCAGTCCGATCCGCCATGCGTGACCTGACCACCGGGTCGATTCCCGCCCATCTCGTCCGCCTCGCCCTGCCGATGGCGCTCGGCATGATTTTCCAGACCCTCTACTACCTCGTGGACCTCTGGTTCGTGACGAGGCTCGGCGACGCGGCCGTGGCCGGCGTCGGTTCGGCCGGGAATGTGCAGTTCCTCGTGATGGCACTCACGCAGGTGCTCGGCGTGGGAACGATGCCGCTCATCGCGAATGCGGTGGGGCGCAAGGATCGGGACGACGCGACGCTGGTGTTCAATCAGAGCGTCGTATGGGCTGCCGTGTGTGCGCTGCTCACGCTCGTGCTGGGCTACGCCTTGAGCGGGCCGTACATGCAGGCGGTCGGTGCCGATGCCGCCACGCGCGAGGCGGGGCTCAGCTATCTGTACTGGTACCTGCCGGGCCTCGCGCTGCAGTTCGCGCTGGTGTCCACGGGCGCGGCGCTGCGCGGCACGGGCATCGTGAAGCCGACCATGATCGTGCAGATCGTCACCGTGGTGCTGAACATCGTGCTGGCGCCGGTGCTCATCGCCGGGTGGGGCACCGGCCGGCCGCTCGGCGTGGCGGGTGCCGGATTGGCCAGTTCACTCGCCATTGCGATCGCCGTGATCCTCATGATCGCATACTTTCTGCGCCTCGAGCACTACGTGGGCTTCCGACCGGAGCTGCTGCGCGCGCGGTGGGATGTGCTGGCGCGCATGCTGCGCATCGGCGTACCGCCGGGCGCTGAGTTCGCGCTCATGTTCCTGTTCACCGGCGTGATCTACTTCGTCATCCGCGACTTCGGCCCGGCGGCGCAGGCTGGCTACGGGATCGGGTCGCGGGTCATGCAGTCCATCTTCCTGCCGGCCATGGCCGTGGCGTTCTCCGCAGCGCCGCTCGCGGGGCAGAACATGGGCGCTGGCCGCATGGACCGGGTACACGAGACCTTCCGCTGGGCGGCCGTCATGGGCAGTGCCCTCATGGTGGTCCTGACACTCCTTTGCCAGTGGCGTCCCGACTTGTTCGTCGGCGGCTTCGCCGACGACGCGGCGGTGCTGGTGGTCTCCACCGACTTCCTGCGCACGATCTCGTGGAACTTCGTGGCGTCAGGACTCATCTTCACATGTAGCGGCATGTTCCAGGCCCTCGGCAACACCATGCCGTCCCTAATCAGCAGCACCACCCGGCTGGTGACGTTCGCGGCGCCCGCGCTATGGTTGGCGCAGCGCCCCAGTTTTCGGTTGCGGCATGTGTGGATGCTGTCGGTCGTAACCATGACGGCGCAGGCGGGATTCACCCTCTGGCTGCTGCGCAGCGAGATGCGCCGGCGCTCCGTCGTGGCGGGGGCGGCATGAGGCGCGCCGCCCTGGCCGCTGCGGGCGGTCTGCTGCTGGCCCTCACGGCGTGCGGCAACTACGAAAATGCCACCCCCGCCGACGTGGCCATGCAGCTGTACGTCACGCTCGAAGTGAGCGGCGTGCAGACCGTGCCCGACGACCGGACGCGACCGGGGTTGCAGCCGTACTTCTCCGATTCGCTGTACGCGCTCCTCACCGCCGCCCGTCGGACTCGCGATGCGGCTGCGGCGCAGGCGCCCGCCGATGCGCCACCGGCCGCCGAGGGAGACCCGTTCAGCAGCCTGCCGGAAGGGCGCAACCGCTATGCCGCCAAGTCCACGCTCATGCGGGGCGATACCGCGCTGGTGCTCATGGATTTCACCTACGACGCCCAGAAGCCCGTGACCACCTGGAGCGACACGCTGGTGGTGGTGCGCCGGGGGGCGCGATACGTGGTGGACGACATCCGCTACGGTGCTGGCTTCGAGTTTGCCCATCAGGGAACGCTGCGGGGGCTGCTGCAGTCCCGGTAGATCCACCGCTGTTCGTCTTACCCTCCTTCCTGCTTCCCATGCGCTTCCTTCAGACTGTTCCCTTGGGGTTGGCCCTGGCCGCCAGCGCCACAGTCGCTGGTGCCCAGGTCCTGCCCACGCCCCCGGCCGTCATCGACTCCACCGACCCCGTGGCGGTGCTGGTGTCACGCCTCGACCTCGAGCGCTACAAGGCCACCATCAAGGGCCTGACCCAGTTCGGTGATCGTCGGCAGGGCACCAAGCGCAACCGCGATGCCGTGGATTGGATCGAAGCGCAGCTCAAGAGCTACGGCTGCACCAACACCGAACGCATCACGTACGAGTACAATCCGCCCGAGTTCGCGCCGCGGCCGTCAGCGCCGGCGGCTGGCGCTCCCGTGCCGCGCCGGGAGCTGGCGACGACAGCGGCCGGCGGCGGTCGCGCGCGCGGGGTGCGCACCCGCACAGGAGTGAACAACGACTCGCTGCGGCAGCCGGATGCGCGCCTCCGCGCGCTCAACGCCGAACCCAGCACGCCCGGCCAGCGGCAGGAGGTGTACTGCACCAAGGTCGGCACCACCCGTCCCGACGAGATGTACATCATCGGCGGCCACATGGATGGCATCGGCTGGGGTGAGGCGGCCAACGATGATGCCTCGGGCTCGGCAATCGTGATGGAACTGGCGCGCATCTTCAGCGATCCCGCCGTGCAGACCGAGCGCTCCATTCGTTTCGTGCTCTGGAACAACGAGGAGACGGGGCTCAACGGCGCCCGCGCCTACATCGAGCAGCGGGCCAAGCTGCAGGGCATCGAAGAGCCGAAGGGATCGGGCCGGTACCCGGAGCCGAAGTGGCTCGGCATGATCCAGCACGACATGATGCTCTTCGATCACGGCATGCCGAACCCCGACGGGACCATGCGCAAGGAGCAGCGCCCCGAGGCCGATGTGAACATCGAGTTCCAGAGCAACTCAAAAATGGCGAGGCAGTCGGCCGACCTCGCGTGGCTGTTGCATGCAGCGAACGCCAAGTACGCCACGCGCTATCCGGCACAGGTCGGTCCGCACATGACCAACACCGACTCGGGGCCGTTCCAGGATCTCATCCCGGCCATCAGCCTGCGCGAGAACGAGCGGGGCACACAGGTCGGCAGCGGCTGGGACCCGCACTGGCACCAGCCCACGGACCTCTTCAAGACGTTCAGCGACGACGACCTCCGACTCGGCCTCAACGCTGCGCAGACCACGCTGGGCGGGGTGGCGAAAATGGTCGGCGCCGTCCTCAAGAAGTAGCGCGACCTGTCGCCGCGCGGGGGCTCGTCAGTCGAGCGGTGGAACGCGTCCGGTCCATGGTCGGGCGCGTTCCAGCTGACCGGCCACGCGAAACAGCGTGGCCTCGTCGCCGACGCGGGCCACGACCTGGGTGCCGATCGGCATCCCCTGCGCATTCCAGTATAGCGGTACCGACATCGCCGGCTGCCCCGTGACGTTGAACAGCGGCGTGTAGGGCATGAACCCGAAAACCTTCTTCGCTGTCTCGTCGAGCAGTCCCGCGGCCTTGAGCGCGCCGCCGAGGCCGAAGCGGCCCAGTAGAGCGAGTGCGGCCCGCTCAGTTGACGACGGTTGCAGGGCACCGATGGGAAACGGTGGCGATCCCAGCGTCGGTGTCACCAGCAGGTCGTACTGCGTCAGGAACTCCCCGCAGGTGCGCCCCGCCAGCTGCAGGCGGCGCATGCTGGCAGCATAGTCCGACGCCTGGAACGCCTGACCCAACAGCCCCAGCGCCCAGGTGGCCACTTCGACATCGTCGCGGCGCGGCGCCCGCTGCAGCTGCTCCCCCATCCATTCCAGATCGGCGCGGCACTCGGCGGCCACCACCGTGAGGAAGTCGCGCGCCAGCTGCTGGCCCTCCACAACGGGTTCGTCGCGTTCCACGTGGTGCCCGAGCGACGCCAGCAGGGCGGCGGCATCATCCAGCGCGGCCACGCAGTCCGGATGGACGCGGCTGCCGAAGAACGGCGACGCGGTGACCGCAATGCGCAGGGCACCCGGTTCCGTGGTCACCTCGTCCAGATAGGGCCGGGCCTGCGGCGGACACGACAGCGGCGCGCCGACGTCTTCCCCCGCCGTGGCGTCGAGCATCGCCGCCGAATCGCGCACCGTGCGCGTGAGCACATGTTCCTGCACGAAGCCCCGCCACACGTCGCCGAGGTCGGGGCCTGTGGGCATGCGCCCGCGCGAGGGCTTGAGGCCGAACACGCCGGTGCACGACGCCGGAATGCGAATGGAGCCGCCGCCGTCGCCGCCATGGGCGATGGGGACGATGCGTGCCGCCACCGCCGCGCCGCTGCCGCCGCTCGAGCCGCCCGGCGTGCGGGTGACATCCCACGGGTTGCGCGCCGGCCCGAGCGCTTCGCTTTCGGTGAACGGGGTGAGCCCCAGTTCGGGCGTGTTGGACTTACCCACGAACACCGCCCCTGCGCGCCGGTAGCGGGCCACCAGCGCCGAGTCGTGGCCCGGGGTGACCTGCTGCATGACGCGGGTGCCATGGCTGGTGGGTACCCCGGCAATCGTCGCCAGCAGGTCCTTGATCAGCATGGGCACGCCGGCAAAGGGCGCCGCCGGATCGACGCGGCGCGCCATGTCGCGGCCGAGCGCATCGAGCGGCCGTACCACGGCGTTGAGGCGTGGATTTCTGGCCTGCACGCGGGCCAGGGCCGCCTCGGTGACTTCGGTGGCGGACACCTCGCCGCGCCGGACCAGATCGGCGATCGCGAGGCCATCGAGCGTGTCGTACTCGGGGAAGGGAAGGGGCATCGGTGAAAGCTGCCCGACGGCCTCCTCCTTGGCGAGGGCGCCGGTCAGTCGAGAAAGCGGGCGCGTTCGTCCGGGCGCGGGAGCAGGCAGGCCGGCGCAACCAGCCGCAGGCGGTGGCGAGCAATGAGGTTGTAGACCGCGTCGCGCAGCGGGCGCGGCACGAGGCCACCGAGCAGGCCAAGTACCCCCCAGATACCGCCAAGGTGACGGGCGACCGCGAGGGCGGCGGTGCTGCGCACCAGCACGCGCCTCGCAGCGGGCTCCACCCACACCACCGAATCGACGCCGGCGAGCTCCGGGTGCGCCGCCCGCACCTCGGCTCCGAACGTGCCCTGCAACGGGGCAAAGCAGAGGCGGTCGCGTCGGGCCAGTGGTTCATGGCGCAGCACGAACTGCACGCTGGCGGCACAGAGGCCGCAGTCGCCGTCGTAGAGCAGGACCGCCGGGTGCGCCGTGGCCAACATCACGACGCCTGCAGCCGGAACCCCACCGCCACGAAGTCGTGATCGAAGGCGAACACCGTCGAGAGCTTCTCGCGTCGCATCAGCTCGCACGTCACGGCGTCCACCAGCGATAACCGGAGATCGGCGTTGCGCAGGAGCCAATTCACGGTGGCGGCTTCGAGCAACTCCCCGTCCACCGCACGCCATTCATACGCCGGATCGGCGCGCACACGATCCACGATGGTGTGCGCCACATGCGGCTCGCGCCACCGCAGCAGGTGGCCGTGCAATTCGGCCAGCACCAGCACCGAGCCGATCCAGCGCCCACCGCTGCCGAGGTGCTGGCGAGCCACGGCCAATGCATCTGCATGGTGCTGGTCGCGCGGTGACGCCAGCGCGAGCAAGGCCCCCGTGTCAATCGCGGCGCGCGCCGTCGGCATCGGGAGCTGGATACAGGTACTCGTCGTGCCGCGCGGCAAGATCGATGGGGACCGACAGCTCGACGCCGAGGGCGCCGACCAGATCGTCGAGGGAACGACCAGGGGCGCATGAGCCGCGCAGCTCCGCGGCGATACGGCGCAACCCGCGCCGCAGCAGTTCCGCGCGCGAGAGTGCGGTCTCGGCGGCCAGTTCGTCGAGCAGCGCCTTGTCGTCCGGATCCATGTAGACCTGAACGGGCTCTCGGACTCGTGTGGTGCGCTTGTGCATGCATGAAGGTACAGCATACATGCAAAACGTCCAAGGGCCACTGCCGAGTCGTGACGCTAGACTGTTGTCTTCACCGCTTCGCGCCACCCTGAAGATGCTCCTCGTGATCCTGCGTGTCCGTTCGCTCCTGTTCGGTCTCCTGACGCTGGCCGGCGCCACCGCGCTGCCGGCACAGCCACGGACCGGCGACCAACCGCCCAGTATGCCCCGCGAATTCCGCGGCGCCTGGGTCGCCAGCGTTGCCAACATCGACTGGCCGTCCCGCCCCGGCCTTTCGGCGTGGGCCCAGCAGGCGGAGCTCATCGCGATCCTCGATCGCGCGCGCGCGCTGCGCCTCAACGCCATTCTGCTGCAGGTGCGCCCCGCCGGTGATGCCCTGTACGCGTCGCCGTACGAACCCTGGTCGGCCTATCTCACCGGCGTCGAAGGGCGCCCGCCCGAGCCGTACTACGACCCGCTGGCCTTTGCCGTGAAGGAAGCGCATGCCCGCGGCCTCGAACTGCATGCCTGGTTCAATCCGTATCGCGCCCGCCACCCGAGTGCGACCGGCGAGCATGCCCGCACGCACCTGAGTGTGACGCACCCGCAGTGGATCCGCCGCTACGGCAAGTACGAATGGATGGATCCCGGCGAGCCGGGTGTGCTGGCGCACTCGCTGCGCGTGGCGCTCGACGTGGTGCGCCGCTACGACGTCGATGGCATTCATGTCGACGATTACTTCTACCCCTACCCGGAGCTGGGCCCTGACAGCGTCGAGGTGCCGTTCCCGGACAGTGCGTCGTACGCGCGCTACAGGCAGCGCGGCGGCACTCTCGGCCGCTCCGACTGGCGCCGGTACAACGTCGACGAATATGTCCGGCGGCTCTACCAGCGCACCAAGGCGCTCAAGCCCTGGGTCAAGGTCGGCATCAGTCCGTTCGGTATCTGGCGTCCCGGCCATCCCGAGAGCATCAAGGGCTTCGACGCCTACGAGAAACTCGCCGGTGACTCGCGCAAATGGCTGCGCGAGGGGTGGGTGGACTACTTCACGCCGCAGCTCTACTGGCCCATTGCCCAGACCGCACAGAGCTATCCGGTGCTGCTCGACTGGTGGCTCGGCGAGAACGTGCAGCGGCGGCACATGTGGGTGGGGCACAATGCGAGCCGTGCGGCCGCCGGTGCCGCCGGCTGGGGGCCCGACGAACTCAATGCACAGATCCGCACGACACGCGCGACCACCTCGCGGGCCGATGGCGGCGCCACGGGAGACATTCACTTCAGTATGCGGGCGCTGATGCCGGCCGAGGGCAGCGTGCGATCGCCGGTGTCGGTGGGGGTGGCGACCCAGCCACCGGCGCCGCAGGCCGCGGCGGCGCTCGCGGATCGACTCACCGCGGAGCTGTACGCGGCCGACGCGCTGGTGCCCGCCTCGCCGTGGCTGGGGGCAACACGCCCGGCACGACCGGCGGCGCGTGTGGTGCGCGAGACACAGTCGGGGGAAGTCACGCTCGTCATCACGCCTGGGCCCAAGGTGCGCTGGACCACCGTGCGCGTGCTGCGTGATGGCGGGTGGTCGTCACATGTGCTCCCGGCCGCATTCACGCGCCTGGTGATCAGCGGCGCCAGCGCGCCACCGGCGCAGCGCGTCGTGGTGACCGCCGTCGATCGGAATGGCAACGAAAGCCGACCGCTTGAGCTCAGCGGCACACCGCCCGGAGCCCGCTGATGGCGCTTGTCTCCGTGCAGGATGTCTCCGTGGCGTTCGGTGGCCCGCCGGTGCTCGACCACGCCAACTTCGCCATCGAACGCGGCGAACGGGTGTGCCTGCTGGGCCGCAACGGTGCCGGTAAGAGCACCTTCATGCAGGTGCTCGACGGCGCGCTTATCCCCGACAGCGGGATTGTGGTGCGGCAGGGTGGCATCACGCTCGCGCGGCTCGAGCAGGATGTGCCGGGGACGCTCACCGGCTCAATCTTCGACGTGGTCTCGGCGGGACTCGGTGAGGCCGGCCGGCTGCTGGCGGCGTACCACGCGGCCACCGTGCGCGTGAGTCACGATCACTCGGAGGGGGCGCTCAAGGAGCTCGACCGGCTGCACCGGCAGATCGACGCCGCCGACGGGTGGCAGCTGCACCTGCGCGTAGAGACAGTACTGCAGCACCTCGGCCTCGACCCGGACGCGCGCATCGAGCAGGCCTCGGGCGGCCGCACCCGCCAGACGCTGCTGGCCAGGGCCCTCGTGAGCGCGCCCGACGTGCTGCTGCTCGACGAGCCCACCAACCACCTCGACATCGACGCCATCGAGTGGATGGAGGCGTACCTCACCTCGCATGGGCACACGCTGGTGTTCGTGACGCACGATCGCGCCTTCCTGCGCCGGGTGGCCACGCGCATCGTCGAGCTCGACCGCGGCCAACTGGCCGACTACGGCACCGACTACGACACGTACCTCGAGCGCAAGGAAGGGATGTTGCACGCCGAGGAGAAGGCGTGGGAGGACTTCGACCGTCGGCTGGCCATCGAGGAGACGTGGATTCGCACCGGCATTCAGGCCCGGCGCACCCGCAATGAAGGGCGGGTGCGGGCCCTCGAGGCCATGCGCGTGGCACGGCAGGCGCGCCGCGACCGAGTGGGCACGACACGCGCCCAGGTGCAGGAGGCCGAGCGGTCGGGGCGACTCGTCATCGAGGCGCAGGGGCTCACCTTTGCGCATGGCGACACGCCCATCGTCCGCGATCTCACCACCACCATCATGCGTGGCGATCGGGTGGGACTCATCGGCCCCAACGGCTCCGGCAAGACCACGCTCATCAAGCTGCTGCTCGGTGAGCTCACGCCACAGGCCGGTACGGTGCGCCATGGCACCAACCTCGAGATCGCCTACTTCGACCAGCTGCGCGAACAGCTCGATCCCGACCGCAGTGTGTTCGACAGCATCGGTGACGGCACCGAGTTCGTGCAGGCGGGCGAGGAGCGCCGCCATGTGCACGGCTATCTGCAGGACTTTCTCTTCTCCCCCGAGCGGGCCCGCACGCCCGTGCGCGCGCTGAGCGGCGGGGAACGCAATCGGCTGCTGCTCGCCCGCCTGTTCACGCGGCGCTTCAACCTGCTCATCCTCGACGAGCCCACCAACGATCTCGACATGGAGACGCTCGATGTGCTCGAGTCGCTCCTGCTCGGGTTCGCCGGCACGCTGCTGCTGGTATCGCACGACCGGGCTTTCCTCGATGCCGTGGTCACCAGCACGCTGGCGTTCGAGGGCAAGGGGGTGGTGCGGGAGTACGCAGGAGGCTTTACCGACTGGGTGCGGCAGCGGCCCGCGCCGGCGGTCGCGGTGCCCTTCTCGAGCCCAAGGCGGGTGGCCGACACCCCTGCGGCGCCGAAAGCGAAGAAGCGCAAGCTCTCGTACAAGGAGAACGCCGAGCTGACCGCGCTGCCCGACCGCATCAGCGCCGCCGAGGAGGAGCGGGCGACGTTGTTCGGACAACTCGCCGATCCCGCCGTGCTGCGCGACGGCGCACGCGTGGTGGCGCTGCAGGCGCGTGTCGCGGAGCTCGATGGGCAGCTCGAGGCGATGATGGCGAGGTGGGAAGAGTTGGAGACGATTGCGGCGGAGGCGGGGTAGGGGTAGCCTCGCACCAGCGACGGCGTCCGTCGGGCATGTCCCTCCGCCAGCCCGCCGCGGCCGACGATGCCTCGGCCACCCCGTGCCAAACCCGACGCCGGACGACAAGTTCAGCGCGGCGCCGAGTGGGCGCGTTGGTGTACGGATTCTCCAGTCTCCCCTTGTCACCGCATTTGCGCGGAGTTCTCGTGGTGCGTCCCTGCTGGTCCTCGCTGCTGTTGTCTGGCTTGCTCGTTCCCGCCGTGTCGCTTGCCCAACCGGGTGGCGTGAAGTCCACGACCAAGCAGCAGTTCCCCGCCGATCCGAAGGCCGCTATCCCCTCGTTGGCCGCCATGACCAAGACGGCCACCAGTGAGCTCGCCGATGTCGTATCGCGCTTTGCCGCCGACAACCAGGCACTGCAGCGGCGCTACGACGCGCCCGACTCCGACGTGCAGCGGAAACGCCTGCGGGCGTTCTACGAGGGCTGGCGTGCCCAGCTGGCGGCGCTCGACTTCGGCGGGCTCTCGGCCGAGGGCAAGGTGGACTATGTGCTGCTCGACAACCATCTGCGCTACCAGTTGCAGATGATGGAGCGGTCGGAAAAGCAGCGGCAGGAGACGGCGCCGCTGCTCCCCTTTGCCGGTCGGCTGCTGGCGTTGCAGGACGTACGCCGGGATCTGGTCACCGTGAACGGGCAGGAGGCGGCGCGCACCCTCGCCGAGGTCACCAGGCAGGTGGACAGCCTGCGCACGCTGCACGAACCGGCGCCGGCGCGACCCGCCGGTGACAGCGCGGCCGGCGCCGCCTGGCCTGCCCGCGTGGTGCCGCCCAAGGTGTCCCGCACGGTCGGCAACCGCGCCGCCGATGAACTCGATCAGGTGCGCAACACGGTGGGGCAGTGGTTCCGCTACTACAACGGCTACGACCCGCTCTTTTCGTGGTGGGTGGCCAATCCGTACCAGAAGCTCGACGAATCGCTGCGCCGCTATGCGCAGATCATTCGCCAGCGGGTGGTCGGCATCCAGGCGGCCGGAGCACCGGCTGCCGGCACGATGGCCGCCGGTGGCCCGGGTGGTGGCGGTGGTGGCGCAGCCGCGCAGGCGCCGCGTAATGCAGCGGCCGCCAACGAGCCCATCATCGGCGATCCCATCGGCGCCGACGGGCTCGCAATGGACCTCCGCCACGCCATGATCCCGTACACCGCCGACGAACTCATCGCCATCGCCGAGAAGGAGTACGCCTTCAGTCTCGCCGAGGCGAAGAAGGCCGCGCGCGAGCTGGGCTTCGGCGACGACTGGAAGGCGGCCATGGAGAAGGTGAAGAACACGTATGTCGAGCCGGGCAAGCAGCCCGATCTCATCCGTGATCTCGCCAACGAGGCCGACGCGTTCTTCGCGAGGCACGACTGGGTCACCATCCCCGCGCTTGCGCGCGAGGACTGGCGCATGGAAATGCTCTCCCCCGAGCGGCAGCGCGTGAGCCCGTTCTTTCTCGGTGGCGAAAGCATTCTCGTGTCGTACCCCACCGCCGACATGACCGACGAAGAAAAGGCCATGAGCTTGCGTGGCAACAACCCGCACTTCTCACGCGCGGTCGTGTTCCACGAACTCAACCCCGGCCACCATCTGCAGGGCTTCATGTCGGCGCGCTACAACAGCCACCGCCGGCTCTTCTCCACGCCGTTCTGGAACGAGGGACAGTCACTCTACTGGGAGATGTTCCTCTGGGATCGCGACTTCCACGTCGCGCCCGAGGATCGCCTCGGGGCGCTCGCGTGGCGCATGCACCGCAGCGCCCGCATCGTCTTCTCGCTCAGCTTCCACCTTGGCAAGATGACGCCTGCGCAGTGTATCGAGTACCTGGTCGACAAGGTGCCGTTCGAGCGTGCCAACTCCGAGGCCGAGGTGCGCCGCTCCTTCAACGGCAGCTACTCGCCCATCTACCAGGCGGCGTACATGCTGGGCGGCCTGCAGCTGCGCGCGCTGTACCGGGAGCTGGTCATGTCCAGGCAGATGACCGACCGCCAGTTCCACGATGCCATCCTGCAGGGCGGGCCGATGCCCATCGCGATGGTGCGGGCGCGATTGGCAAAGGTGCCGATGATGCGTGAAGGGCCGGCGCCGTGGCGGTTCGCCGAGCAGTTGCCGGCGCCGCGTCCGTTCCCGACGCGCTGACGTCAGCGGCGCACGCCGCCCGGCGGCGTATCGAGCACCGGCAACGGCTGGTAGGGCAGGACCGCCGGCGGCATCGCGGCGTCGGCGGAGAACTGCGCCGTCCACTGGGCAAGCGCCGCGGATGCGGCGGCGCTCGCGAGGTCGTCACCAGAGGCCAGCGCGGCCCACTCGGCCCGGTCGGAAAGCGGGTACGCCTCGGCGGCTGGGCGCGTGGCGCTCAGCACGAGTGTCGGCGCCGCGGTCGCGCGCAGCGATGGCCAGAGGTGCTCGAGCCCCAGCGCCTGCAGGGTGCGGTAACTGTAGTGCCGGACCGCGAGCCCATTGCTGGCGGGCACCAGTTGGTGCGCCACGGGCAGCCGGTTGAGCGACGTGAGGGACAGGCGATTGAGCCCGTCGAGGAGCGCGAGACGACGCGTGTGCCACTGCACCGGCGCCTCGTGACCGATGCGCTCGTCGCGCAGGGCATCGCGCGTCGCGAGCGGGTGAACGATCGCGACCCCGCGCACACGGGGCCGCGGCAGCGCCAGCCCATCACTGGCGTACCGGGCAGCGAGCCCCGCCCCGCCGCGCACCCCCACCAGCAGCACCGGACCGCTCGGCACGCGCTTGAGCAGTTCGCGCACGACCTCCGCAAGGTCCCGCAGGTACGCCTCGGGATCGGGCACGTCACCGGCCGGCTCCGTGCCATAGCCGTTGCCGCGCAGCGTGTACGCGATGACGTTCATCTCCGCGGCCTTCGAGACGCTGGCCGCCCAGCGCACGTAGGCGGAGTCGTGTTCGCCGAGTCCGTGCAGCAGGATCACGGTACCGCGGGAGGCTGCCACGTGCTGGCGCGCCTGCAGCTCCACCGTGTCACGCATGACGAAGCGACGATCGATTCCATCGGCAATGCGCGACGGGTTGGTGGCAGCACCCTCCTGCACCGGGTAGCGTGCCAGCGGCGGGGCGCCAGTCAGCAGCCCCGCCGCCATGGCGGCCATGCCCACACTCACGCCGCCGGCGGCCAGCCACCAGCGCCGCGGCCCCCGGGAACGGCTCATGCCGGCACGGTGCCGAAGTGTGGCGTGACCCCGAGGTTGGCGAAGACGAACGCGAACACATCCGCGGTCTCCTCGATCTGTTTGCTCAGCGACGAACTGCCGTGGCCGGACTTCGTCTCGATGCGGATGAGCACCGGGTTCGCGCCCGCATGCGCCGCCTGCAGGCGCGCCGCGAACTTGAACGAGTGCGCGGGCACCACACGATCATCGTGATCGGCGGTGGTGATGAGCGTGGCGGGATACGTCTCCCCATCACGCAGGTTGTGCAGCGGTGAGGACGCGTACAGGTAGCGGAACGCCTCCGGATCGTCGCTCGAGCCGTAGTCGGCAATCCAGTTCCAGCCGATGGTGAAGGTGTGGAAGCGCAGCATGTCCATCACCCCCACGGCAGGCAGGGCGACCCTGGCCAGCTCGGGGCGCTGCGTCATGATGGCGCCCACCAGCAGGCCACCATTCGAGCCACCCTGGATGGCCAGCTTCCCGCTCGACGTGTAGCCCTCCGCGATCAGCCACTCGGCCACGGCGATGGCGTCGTCGAAGACGTTCTGCTTCTTCTCCTTCATTCCCGCCTGATGCCAGGCTTCGCCGTACTCGCCCCCGCCGCGCAGGTTGGCCTGCACATACACGCCCCCCTGCTCAAGGAACGCCACCCGCAGTGCGCTGAACGCCGGCGGCAGCGACACGTTGAAGCCGCCGTAGCCATACAGCAGCGTGGGGTTGTTGCCGTCGAGCACGAGCCCCTTCTTCGCCACGATGAACGCCGGCACTCGCGTCCCGTCCTTGCTCGGCACGAACACCTGCCGCGTCTCGAACTGCGATGGATCGAAGGGCAGCTGCACGGCGCGGTACACCGTGCTCTCGCCGGACGCGAGGTCGAGCCGGTACACGGTGGCGGGGGCGGTGAACGACGTGAACGTGTAGAACACGTGGGTCGCGTCGCGCTCGCCGTCGAATCCCATGGCGGTACCAAGGCCGGGCAGTACGATCTCCCGCTCGCGTGTGCCGTCGTACCGGTGCACGACGGCCCGCGAGGTGACATCCTCGAGGTACAGCGCGATCAGCCGGCCGCCCGCCGTGCTCACCCCTTCCAGCGGGGCGTCGCGCTCGGGGATGATGGTGGTCCAGTGCGCTTCGCCCGGGTGCTTCGGGTCGATGCGTATTACCCGCTGGTTGGGGGCGCCGCGGTTGGTGAGCACCAGCAGGGCATCGCCGTCGGCATCGAGCACCGCGAACTGGTCGTCGAACTCCGTCCAGACCGGGTGAAACTCGCCGCCCGGTTGCGACAGGTCCTGCACCAGCAGGGCGTTGCCGTCCTTTCCCTGGCCCCGGTCGCTGATGCTGAGTACCGCGAAGCGCTCGTCCTCGGTGGTGCCGAGGATGTGAAAGCGCTGGCCGTGTTCGGGGTCGTGGTACACCAGACGGTCGTCGGCCTGAGTGGTGCCGAGCGCATGGTAATGGACCTGGTGATCCTCGTTCTTCAACGAGAACGCGCCTTCGTCCTCTCCCGGTGCCGGATAGCGGCTGTAGTAGAACCCATCGCCATGCCAGGCGATCGCCGAGACCTTCACCCAGTCGACGACATCCGGCAACTCGGTGCGCGTGGCGAGGTCCAGTACGCGGATCTGCTGCCAGTCGGAGCCGGCATGGCTCACCATGTACGCGATGTACCGCGCCTGTCGGTCGAAGGTGAGGCCGGCCACCCGCGTGGTTTGATCCGGGGACAGCACATTCGGATCGAGCAGCACCTCGGCCGGGCCGTCCTCGCCACGCTGCAGGTAGTAGACCGGCTGGTTCTGGAGCCCCTCGTTGCGGGCAAAGAGCAGCCAGGGTCCCTTGTGCTCCGGCGCCGAGGTGCGCGGGTAATCCACCAGGGCGGTCATCCGCTGGCGCAGCGCCTCCCGGTAGGGAATGGTGGCGAGATAGTCGAAGGTGACGCGGTTCTGGGCCTCGATCCAGGCGGCGGTCTCCTCCGAGCGGTCGTCCTCGAGCCACCGGTAGGGGTCGGGGACGAGGGTGCCATGGTAGTCGTCCACCTGGGGCGACGTCCGGGTCTCGGGGTAGGGCAGCGGCTGCGGCATATCGCAGTGTAGCGGGCCGTCGGCGGTGGCCGGAAGCGGAGGATGCCCGGTCGCCCGTCCGGCCCCCTAGCGTTCTGGTCCGGAGTGCCGCTATTCTTTTGGACTGCCCCGGAAACGGGGCGCTTCTTGCAGTGCGCGGTCGTTCGGAAGTACCCCGCAACAGTCCCGTTGCCACCGCTCCCCGTTCGGGAGCCACGGCACGGCGGCGATGCCACGTCGGTCCCATCCTGGAGGACTTCGCCTCCCGTGATGCGTCATGGCCTCTCGCACCGATCCCTACCCCTGATCGCGCTCAGCGCGGGGGGGCGCGGGTCGGCCCCGCAGCACCTTGAACCGGGCCACCTTCCGACCGGCCCCGGAGAATCACGATGCATCCGTTTATCGAGACCCAGAAGGAGTGGATGAAGGAAGTGCCGCCGTTCCGCGCCGGTGACACCGTGCGCGTCAACGTGCGCGTCAAGGAAGGCGAGAAGGAGCGCATTCAGGCCTTCGAAGGCATCTGCATCGCGCGTCGTGGCGCCGGTGTCAGCGAGACGTTCACCGTCCGCAAGGTGTCGAACGGCGTCGGCGTGGAGCGCATCTTCCCGGTGCACAGCCCCATGCTGGCCGAGATCGTCGTGGTTCGTCGCGGTGTCGTGCGTCGTGCCAAGCTGTACTATCTGCGCAACGTGACGGGCAAGGCGGCCCGCATCAAGGAGCGCAAGACGGTTCGCCCCGCCAAGTAAGGGCGGCGCAGCCAGCGGCCACGCGCACACGGTCGAACGGGCGATGGCGCGCTGGAGCCCGATCGAGCGGACGCTGCGTGAGCAGTACGGCCCGCTCCTGGTCGGAGTCGATGAAGTCGGACGGGGCCCCCTGGCGGGCCCCGTCGTCGCATGTGCCATCGTCATGCCCCCCGATCGGCGGGCCATCGCCGGCGTGAACGACTCCAAGCAACTCGATCACGCCACCCGCGTCGCCCTGGCGGCGCGCATACGCGAACACGCACTCGTCGTGTCGCTCGGGGCCGCCAGCGCCCGCGAGGTCGATCGCCTCAACATCTACCACGCCACCGTACTCGCCATGCGTCGGGCGCTCGGGCGCGTACCCGGCCGGCTCGGGCAACTGCCGCATCACGTGCTCGTGGACGGCACCCCGCTGCGCACCCTCGGCACCCCGCACACGGCGGTCGTGAAGGGCGACGCGAAGTGCTACGCCATTGCCTGCGCCTCTATCGTCGCCAAGGTGACCCGCGATCGTCTCATGACCGCCCTCGCGGCGCGTCATGAAGGCTACGCCTGGGCCCGCAACAGCGGCTACGGCACGGCGCAGCACCGCGCCGCCCTCGCGGAACTGGGGCTCACGCCGCATCATCGACGCAGCTTCTGTCTGGGCGAACAGGTCGTGCTCGCCCTCGATTCCCTCCCTCCCAAGGACCCGTCCGATGCCTGACGCCACCGACCCGACTGCTGTCTTTCGCCCCGGCCTGCTCGACGGTCAGGTGGCGCTCGTCACCGGGGGCGGGACCGGTATCGGACTCGGCATTTCGGAACTGCTCGCCGAGCTGGGCGCCCACGTGGTGATCGCCAGTCGGAAGCCGGCGCACCTCGAGGCGGCGCTCGCCGGCATCACCGCGCGTGGGCACGCCGCGAGTGTGGTGTCGCTCGACGTGCGCGACCCCGAGCGTGTCAACGCGGCGGTGCAGGAGATCGCCGCGCGCCACGGCCGCCTCGACCTGCTCGTCAACAACGCGGCGGGCAACTTCTACGCGCCCAGTGCCACCCTGTCACCGAACGCATGGCGCAGCGTGGTGGAGATCGACCTGTTCGGCACGTTCCACTGTTCGCAGGCGGTGTACCCGATCATGGCGCAGCAGGGGGGCGGGCGCATCGTGAGCACGTCGATGACGCTGCACTACCGCGGCTGGCCCATGATGGCGCATGCCACGGCAGCCAAGGCCGGTGTCGATGCGCTCACACGCACCCTCGCCGTGGAGTGGGCGCCGCAGCGCATTCGCGTGAATGCGATTGCACCCGGCCCCATTCCCACCGAGGGCGTGCGCAAGGCGTTCACGCCGCCGGCCGACAGCGGGATCCCCGATCTGTTCGCCGCCGCCGAAGAAAAGATGGCCGCCTATGCCCGCACCGGAATTCCCCTCGGGCGGTGGGGTTCGCCGCGCGACATCGCGAACATGGTGGCGTTCTTGGCATCGCCCGCCGGCGATTGGATCACCGGCGCGATCTTCGTGGTCGATGGCGGTGAATGGCTGGCGAAAGCACCGGCGTGACCCTCGTCACGCCAAGTGGAAATTGGCCGTGTTTCGGTGACAGCAGTCACGGCGCCCAGCAGTGCGTCGGGTGACTATCCAGTCGTGGTGTGCACGGCGGATGAGCAATACGATGCGCACCCGATTTGGTAACGAGCAGCCGCCTCACCCGAACACGAGAGGAACACCCCATGCGATCGATTCGCTATGCCACGCTGTCCCTGCTGGCCACCAGCACCCTCGGCGCGTGCGCCACGAAGGGCTTTGTCCGCCGTGGACTCGACGAGCAGCGGACCTCGCTGACGTCGGCCCTGTCCACCGAGCGCTCCGAGCGCGTGGCCGGCGACGAGGCGCTGCGCACGGACGTGAGCGGCCTGCGCACCGACCTCAACGCCCTGCGCAACGACCTGCAGACGCTCCGGACGGATTTCGGCGCCCGCATCACGGCGATGGAGAACCAGGTCAAGTTCGCCATGCCCGTGCACTTCGGCTTCGATGATGCCGCCGTGCGGGAGCAGGACCGGGCCGTCCTCGAGAAGTTCGCCACCGTGGCCCGGCAGCACTACCAGGGTGCCACGATCACCATCGAAGGGTTCGCCGATCCGGCGGGCAGCGCGGCCTACAACCTCCGGCTCTCGCGTGAGCGCGCTGACGCGGTGCGCGACTTCCTCGTGACGTACGGGCTCGACGGCGCCGCGCTGCGCGCGGTGGGCTACGGCAAGGCCCGCCTGGTGAAGCCGGGTGCCATGGGCGACGATGCGGGCGCGGAGCTCAACCGCCGCGTCACCTTCGTGATCGAAACGGCGGCCGGCGGCAGCACGGCGACGCTTGCGGCGATGTCGGCCGGGCGCTGACAGCCCGCCGCGCACTGCGCGGCGTTCGCCAGGGGCCATCAGGATCACGGGCCACTCCAATTTGGGGGTGGCCCGTTTGCTGTGGGGGGGCGTCCAAAGGCCCGATTGACAGCGCGGCCGGCGCGCGCAGCTTCTCGGGTTCCACCCTCCCACTGAGGCTCTCCACATGATCAACGCGATGCGGCGTGGTCTGCTCCTCGCCGTCCTGCTCGTCACCCGCGGATTGGGCACACCCACACCGCTGGCCGCCCAGGCATCCATCACCTTCGAGGGGAAGGTGCTGGCCAAGGAAACCGGCGCCCCGGTCAACGGCGCGCAGGTGACCCTGCGGAACGTCGAAACGAACGAGCTGCGCAATGCCGTGGCCGGCCCCTCCGGCAACGTGCGGTTCCTCGGTCTCTTCTCCGGCCGCTATGAGCTCACCGCCCGCGCGCTCGGCTACCGGCCGGCCACCCAGACCGTACAGCTCGTCATCGGCCAGCGCGCCTACCTCACGATTTCGCTGGAGAGCGGCGCCGCCGAGATCGCCAGCGTCCAGGTGCAGTCGACGCGCGTCAAGTCGGTGGAGGTCCAGCGACTGTCGGTGTCGGCGCCCGTGCTGAAGGAGGAGATTGAGAACCTGCCGATGAATGCGCGCGGTGTCATGAACCTCGCGGCCATCGCCCCGGGCGTGAAGGCGTACGCGCCGCAGCAGGGGCGGTCGCTGCCCTCCGCCGGCGGCGCTCCCGACCTGCGCTTCATCAACCTGTACATGGACGGCGTCGAGATGAAGTCGCTGTTCAACGGCAACCTGGTCGGCATTCCGCAGACCGGATCGCCGCTGCCGCAGGAAGCGCTCGAGGAATTCCGGGTGTACACCACGCCCTACGACGCTGAGTTCACGCGTGGCGCGTCGTACGTGATTGCGGCGGCCAGCCGCCGCGGTACGAACAAGTGGGAAGGGTCGGGATTCGGCTACTTCCAGAATGCCGACTTCATTTCGCGCACCTTCGTGCAGCGCAACCTCAATCAGGTGATTCCCGACTACAGCCGGCAGCAGCTCGGCCTCAACGTGCGCGGGCCGCTGGTGAAGGACAAGCTGTTCCTGGCCGCCAGCTACGAACTCACCAGCACAAACAACTACATCGATGTGGTGCCCGGGCGTCCGGCCATCAATCCCGGCATCTGGGACCAGTTCGGCGGTAGCTTTCTGGCGCCCCAGAAGAATCACACGCTGTACAATCGCCTCACCTACGTGCCCAACGAGAAGAACACGTGGGACCTGATGCTCTCCACGCGCAACCTTTCGGGTGAGGGGAACTTCGGCAACCGCACGTCGGCGCAGACCGGCATTGCCCAGACCTACTGGATCACGACCGGGCAGTTGCGGCATCGCTGGCTGCCCGCCACCAACGTGGCCAACGAGGCCTCGCTGCAACTGGTGAGCTGGTCGCACAACGAGCCGTCGCTCACCCAGTCGGCGCAGCTCGCCTATCCGAGCCTCACCATCGGTGGTGCGGCCGGGTTCCCGCTCGAACTGCGCGAAACCCACCTCCGCTTCATCAATCGGGCGCAGATCACCAAGGACGACTTCTACGGTACGCACCTCATGAAGGCCGGCGTCGAGGTGAGCATGGTGCAAGGGTCGCAGTACAACCCCATCAATCAATACGGCGCGTTCACGTTCCCCACCGACACCAGCAGCAATCCCAATGCCGGCAACATCGGGGTGGGCTTCTTCAACCCCACGTTGCGTGACGATGCCCGCGCCACGGCGGACGGGCAGATCATCGGCCTCTACTTCAACGACGAGTGGCGGCCGATCCCGAACTTCGCCGTGAATGTCGGGGTGCGCTGGGATGCGGAGCTGAACACGCTCAACAACGACTTCACGTCGCCGTGGCTCAGCGATCGGGGGGGCGCGCTGGCCAACATCGCGCTGTTGCAGCCCTATCTCAATCGCGGCGATCGCGAGAACGACATGAACAACATCTCGCCGCGGCTCTCCTTCTCCTGGGACCCGCGCAAGGACAACCGGACCTTCATTCGGGGTGGCTACGGCATCTTCTTCGACCGCACCACCAGCTTCATCGGCTTCCAGGAACGGCTGAACGCCTCGTGGCGGACCTACAACTTCGTCAATCCGGGCACCCGCGATGGCGAGGTGCTGCGGCAGCGTGTCATTTCCGGCGGCGCGTCGCTCACGCCGGCGCTCATCCTCGTCAAGAACCGGATGGAGACGCCGGAGAACCGGCAGATGTCCATCGGCGTGGGCCACCAGTTCACCGAGACGTTCGGCATGAACGTGGACTACGTGCGGCAGCGCATCTCGCATCTGTACACGCGCTGGAACCCGAACTGGTTCAATACCACGACGCGGGCGCGCCAGCTCACTCCCAACTATGGCGATATCACGCTGTGGGATGACTTCGGCAAAGCCACCTTCGACGGCATGGTGCTATCGGCCACGTACAACAAGCCCGGCCATCGGGTGAATGTGGCCTACACGCTCGGCTTCTACGAGAGCGAGTTCGAGGGCAACCTGGCGCCCGTGCACACCGACCTCGCGCTGTACGACATGCAGCCCACGACCGGCGACGAACGGCATCGCCTGGTGGTCAGCTCCATCGACAACCTGCCGTTCAACTTCCGCCTGTCGAGCATCGTCACCGTCGCGTCGCCTCGGCCGTACGCGGTGACCACCGGCACCGACGACAACCGCAACAACATCTTCACCGACGACTTCCCGAACGGGGTGCGCACGGCGCGCCCGGCGAATGCGTTCGACAACTGGTACCGCACGGTGGACCTGCGGCTGGCTCGGGAGCTGTTCGCCCAGGGCGGGCGCAAGGTCGAGCTGAATCTCGAAGCGTTCAACCTCCTCAACTTCGACAACTGGTCGGCCATCGCCGGCCGCCGGACCGATGCGTCCGGTCGGGCGCTCACCGACTTCGGCACCCGCACCGGCGCGTTTGCGGCGCGGCAGCTGCAGGCCGGGTTGCGCGTGGCGTTCTGATCGACCGCGTGGCGCCATGACGTGACGAACGGCGCTGGCCATGGGGCCTGCGCCGTTCGTCGTCTGCGGGCCATGCGTCGCCGTCAGCGATACAGCCGGTACGGCGCGATGGCCTTCGCGAACGCGGCGGCGTCGGCGTCGCCGTTGGCCAGCCAGGTGCGCACCGCGTCGTCGCCGCGTTCGACGGCCTTGCGCAACCCATCGGTGCCGGCGAGCCGATCGATGGCCGACACGCGCCATTCCCACTGCGTCGTGTGCCGCTTGTACAGCACGCGCAGCATCCAGGCGCCCACCGCCACGGGCCGCACCGTGTTGCGGTCGGTGACCTGCACCTTGAGCATCGGAATGGTCTGCCCGCCGAACTTGTAGCCGGTCTGCACGGCGCGCGTGGTCGCCTCGAAGCGCACCCCCGGCAGACGCATCGCGTTGAGCTCGGTGGCGGCATCGGCGGCGTCGGTGAGCCAGGCGGCGCCGATGAGCGTGAACGGGTCGTCGGTGCCGCGCCCTTCACTGACGTTCGTGCCCTCGAAGAACACGGTGCCCGGATACACCACCAGCGCCGACACATTGCGAAGGTTGGGCGAGGGGTTCACCCACGGCAGGCGCGTGTCCTCCCACCACATGTCGGCGCGATAGCCGCACATGGGCACCACGGTCACATCCACGGTAAACATGCCGATGCCGCCCAGGTAGCGGAGCAGTTCGCCGGGCGTGAACCCGTAGCGGGCCGCCACCGGGTACAGCCCCACGAGCGTCGAAAACTGCGGATCGAGCACGCCGCCTTCGACCCGGTCGGCGCGGATCGGATTCGGGCGGTCGAGCACGATGAACGGCTTGCGCGCGGCCCGCGCCGCCAGCACCATCGACCATTCATAGGTGTACACGCGGGCGCCGACGTCCTGCACGTCGTACACCAGTACGTCGACATCCCGGAGCATCGCCTCTGTCGGGACCCGGGTCTCGCCGTACAGCGAGTACACCGGCACCCCCGTCGACGGATCGACGGCGTCGCTGATCTTCTCGCCGGCCTTGGCTGCGCCGCGAATGCCGTGTTCGAGCCCGTAGAGCGCCGTGAGGCGCACGCCGGGGGCCTTGTGCAGCAGGTCGATCGTGCTGCGGCCGTCACGGTCACGGCCGGAGTGATTGGTGATGAGGCCCACGCGCTTGCCGCGGACCAGATGCAGCGAATCACGAAGGAGCACTTCCACGCCGGGGACGACGCCGCGGGCATCGGCCTCGCAGGTCACGGGAGCGGCCTGCGCGAGCAGGCACGAGGGCAGGAGCGACGCCGCAGCCGCCAGCGTCGCGAGTCGGGGGAGTGGGGAAAGGGTCATGCGGATATGCTACGGGTTCCGGTCCGTCGGCGCACGGCGACCATGGGCCGGCGCACAAGCTGCGGTCCCCCGGTTGACCGTCCGGACCGAACCGATGATTCTTCCGTGCTGGCGTTCGATGCCGATGGACCGGGTAGCTCAGTCGGTAGAGCAGCGGACTTTTAATCCGTAGGTCGTGGGTTCGATCCCCACCCCGGTCACTCTCCACACTACGCCCAGGCGCACGCCCAGGCGCGCACCGCCGGTGTGCAGTCGGCTATCTTCCGGCCATGCGACGTCCTGTCCTGTCGCCGCCGCGTGTGTCGCCGGTGGCCCGCTGGTCGGTCTTCCTGGCCGCCGCGCTCGCCCTGTGTCTCGGGCGCCCCCTGTTGGCGCAATTCGGTCTCCCCGGAGCCAAGCCGTCGGCCGACTCGGCCCCGGTCGCGGTCTCGCCGGGCTCGCCGCGGGCGGCCGTCGAGGAGTTCCTGCGTCACGCCACTGCCGGCGACTGGGCGGGGGCCGCCGAGTTTCTCAGCCTCCCGATATCGGCGCGCGAACGCGGGCCGCTGCTGGCACGACGCCTCAAGTCGGTCCTCGACCAGAAGCTGAACCTCGATCCGCGTGAGCTGTCACCGCTGGCTGTGGGTGACACCACCGACGGTGACCCGATCGGCGATCGCATCGCCATCATCACCGGTCCGGGTGGGCGCGAGGATCCGGTCCGGCTTATTCGGGGAGCGGGGACGCCGTCGCGCTGGCGCTTCTCGCAGGCCACCGTGGCCAGCGTCGATGCGTGGTTCGACACCCTGCAGGCCCCGTGGATCAGCGAGCGCCTGCCGCAGGCACTCCTGGGTGAGGGGCCGCTCAACGTGTTCTGGTGGCAGTGGCTGGGGCTCGCCATCAGTGTGCCCATCCTCGTGCTCGTGGCCTGGGTGCTGGGCGCGCTGCTGCGCGCGCTGCTCGGGCGGGTGGCCAAGGCCACGGTGACCGAGTGGGACGACCTGCTGCTCCAGAACCTCCGCGGACCGTTCCGGCTCTGGGCGGCGGCGCTCGCCGCGTCGCCGTTGCTGTCGGTGCTGCAGCTCAATCCGCGCGTCGACGGGTTTGTGAGTGCACTCGCCCGCGGGCTCGGCCTGCTGGCGTTGTTCTGGGGGCTGCTGCGCGTCATCCGCCTGGCGCAGCAGCGGCTCGAGACGGCCGATTGGGCGGCGGAGCGGGGCGCCCAGGCGCGCACGCTGGTCCCGCTGATCAGCAACATCCTGCGGGTCACCCTCGCCATCATCGCCCTGCTTGTGGCGCTGGCCCAGTTCGGCTATCCGGTCGGGACCCTGCTGGCTGGTCTCGGGATCGGCGGTATCGCCGTTGCGCTGGCGGCGCAGAAAACCGTCGAGCACCTGTTCGGCAGCGTCAGCCTCGCCGCCGACAAGGCGTTCCGCGTGGGCGACTGGGTGCGGGCCGGCGCCACCGAGGGGGAAGTCGAACGCATCGGCCTGCGCTCCACCAGTCTCCGCACCATCGACCGCACCGTGGTGCGCATCCCCAACGGTCGCCTCGCCGACGAGCGCATCGAAACCTTCGGGGAACGCGATCGCATCCTCTTCCGCACCGATCTCGACGTGACCTACGAAACGTCGCCGGAGCAGATCCAGGCCATTCGTGACGCGTTGGAAGCGACGCTCCGCGCCCACCCGCTCATTTGGCCCGATCGGGTGCGCGTGCACGTGGTGCTCTTCACCGACTCCGCCATTCGGCTCAACGTCACCGCCTGGTTCCTCACCACCGACCTCAACGAGTTCATGCAGATTCGGCACGAGATGTTCCTGCGCTTCATGCGCATCGTGCGTGACAACGGCTCGAGCTTTGCCTTCCCGTCGCGAACCGTCTACCACGTCACGCAGCCGGGGGGGCCGGCGCCTCTCATGGCCGACGACTGACGCGCCGGTGCTCACGGCATGCTGACCGCGCTGCTGCAGGTGGATATTCCGGCGCCGGGGCCGCTGGCGGTGGCCACCGAACTGGCCGCCACCTTGCTGCAGGGGGCGGTGACCACCGGTGTGGCCGCCCTGTGCGCGCACCTCTACGTGCGCTACCGCCGTCCGTGGTTCGGCTGGTTCGCCCTGGCGTGGGGCGTGTACGTGGCCCGTCTGGCGTGCATCCTCAGCTTTCTGCTCACCGGCGAGCGGGTCTGGCTGTACTGGCACCAGGTCACCACTGGCTGGACGGCGCTCGTCCTGCTGTGGGGATCGCTGGTGTTCC
Source organism: Gemmatimonas sp. (assembly GCA_040379205.1). Lineage (GTDB taxonomy): Bacteria > Gemmatimonadota > Gemmatimonadetes > Gemmatimonadales > Gemmatimonadaceae > Gemmatimonas. The sequence continues at coordinate 30,599 of JBEILM010000030.1, forward strand.
TCCGGCAGCCGAGGGCCCGGCCGGCATATCTGCTGCTGGCGCTCTTTCCGCTGCTCTGGTCCTACCTCGCCATCTACCAGCTCGACCACTTCCTGTGGGCGGCGCTGCCGGCGGTACTGTTCCTCAGCGGCGCTACGCTGTGGACCGGCTGGGTGTTCTGGCGCCATCACCGCGTGGCCGGCTCTACCGGCGCCCGGTTGCTGGCCATCGCTTTCGCCCTCTGGGGGCTGCACCACCTCGACTACCCGTTCCTCCGCGCCCAGGGGGCCTGGACGCCGTGGGGCTACTACCTCGACATCGCCTTCGAGCTGCTGGTGGCCGCCGGACTCGTGCTCCTGGTGCTCGACGATCTCGGGCGCGGCGTCCGCGCGCTGTCGCTGCTCTCGGGCGACCTGCAGCGGCGGACCGACGGGGCCGGTCCCCTCGACGTGCTGCTCTCGCGCCCGCTCGCGCTCCCGGGCGTACGAGGGACGGCCATCTACCTGTTCGATCCGCGGGCGGCCCATCCCGATCCCGACGGCCTCGACGAGGAATCACCAGCCGAGGCGCTCGACCGCGTGCTCGAGACGACGCGCGAAGGGGCCGCGGGGTCCGCGACCGAGGGCGCGCTGCCGCGTGGCTACTTTCTGCGCGGGGCCGGCGCCTGCGAGACCTGGGTGGGAGTCGAGCCCATGCCGGCCATGCAGGAGGCGCTCACACGGGTGCGCACCACGCGTCGGCCGCAGGTGGTGTCGGCGGGTGGCGGACAGCCATTCGTGGCGGCGCTGCCCGTCGGGGCGGGCGCGCAGCTGGTCGGCGCCCTCGTCATGACCGGGGACATCCGGAACCCCTTCACGGCCCTCGACGACGACTTCCTGCTGGCACTCGGCCAGCAGGTTGGCGCCGCCCTCGATCAGTGGTCGCTCGACCGGCAGTTGGCCACCCGCACCCGCGCCCTCGAGCAGCTCTCGGCGCGCATGGTTCGCCAGCACGAGGAGGAACGGCGGCGCCTGTCCCGCGAACTGCACGACGAGACCGCCCAGGTGTTCTCGGCGGTCAAGATGCAGCTGGAAGCGCTGCGCCCGCTGCTGCCCACCGACTCGGCGCCGCGACTCGACCGCCTGCTCGGCCTGGTCGACACCGGCATCGCCAGCATCCGGCAGGTCACCAGCGACCTCCGCCCGACGCTGCTCGACGACCTCGGCCTGCGGCCGGCGCTGCATTCGCTGGTGACCGACTTCACCGAACGCAGCGGCCTGCAGGTGCGCTTCACCGCGCCGCCCGCGCTGCCCCCCCTGTCGGGCGACGCCGAACTGGCCATCTTCCGGGCGTTGCAGGAAGCGCTCTCCAACGTGGTGCGGCACGCCGAGGCCTCACTCGTCGACGTGACGGTGGACGTGCAGGACGACCGCCTCACGCTCACGGTGACCGACGACGGTCGCGGCTTCCCAACGCTGCGGACCGGGCGGCTCAAGGACACCGATCATCGCATGGGCATCACCGGCATGCGCGAGCGACTGCTCGCCGCCGGTGGCACCCTGCACATCGCCAATCGCACTCCCGGCGCCACGCTCCGTCTGAGCGTCCCGGTGCCGACCATGGTCACTGCATGACGTCCTCCGCTGCTTCCGTGAGCATTCGTGTGCTCATCGCCGACGACCACGCGCTGGTGCGCGAAGGGCTGCGCTACGTGCTGGATGCCGATCCCGGCATCGACGTTGTTGCCGAAGCCTCCAACGGCCGCCTGGCCGTAGAACTGGCCGTGCAGCACCAGCCCGACGTGGTGGTGCTCGACATCACCATGCCCGAGGAAAACGGCCTCAAGGCGGCGGCGCGCATCCGCGAGCTGCTTCCGGACACTCGCGTGCTCCTGCTCAGCATGCACGAGCAGGGCGAGTACGTGCGCGAGGGAATGCGCATCGGCACGCACGGCTATCTGCTCAAGGATGCCGCCGGCGAGGAGCTCCGCGCCGCCATCCACGCGGTACACGCCGGGGGGACCTTCTTCAGCCCGTCGGTGGTCAAGCGCCTGTCCTCGACCGAGGTGGTCGCCGAGCCCACCGCCGCGACGCAGCTCGAGCAGCTCACGCCTCGCGAGCGCGACGTGCTCGGCGGAGTGGCCCGGGGGCTGACCAACAAGGCCATTGCCGCCGAGCTCGGCATCAGCCGCCGCACTGTCGAGGCGCACCGCGAGAGTCTCATGCGCAAGCTGCACATCCATTCCGTGGCCGGGCTGACCCGCTTCGCGCTCGAGGCCGGCGTCGCCAGCGATTCCTGAAATGTGCGCCACGTGGTGTCACGGGCGTTCCCGGCGGCATAGCTTGCGGGCGTGATAGCTGCCGCCTCCTTCCTGCGTGCGGGGCCGGGTGGGCCCGCGTGGCGTGGCCGACTCGTCCATCGCCTCTCTCTGCTGCTTGGCGTAGCCGCAGCCGGTGCCTGTCGCCCGCTGCAGCCCCTGTATCCGGTCCCTGTGGCGCCCCCCGTTGCCGCGGCATCGTCCGCCCCCCGCGTCGCCGAGTCGGCAGCCGCGCCGTCCGCTGGTACGGCCGCTCCGACATCTCGGCAGCAGGTAGTGGAAACGGCAGCGGCCGTCTTCGGGGATTCGGCCGTCCTGTCGGACGCGCCCCCCGCCGAGCCGGAGTGGGACCTCGATGTGCGCGCCTATGAGACGCACGAGCGGGTGACGCACTATGTGAACCTGTTCAGTTCGACCGCCAAGGAACGGACGGCCGCGCGCCTCAGCCGCGGCACCCGCTACGAACCGATGATTCGCGCCAAGCTGCGCGCCAACGGGATGCCGGAGGACCTCACGTACCTCGCGCTGATCGAAAGCGGCTACGATCCCCACGCCTACTCGCGAGCGGCGGCGGTGGGCATGTGGCAGTTCATGAGCAGCACGGCGCGCGACATCGGCATGCGTGTGGACTGGTGGATGGATGAGCGCCGCGATCCGGCGCGCGCCACCGACGGTGCCATCCGCTTCCTGGGCTACCTCCAGCGCCAGTTCGGGTCGCTGTACCTGGCGGCGGCGGCCTACAACGGCGGCCCAGGTCGGGTATCGCGCGGGCTCTCGCGCTTCGCCGAGGAGCTCGAGGGGGCCGAAGGGGAGGACCGCTTCTTCGCGCTGGCCGAGCAGGATTACTTGCGCGCGGAGACCAAGAACTACGTCCCGCAACTAATCGCGGCGGCGCTGGTGGGCAAGCGCCCCGCCCAGTACGGGATCCACATCGACACGCTGCCGACGTATGCCTACGACTCGGTGCAGGTGGAGCCGGGCACCAGTCTGGCTGCGGTGGCCGATGCGGGGGGCATTCCGCACACCGACCTGCGTGACCTGAATCCCGCCCTGCTTCGGGGCATCACGCCGCCCGATGCACGGGTCTGGGTTCGGGTACCGGTGGGCAGCGTCGAGCCGACCGTGGCCGCGCTGGATACGCTCGAGGCCGACGCGCGACGGGGCTTCACCATGGCCAGGGTAGCGGACGCGTCTAGCACCCCCACCGCGTTCGCCCGCCGCCACGGTATCACGCTGACGCAGCTGCGCTGGTTCAATCCCACCATGCGCACGTCGCGCAAAGGCCGGCTGGTGAGCGGCCAGTCGCTGCGGATTCCGCGCGAGCATGCCCTGCGCTTTGCCCAGGCTATCCCCGATCCTTCCATCGAGAAGTACGGCTCGGCGACAACGCGTGCGCGCACCGCGGGCGGCTCGGCTGCGGTGCATGTGGTGCGCCGCGGCGAGACGCTGGGGGGCATTGCCCGCCGCTACGGCCTCACCGAGGCGCGGCTTCGGGCGCTGAACGGCATGCGTGGCAGCCGCATCAGCGCCGGCCAGAAGCTGGTGGTGCGCGCCGGGACGACGGCCGCGTCGACCACCCGAAGCAGTACGTCAGCGAAGGCGACGACCACGTCCGGCGCTTCCAAGCGCGCCAAGGGCAAGGCCAAGAAGCCGGCAGCCAAGAAGACCACGGCAAAGAAGAAGACGAGCGTCGCCACGACGCCGAGCAAGAAGAAAGCGACCGGAAGATGATCTCCGGTCGCTTGCTCCAAGTCTCTACCTCACTGTCGGTTACGCGCTGGCTCAATCCAGCGTCCCACGTCCGCGGTAGCCGCGGGTGACGATGCTTTCGTAGCCGTTGGCCGGGCTCATGCCCATGGCGATCGCCGCGTTTACGGCGGTCGGCCCCCGGTTGTACACCAGCAGCGCCAGCTTCAGGTCGCCCTTGTACTCACGGATCAGCGACCGCAGGTACTTGAAGCCGATCCGCAGGTTGACGTCGGGATCGAGCAGCTGCTCGCGGGTCACGTTCGGCTCGAACTCGCGCGCCGTGCCGTACATGAGCTGCGTGAGGCCCAGCGCGCCCGCGCGGCTGACCGCCCGCGGGTTGAAGACACTCTCCACACGGACGAGCCGGAAACCGAGTTCCGGCTCGAGGCCGGCGGTGACGGCCGCGTCGTAGATGCGGCGCGCCAGATCGGGCTTGATCCGGAACCGCGTGCTGAAGGTGTAAATGTGATGCCACCGGCTCAACGATTCCCGCCGCTCCTGCTCGCGGAGATCGGGGGCCAAGGGCAGCGACGGCGCGTTGGTGCTCTTGCCTCGCTTCAGCACCTCACCGGCGGGCCGCCACGGGGACGGCGCGTGGAGCGCGGTATGAAGTGGCGCCGACTGGGCGTTGGCCACCGGACCCACCGCGCTGGCGGTGGGCCGAGCGGCCGCCGGGGCGGGCGCCTCCGGGCGGAGGGCGGAGGCCACTCCGAAGACGGTGACGCTGGCGACCAGCACCTTGGATAGCCGGCGCTGGGTGTGCCGTCTGTGCATCCGACGGCGACGAGCCAAGGCATCGTGGCGTCCTGCAATATCAACAGGGTCGTGCATGGGCCCTCTTTAGCTTTCGGGTCACTCACGGAGCGCTGGTGAAGTCCCCCTTCGTGCCGCCGCGCTTTTCGCGCAGCACGATCTCGGAAATCATCATCGTCCGATCGAGCGCCTTGGCCATGTCGTAGATCGTGAGCAGAGCTACGGACACGGCGGTCAGCGCTTCCATCTCCACCCCGGTCTGGGCGGTGGTCCTGACGAGTGCCTCCACCCGGCAGCCGGGCAGCGACTCATCGAGACTAACCCGGACTTCGACCCCCGACAACGGGAGCGAGTGGCAGAGCGGCACGAGCTCAGCCGTGCGTTTGGCTGCCTGAATTCCGGCCAGGCGGGCCACCGGGATGACGTCGCCCTTCTTCAAGCTGTTGTCCCGTATGGCGTTGAACGTCTCCCGTTGCATGGCGATGTGACCGCCGGCGACCGCTGATCGTACGGAAATCGGCTTCTCGCTGACGTCCACCATCTGGAGATTTCCGCTCCTGTCGACATGCGATAACGCGCGCGCGACCTCGGGGACCGGGGGGAGGCCGGGGGGCGGCGAGGGGGTGTCGTGCATGGTCATCAGCGTGGAGTCGACGGGAAGAGGCTCACGGATGCAGTGTGCGATGCATCGACGACAGTAGCGACGCGGTCTGCAGGTTGGGACTCACGTTGCGTTGCGTGAGCTCCTTCGCGTGTTCGACCAGCGGAATCGTCATCGCCATGCGGCGCGCATCCGCGGTGCGGTCGGCGTGCACCAGCTGCTTCGTGCGCGCATGCACGAGGTGCGTGAGTGCGTCGAGCATGTCGCTGAAAGCGCCGCGGGCACCGGCCACGCCCTGGCGGGCGGCCACCTTGATGCGCAGCACGGTGCCGTCGGGGCCGGCCGGTGCGAGCGCTGCCTCGAGCAGCTGACGAGCCGCCGCATACGCAGCACCCATCGCGTCGCCGGCAAAGAGATTGCCCGGCGCGCCGTTGGCGCGCGCCAGCGCCTCGTCGCGGGGCATGCGCGACAACGCCCGCGTCACCACGGCATCGGCGAGGAACGCCTCGAGGTCGGCGAGCGCCAGGGTGGGGACGCGCACCGTCACCACCCGTGAACGGATAGTGGGCAAGAGCGTGCCCGGCTCGCTGGAGGTGAGAATGAGCGTGGTACCAGGTGGCGGCTCTTCCAGCAGCTTGAGCAGCATGTTCGCCGATTCGGGGCTCGACTCCTGCGGCACCATGCGTTCGGCGTCTCCCAGCACGAACACCGCACGTCCCGCCATTGCCGGCCGCCGCCCCGAGTCCTGCACCACGGCCTGCATCATGTACTTATAGATGGCCTCGGTGCCGGTGGACGGTGCCCAGAGTCCTTCGGCCTTCATGCGATCGGCGATCGCCTCGGCCAGATCCTCCCGCGCATCCTCGGGCTGCGGATCGGAGTCCTTCACCTTGGCGCGCGGAAACACCCAGTGCAGGTCGGGGTGCATGCCGCGTTCGGCGTAGCGACAGTGCTGGCAGGCACCGCACGGTTCCTCCAGCCGGTCGGCCACTGCGCGTTCGCAGAGCAGGAACTGCCCCAGCCAGAGGGCCAGCCGCTGTTTACCCACGCCGCGCGGCCCCTGCAGCAGCAGGCTGGCGGGCAGGCGCCCATCGGCGGCTGCGGCGGTGAGCTGGCGCCGGATGGCCCAGTGACCGTACAGGGGGCGGTGCGACATGCGGGCAATCTAGCAAAAGGCGGTCAGCCGGGAGCGATCGCTTGCCCGGTTCGTCCGATGCTACATTGGCGCATGACTCGACCCGTTTTCCCCGTGCTGGTCGGCGCCTCGGCGCTGCTGCTCGCCGCCGGCTCGCTCGGCGCGCAAGTGCGTGCCCGCGCCATCGGCCTGGCTCCCGGCGTGTTCACCCCCGGGCGCCACAATGCCATCACCGACGTGCCCGGCGTGCGCGTGGGGCACGCCACCATCGCCGAGGGCGACTCGTTGCGCACTGGCGTGACGGCCATCGTGCCGCACGGCGGCGACCTGTTTCGTGACCGGGTGCCGGCCGCACTCCACGTGGGGAACGGCTTCGGCAAGCTGCTTGGCGTGACGCAGCTGCGTGAACTGGGTGAGATCGAGACGCCGATCGTGCTCACGTGCACGCTGTGCATCTGGCAGGCCGGTGACGCCCTGGCGCAGTGGATGCTCGCCCGCCCGGAGAACGCCAACGTGCGCTCCATCAATCCGGTGGTCGGCGAGACCAACGACGGGGGACTGAACACCACCCGGGCCCGCCCGAACATTGCCGCCGCCGTGGCGCGTGCGCTGGCCGTGGCCGACAGCGGCCCGGTGGCCGAGGGGAGCGTGGGGGCGGGGCACGGCACCATCATGTTCGGCTGGAAGGGCGGCATGGGCACGGCCTCCCGGCGGCTGCCGGCGTCGTTGGGCGGCCACACCATCGGCGTGCTGGTGCAGGGCAACTACGGCGGGGTGCTGCAGATGGCCGGGGTGCCCATCGGCCAGCTGCTGGGCCGCTACGCGTTTCAGCGCGACGTCGCACCCGCCGCCGGCGGGGGGCGCCCGCCGGGGGATGCGGGGGCCGAACGCGGCGATGGCTCGTGCATGATCGTGATCGCCACCGACGCCCCGCTGCTGGCGCGCAACCTCGAGCGGCTGGGGGCCCGCGCCATCATGGGGCTGGCCCGCACCGGCTCCAGTGCGTCGAACGGGTCGGGCGACTATGTGCTGGCGTTCTCCACATCGCCGCGGGTGCGTCGGAATCCCGACGCGACCGTGTCCACCAACGACGAGCTGGGGAACGAGGCCATGTCGGCGCTCTTTCAGGCCGTGACCGAGGCCACCGAGGAGGCGCTGTACAACGCGATGCTCATGGCCACCTCGGTGAGCAATCGCGCGACGACGGTGCGGCCGCTGCCGCGCGATTCCGTGCAGGTGCTGCTGCGGGCGCGGGGGGTGGGGCGGTAGAGACGCAGCGTCATAGAAGGGCGCGCGATGCCTTATCCGACCGCTGCGTTCGCTCTCGTGCTCAGGGCACCGCATCGTTCCACAAGGGATTCGAAATGCTCGGCATCCTCGAGAAGGAGCCCGTCCTCGATCATGCGTGCATAGTCGGCAGCGAGTATCGTGGCGGCGGCACCGGTCGGAACCAGTTGCAGGTGGCCATTGACGGCGGCCGCGTAGTCAACCAGCGAGCCGTCTGCGGCCTTCTCCGGGAAGAACATCGCCTTATGGCGAGCGACCCTGTTGGCCAGCACTCGATCTTCACACGCAGCGATCGCAAAGCCCGCGTCATCGAGTCGAACGACATCGTGCCAGTGACGCGCGAAACGATCACCGTGCAGCCGCTCCTGCTTGCAGAAGACATGGATCGCGGTGGCCTTCTCCCAGAACGTCCGCTCGGCATGCATGACTCGTGGTCGGGCGGTGGGAAACAACACGCCGTTCACCAACTCTGCCGCATCGCAGGCCACATTGCGCGGACTCGCGGGCTCGCCCGTTGAGCGCGCGCCGAATTCGAGCAGGACGCTCGGCGCCACATAGCCGGTGCCCGTCGTCATTGCCGTGTAATCGATGAAGATCCTGTCCCCATCGATTCGGGCTGCTGCCGTCAATGATTCGGCAGCCAACGCTGTGGCCACGATTGGTTGAACGACGTCCGCCACCCACTGCGGCAGGCGTTTGCGCACCGCGCTCGACCAGCGGTTCTCTTCGCTTCGTGTCCTGGGCAGCGCCTCGCCTTCGTCGCCGACGAGATCGGGCGCGAGCGCCCGGATGTCATAGGTGATGTCCACGTCCTCGGAGAATCGCCGAATGACCCCGTACGCCTTCGAGAGCGACGTCCCGCCCTTGAACACGAGCTGTTCGCCGACCGGTGAACTGAAAAGTGTCGAGAGCGCCCACACGACCCATACGTCCTTCTCGAGCAGGTGCGCCGGTCGACCGGAACGGTCGGCTGCGACGCGCAGGACTTCCTGTCGATCCTCGATCGGGAGGTGCAGGAAGGCGTCAGCCATGCGCGACCTTGCCCACACTGCGTGCAAGCCATGTCGGGAGCTGCGGCGCTACCCCGAACAGTTCGCCAAAGACGGTGGGCGGCAGCGTGCGCTTCAGTGTATCAAGCGCTTCCTCGACTTTCGCCGGTCCGAGCCACGCGAGCGCGCGTATCGCTTGGCCCGCCAGCCCATGCGGTATGGCGAGTTGCCAGCGTGGCGCATGCCGAAGCTCGACGGACTGCTCTCCCAGTGTAAGCGTCCGGGTGCGCCCCGACGTCAGATAGACCGACCGGACCGGCACCTGCGTTGTCAGTCCGAGGCTGTTGGCGGCGGCCGCACCGCTCGACACGATCACCTCACCGCGTTGGGCCGCGAGCGCCTCGACCGCCTGTTCCACCGACGGGGCTCTGACCCCGAATCGACCGGCAACCGGCCGGAGGTAGACGCCACGCCCAGCCCGGATGAGTTGCCCCCGTCGGACCAGGCGTGACAACGCCTGATCCACTGCGGCACGACTGCCGAGGTGGAGCAAGCTCTTTGCCAACACAGGCGTGCCTTCCGGCAACCGTGCGGCGAGTTCGAGGATTTGTTCGGTCACGTTGGGCATGGGTGGCTACCTGTCAGAAATATATGCGGATTTCTGACAGATTCAACAACGGCCAGCCTTGTGATTGGCCACGCGTCTCGTCCCCTTTCGCTTCGCGCCCAACCCTGGCTCTGGGCACTCCCGCATGTGCAATGAGCAAGGCGGTTGCGTGTCTAGCGTACGTCGAATCGACGTGGCTCGCTCACCGCCTGACATCCCGATGGCAACGTGATCTCGATTTGGAGGAGGTAGGTCCCGCGCTTGAGCGGCCGGAGGTCCAGCTTCAGTCGTCGCTCTACGGTGGGCGTCGCCTGCGAGATTGGTCGCGCTGACGCCCCACCACTCGGCTCGGTCCAGGAGATGAGGATGGACTGCGGTTGTGCACGACCTGGTGCGGCGCCCCCGGCGACACGGCCCAGCGCGCTGGGCCGACCCTCCGCGCGCACCTCCATGGTTACAGTAACCGTGTCCGCCAGCTGTACCCCGTAGCTCTCCCACATCACGCCGACGTCGCGGTTCGTGAGCGTCACGCTCGGCAAGAGCCTGACGTCACCGTCGGTTGCGGTGCGTGCATCACGCGACGCAATGAGTGCCGGCTGCGACAGCGCACATTCGCCGGGGCGGATCGCGCGCGTGGTGGGGAGTTCCGGCGTACCATATCGTGCGCGCGTGCCGTCAACACCTCCGCGGCCAACGCGCGTCTCAACCGCGAAGAGGCCAGGACGTGTACTCTCGCCGGCTACCTGGAACGCGCCGCCGTAGGCGGTCATGACGGAATCCAACACGCGCATGTCATCGGGACCGCTCGAGAAGGCGAGCATGGTGCGTACCGATCCCTGCTGCAGCACGCGGCTGGAGTCCCGAACGAGCGATGCGAGCGGCCACGAAATGGCCGCAACGCCGGCCGCAATGAAGCGAGCGGTGGTGTCACGGCGCAACAGGACCGCCTGGCCAATACGGCTCGTAAAGACGGCACCTGCGGGATGCGACATGAACTCGCGTGGCC